>NZ_AYWC01000004.1:0-525718 GCF_000502615.1 Mesorhizobium sp. LNJC405B00 | reverse complement strand
ACGATGCCGAGCGTCGCCAGCCAGAAATGCCAGGTGACGAGCCTGAGCGAATAGAGGCGTTCACGGTTCCAGAGTCTCGGCACCATGAAGTAGATTGCGCCAAACGAGATCATGCCGACCCAGCCGAGTGCGCCGGAATGGACGTGGCCAATGGTCCAGTCGGTATAATGCGACAGCGAGTTGACCGTCTTGATCGACATCATCGGGCCTTCGAAGGTCGACATGCCGTAGAAGGCGATGGCCATCACCATCATGCGGATGATGGGATCGGTGCGCAGCTTGTCCCAGGCGCCCGACAGCGTCATCAGGCCGTTGATCATGCCGCCCCATGATGGCATCCACAGCATGATCGAGAACACCATGCCGAGCGTCTGCGCCCAATCGGGCAGGGCGGTGTAGTGCAGGTGATGGGGCCCGGCCCAGATGTAGAGGAAGATGATTGCCCAGAAATGGACGATCGACAGGCGGTAGGAATAGACCGGCCGGTTGGCCTGCTTGGGCACGAAATAATACATCATGCCGAGGAAGCCGGCTGTGAGGAAGAACCCGACGGCATTGTGGCCGTACCACCATTGCGTCAGGGCGTCCTGAACTCCGGAAAATGCAGAATAGCTCTTGGAGCCGAGAAAGGAGGCCGGCATCGATAGGTTGTTGATCACATGCAGCATCGCGATGGTCACGATGAAGGAAAGGTAGAACCAGTTGGCGACGTAGATGTGCGGTTCCTTGCGCTTCAGGATNATCGCGATGGTCACGATGAAGGAAAGGTAGAACCAGTTGGCGACGTAGATGTGCGGTTCCTTGCGCTTCAGGATCGTGCCCAGGAACAGGATCAGGTAGGCGACCCAGACGATGGTCAGCCAGATGTCGACATACCATTCGGGTTCCGCATATTCGCGGCTCTCGGTGATGCCGAGCAGATAACCGGTCGCGGCCATGACGATGAAGAGCTGGTAGCCCCAGAACACGAACCAGGCGAGATCGCCACCGAACAGCCGAGCGCGGCAGGTGCGTTGGACGACATAGAGAGACGTGCAAAGCAACGCGTTGCCGCCAAAGGCGAAGACGACGCACGAGGTGTGCAGAGGCCGCAAGCGGCCGAAGTTGAACCAGGGCTGGATGTTGAGATCGGGATAGGCAAGCTGCAGNCGAGGTGTGCAGAGGCCGCAAGCGGCCGAAGTTGAACCAGGGCTGGATGTTGAGATCGGGATAGGCAAGCTGCAGCGCGATGACCACCCCGACCAGCATGCCAACCACACCCCAGAACATGGTGGCGATGGCGCCGTAGCGGATTGGACCATCCATGTAGGCGGACGGGTCGATCGGAGCGGCAGCTTCGAAACTCGTGTTGCGGAGGAGGATGGCGACAAAACTGAGCAGCACAAGAAACAGCACCCACATATGCTGCCGGAAGGGCTCGTCCACTCCGAAACCGGCGGCCACCAGGGCGGCAAAGGTAAAAAGGGCCAAAGCGAAGACTTGCGTGCCGAACTTCATGACCTGTCCCCGACTTCGGATTCCTGTGCGCGGACGTCAATCCGCCTGACACCAATCCAGCAGTCACGCGGCTGGCGCCTTGATCCATGTCAAAGCCATTTGATTTTGGATTGGGCAGCGTTGGATTTGCAAAGGATCGGGAGGCTGTTATTGAACAGGGAGAGGGAGCTGCGATCGTCGCTGTTCGAAACGAGCCGCGACAGATCGATGCCGATAGTTCGATCTGGCAGAGAAGCAGTCCCGGTTGCGCTCATGAAACGTGCGCATCTGGAAAAGCTGCAGCTCTGCGATGCCTTGGAAAAAATAGCCGACACCCTGCCCAGGGTCGATAGCCTGGCATGCCTGGCTGCGGCAAACGCGATCGTTCCGCTGTTGCGCAACATTCATCAATATGAGGAGACGGTGATCTTTCCGGCCTACGAGGCTGCTTTGACCGGCAGGGATGCCAACCTTGCTTCAACTCGTCGACTGCGCGCCGAACACGTCGAGGACGAATGCTTTGCCGGCGAGGTGACTGAAATCCTGCTGGCGATCGGCCATGGAGAGACGGTTGAGAACGCCGAGGCTGTCGGCTTCATGCTGCGCGGCTTCTTCGAAAGCTTGCGCCGGCATATCGCCTTCGAACGCGAGCACGTCTTGCCGATGATCGGGGTCGTCGATGGCGGTTAGGCGCCGGAGCGGCGTTCCAGCCGGCCCATATTGTCCACCGTCACGTGCCGATTATTGTCGATCCGGATCACGCTGTCTGTTCGCAGCCTGGTCAGTTGGCGGCTGACCGTCTCGATCGTCAAGCCGAGAAAATCGGCGATATCGGCGCGTGTCAAAGGCAGGTCGAAGGTCGTCGACTGCGCCGCCGGGTCCAGCGTGGGATCGATGTTCCTGGCGATCATCAGGAGAAAGCTCGCCACCTTTTCCGAAGCACTCTTGCGCCCGAGCGTCACCATCCAGTCGCGGGCTTCGTCGAGTTCGTTGAGCGCCTGTTTGAGCAGACGATGCTCGAGTTCCGGAGATTCCTTCATCATCCGCTCGATGGCGGCCTTTGGAAACGAACACACGGAAACCGCGGTTGCGGCTTCAGCGTTGATCGCGCTTTCCACCTTGAAGGGCCTGCCCAGAAAATCGGGGGCGAACTGGAGGCCGACAATCTGCTGGCGCCCGTCCGAAAGGCTCTTGGTCAGCTTCACAACGCCGGAAAGCACGTTCGAATAACTGTCGACGGTCTCGGCGTCGCCAATCAGTTCTGTGCCCGGTTCAACGGTATGCCTCGAGGAGGTCTTGGCCAGGCTTACCAATTGGTCGGGATCAAGCGCACCGCAAACGCCTCGGTGCCGTGCCTCGCAAGACTGGCAAAGCACTGGAATGCTGGAACTGTGAACGTCTTGGCGCACCGTCATCTTAATCGTCCGAGAGATTCCATCTGTCCGGAAGGTAGCATTGGCGGACAAAAGAACCTTGCGTCAGTTTGTCCGCGGGCGGCCTTGACCGAAATCAAGGCCGCTCGCGCCCAATGTGATCAGTGTCGCGCCATGCAAAGGGGATCGGATAGCGACATGCGGCCAGAATTAGTAGCCAGGCTCGGTGAGAACGTTCCACGCTACACGAGCTACCCGACCGCGCCGCATTTCCATCCAGGCGTTGATGCTGCCGTTTGTCGTGGCTGGCTTCAAGCGCTCAACGAGGGCGACGAAATCTCGCTCTATCTGCACATCCCATACTGCGACAAGCTTTGCTGGTTCTGTGCCTGCCATACCAAGCAGACACGCCATTACGAACCGGTGACCNACGAGGGCGACGAAATCTCGCTCTATCTGCACATCCCATACTGCGACAAGCTTTGCTGGTTCTGTGCCTGCCATACCAAGCAGACACGCCATTACGAACCGGTGAGGATCTATCTCCGCTCACTGCATGCCGAGATCGCTACCGTCGCCGGTCTTGTTGCAGGCAAAGGCCGTGTGCGTGCCGTCCATTTCGGCGGTGGTTCGCCGACGATGCTCAAGCCCGAAGATATGGTGGCGCTGGGAACCGNACCCAACGATATGGACGATGCCCGCCTCGATGCGCTTGCCGAAATCGGCATGACCCGTGCGAGCCTCGGCGTTCAGGATTTCGATCCGAAGGTGCAAAAGGCAATCAACCGCGAGCAGAGCTTTTTGCAGACCAAGTCTGTAGTCGACGGTGTTCGTTCGCGCGGGGTCGAGTCCGTGAATCTGGACCTGCTCTACGGCCTGCCGCACCAGACGAGGGAGAGCGTCTCCTCCACCGTCGCGCAGGCGCTGACCTTGGAACCCGACAGGATAGCGCTTTTTGGCTACGCCCATGTGCCGTGGTTCAAGAAACACCAGACGATGATCGACGAGGCCTGGTTGCCGGGTCCGGCGGAGCGCTTTGCCCAATCGCAGCTGGCAGCGCGGGCGATCGTGGACCAGGGATACGAAGCAATTGGGCTCGACCATTTCGCCAAGTCTAACNAGCGCGGGCGATCGTGGACCAGGGATACGAAGCAATTGGGCTCGACCATTTCGCCAAGTCTAACGATGCGTTGGCCGTAGCGGCCCGAACCGGCACTCTGCACCGGAACTTTCAGGGCTATACCGAGGATCGCTGCGAGACATTGATCGGCCTCGGCCCGTCATCCATCGGCCAATTTCGGCAAGGCTATGCACAGAACATGCCATCGACCGCCGAGTATGGGCGCATGGTCGAAGACGGCGGGCTGGCCGCGGTCCGCGGTATCGCGCTTTCCCAGGACGACCGGGTTCGCGGCTGGATCATCGAGCGGCTGATGTGTGATTTCGCCTTCTCGGCGATCGAGCTGGTGGAGCGCTTTGGCGAAGCCGGCCAAAGTCTTCTCGGCAAGGCAAGTGCGACAGCCCTTCATGATCCTGCGCGGTTGCTCGAGCTTGATGGCGACAGTTTCGTCGTGCCGGCGGAAAGTCGGCCCTTTGTCAGAAGCATCGCGGCAAAGTTCGACAAATATTTCGAAACCGGCAAAGCCAGGCATTCGGCGGCGGTCTGAGCATTGGCTCCTGTCAGAAATGTTCGCCGGCCTTGAACGGGCCGATGCGGGTACCTGCCGCGATCAGATAGGCGGTCGACCAGCCGATCAGCAAGAACCCGTTTACGCCCTCCAGCGCCGCCAGGACACGCCACGCATGGGCGGGCACGATGTCGCCGTAGTGGACGGTCGAAAAGGTAATGGTCGAAAAATAGAGCCCAGTTCGAAATCAGCGAAGATATCAAGCAACCGGTAGAGGCCAGCCCAGAGCCAGACATCCGCGGTCATAACGGCAAAGAGCCCCATCACCACGCTGATTATGGCGGCGATACGGCTGCGGCGTCCGTGCATGCGAAACCGCGCGACCAGGTGTCCCGTCGCGTGCGTGACGCGATCAGACCAAACGTGCGGATCAAAACCGTCAGACTTATGACGAGTGCGATGAGGAGATTGAGGATCATCGTTGGAAGGTAGAGATTGCAGCGGCGCCTTCCTTGCTCGGACTGATGGAACAGCACCGGACCGTGCTCGGCAACGATCTGCGCGATCAGTTCAAGGGCTGCCGGTGCCGCCGCGACCTTAGCCTGCATTGTGTTTTCCGATTTCCAGCCTGTGGCGCGGCCCCTCGCGGAGCCGCGCCTGTAAGTCAAAGCCGCGATCAGAAGAAGCCCAGCTTCTTCGGGCTGTAGCTGACCAGCATGTTCTTGGTCTGCTGGTAGTGGTCGAGCATCATCTTGTGCGTCTCACGGCCGATGCCGGACTGCTTGTAGCCGCCGAAGGCCGCATGCGCGGGGTAGGCGTGGTAGCAGTTGGTCCAGACGCGGCCAGCCTGGATCGCGCGGCCGAACCGGTAGGCGCGGTTGCTGTCGCGTGTCCAGACACCGGCGCCGAGGCCGTACAGCGTGTCGTTGGCGATTGCCAGCGCTTCGGCGTCATCCTTGAAGGTCGTGACCGAAACCACCGGCCCGAAGATCTCTTCCTGGAAGATGCGCATCTTGTTGTGGCCCTTGAAGACCGTCGGCTTGACGTAGTAGCCGCCGGCCAGATCGCCGGGCAGAACATTGCGCTCGCCGCCGGTCAGCAGCTCGGCGCCTTCCTGGCGGCCGATGTCGATGTAGGACAGGATCTTTTCCAGCTGCTCGGACGAGGCTTGGGCGCCGATCATCGTTGCCGGGTCGAGCGGATCGCCCTGCACGATCGCCTCGACACGCTTCAGCGCACGTTCCATGAATCTGTCGTAGATCGATTCATGGACGAGCGCGCGGCTCGGGCAGGTGCAGACTTCGCCCTGGTTCAGCGCGAACATGACGAAGCCTTCGATCGCCTTGTCGAAGAAATCGTCGTCTTCAGCGACAACATCCTTGAAGAAGATGTTGGGCGACTTGCCGCCAAGTTCCAGCGTGACAGGGATCAGGTTCTGGCTGGCATACTGCATGATCAGCCGGCCGGTCGTGGTTTCGCCGGTGAAGGCGATCTTGGCAATGCGTGGCGAAGACGCGAGTGGCTTGCCGGCCTCGAGGCCGAAGCCGTTGACGACGTTGAGGACGCCTGGCGGCAACAGATCGCCGATAAGATCGGCCCAGAGCATGATGGCGGCCGGGGTCTGCTCGGCAGGCTTCAGGACGACGCAGTTTCCGGCCGCAAGGGCAGGCGCAAGCTTCCAGCAGGCCATCAGCAGCGGGAAGTTCCACGGGATGATCTGGCCGACCACGCCGAGCGGCTCGTGGAAATGGTAGGCGACGGTATCGTCGTCGATCTGCGAAAGGCTGCCCTCCTGGCCACGCACGGCGCCGGCGAAATAGCGGAAATGGTCGATGGCCAAAGGCAGGTCGGCGGCGGTCGTTTCGCGGATCGGTTTGCCGTTGTCCCAGGTTTCGGCGCATGCGAGCAGATCGAGATTTTCCTCCATGCGGTCGGCTATGCGGTTGAGGATAAGGGAGCGCTCGGCAACGCTGGTGCGCCCCCAGGCATCCTTGGCGGCATGGGCCGCGTCTAAAGCCGCCTCGATGTCCTGGGCATCCGAACGCGCCACCTCGCATAGCAACTGGCCGTTCACGGGCGAGAAGTTCTCGAAGTAACGGCCGGAACGTGGCTCGGCCCATTTGCCGCCGATGAAATTGCCGTAACGCTTGTCGAAGGGCGCCTTGACGGGGCGTGAGAACTCAACCTTGTTCATTATGTCTTCCTCCCAAAGCTGACGTCGCGGGATGCGACGCTTCGGAAGGAGACATGCGATCTCCCATCGCGATTGCCAATGCGCCGGGGACAGTGTGCGGGCGGGATGTGTCGCAGAATTGCGACAGTCATGCGACGTTCGAAGGTTAGTGCGACCTGTGGACGTCCAGGCGGTTGAGCTTACGGTGAAGCGTGGCGCGACTGATGCCGAGCGCATGGGCCGCGGCCGAGACATTTCCGTCTGCCCGCGCCAGCGCCCGCTGCAGAACGCCGCGCTCCGCCTCGGCCAGGACTTCGGGGCCGCTCTCGGCCCAACCGAGCAGATCGGCCGCAGGCATCGGCTTATCGAGACACTGTTGCGTAATTCCTAGCGCCAGGCGAGCCGAACGAGTGGCGCCAACCACGAGGTCGTCCGCATCGAGCGCGATCAACGCCCCGGACCCCTTGTCGGGCACCGGCGCCAGCAGAATGCGCGCCTTGGGGAATGCCATCTTGAAGTTCTCCGCCTCGATCCGACGCGCCGCGTCGACCACGGCCATGGAAATGAGATTGGAGAAGATTTCGGTTAGATCAGCACGGCAGGAAGACACGTCAAGCGCAGCCACAAGATCTCCACGGTGATCATAGATCGGAGCTGTGGTGCAACTCAGCCCGGTGTTGCGCGTGTGAAAGTGCTGATCACGGTGGATCGTCAGGACGCGCTGTTCCACCAGACAGGTGCCGATGCCATTGGTGCCCTCGCTCTGTTCGTTCCAGACGGAGCCAGTCCACAAGCCCCAGGAATGAAACGTCTCGTCGTCTACAGGCGCGCCGCGCCGTTCGACCGGCACGCCCTCGCGATCGGCGAGCAGGACGCAGCATCCGACGCCGCCCACCGCAAGATAGAGCCGGTCCAGGCTTGATCGAGCAACCCGGACGAGCGGCTCGATGCGTTGCCGGGCCTCTCCCAATTCCGCCTCTGTCAAATAACGGGGAGGGCTGCAATCGGCCGGATCGAGCCGGTGCAGACTGGAAGACCGTCGCCAGGAAGCGACCAGCGCGGACTTCGCCGCCGCGTTCGAAGCGATTGCGGCCTGAACGCGGTCGGCGTGATGGCCGGATAGATCCTCACCCATACATATCCTCCCAGAACCCGATCTCTCCCTTTCGGCTACTAGACCACGGCTGCTTCAAGACAAGACAATGCAGGTTTCGTATCAGATTCCGCTTTCTATCGACGCACTGTCAATTCGACGGAAGAACCAGACACATCCTCGAATGTTTTCCTGTCAATGAATGACGTTTGGCCAATGCATAGTCGTCCTCGCCTGTGCATTCTCTCTTCCAGGCAACTGTTCGGCTGATCCCCCAAGGCTACCGTATAAACTGGGGCATTCATTGATCCAAAGCAAAGACGACTGCCCATAATCAGCTGCGGGACGGTGCGGAACAATACGGGAAGGTTTTTGACTCTGGCCCGCGAAAAAGTCAATAAAATCAACGATCCTTGTACGTCCTCCGGGCCTACCAGTCGCCTTGATGAACAAGGCTTTGCGTCGAGGGTAGACAACCTGGTTAGACAGTCGGTCAGACAAACCGCTTCAGAAGCTTCGCCATGCCCTCCACGGCGAGCCGCTCCTGCTCCGTATCGACTTTTTTATTGAAATCCCGAATTCGGTGGCCTTACAAGACCGATGTTGCCATTGCTCGTAGGTCGGCTGTGATGGATAACGTGGTTCCATTCCGCAAGGCCGTGCCTTGCGTCGAAGTGACAGAAACCTGCGGCGAATGGTTCGTCCGCGTGGTTGAGAAAGATCAGGAAATTGCCAGGTCATTCAATCAGGAATCGTTCGCGTTGTCCTTTGCAGAAGGCCAGCGGATACGCCTAGGGCTAGCGAAGGTCGTGCGCCTGTAGGGCGCTGTGGGGCGGCATTGTAGGCATTCAAGCATGAGCGGAACCTAATTTGCAGCCGCAAATTAATGTCCAATGAATGAACTCCCAAACCGGAAAAAACTCGTGCCTGACCCTCAACCTCGGCGCGGCTCCAACAAAGGTGTGTTGCTAGCGGCTGCAGCGCTGCTGTTTGCCTTTCTCGCTCTTATTCTGTTTGGGTTTTTTCAGTAAGTGCGCGCGGCGCCGGCTTCCTAGAGAGGGCAGAGCACCTGCCGACGTGATCTTCGATCGCTCGCGTCCTTGCGGCGGGGCGACTATCCAAGCCGGCTCGGTTCGTCGCTCCTGACGGGTTCGGCGGTCCCTCCACAGCAGGATGATCATTCGGCAATTCTTGGCAGCGCCGGTATTCAACTCACGCCCAAAGCGATTGAACTGAAGCTGGCCGTCGATGTCGTGACTGACGCAGCATGAGCCGAACAGGCGAGGCAAGCGCAAGCCTTGGGGCCTAACCTCAGACAGACGAATCACGCTCGTGCAGTCTGGAGACAGCGCAACGAGTTATTCATTCGGGCGCCTTCGCATCACCAGCGGAACGAAAGAGTTAATTGGCGGTTTACTAGGGAAGGATTGCAGGACGAAAAACATTGAGGATTTCTGCCATGACAATGTTGTTCGAACCACTCGACTCTGAAGGTTACAAGCGCAGCGTGGTCTACCATGCCGCACGCTTGTCCATGCTCCACAATCGAATGCTGAAGCGTTTCGAGAAGGTCGATAAAGCGGCTGAAAAGGTTGAAGCCGAGGTGGAGCTGTTTGATGAAGCTGTTCGCACTCTCTACGAATGAGCGGCATGTTGACCGCCGACGTTCCTGCTAGCGCGTATACGGGCGCGGGGTTCACCGTTTGCTCCACCAGGCGATGTCGCGCCGCGGATTTGGGCTTGATAAGCATGATCTAATGTATACGATTCACCCAGCCGGCCTGGCTCCCCCGCCATCGGGCCGGTCAGGCCCGACGGTTCAACGCACCACCCCAAACGACTGTCGGGCCGCCAGGACGCTCACTGCGCAGCCGGGTTCATGCTTTGCCTTTTTTTCTCGAAAAGCGCGAGCTTGGTCATATAACCAATTCTGATTTTTGCATGGCATTGGGTGCAGTTGAAGTTGGATATCACCTTCAACCACGATCCCTTTTTTATGATGACATGAGAACAGTTTGGACATTCCAGTTCCAGGTACTCGTCCCCCATATCGTTTGAAATCGGCACTACGACACTCCCCAACAGTTGCCCGTGAAACTTGCGCTTCGAGATCGGCCAGGCACCTCCGTGCTCAAACCCCGAACGTGGGTCCTTGGCAGATGTTCCGCAATCCGACCTCTGGCGACCGGGATCGGACCTAAGTCCAAATCGCCGCCAACAGGCCGAGAAGTGGAACCCCGGCGGATGCTTTTTGAACGCTGAATTTCCGTCCTCGCCGGTCGTAGTCCGCCGTCCTCATGGCCAAAGCGCCAATGTTGCCCTTTGTGAGACTGACCTCGTCCGGCCTACCAGGTCGCCAGGGCGCAACTCCGGTAATAATGCGGCGGAGCGAATGTCAGCGCGAAACTGTGCGCAGGGACGCCAACTCGCTGACAGCAGCAAGGATGACAGCATCGGTTGCCGGCTTCGGCAGGAATCTGCAGTCGCGGAAAGCCGCGGGAACGTCGGCGGGGCCAAATCCCGACAAGAAGGCAAAGGGGATGCCTCGCGCCTGCAATATCCTCGCCACCGGCAGACCCGTTTCACCGTTCAGCTGGATGTCTAGCAACGCCACGTCAATCTTGTCCGATTCGACAAGACGCAGAGCGGCGGATACCGACGGCACAGGTCCGACCACCTGATAACCGGCGCGACGCAGCCGCGCGGCAGTGTCCTGCGCGACTAGCCATTGATCCTCAACAATCAGAACACTCACGCTTTCGCTCACGGCCCCTCTCTGCGATTGACCGGAAATGAGATGTCGATCCGAGACCTTCGGACAGTTGTTTCGACATGTCCGCAAACCTATAGGTAACCTCTCCATGCAGCAAGGTGAGGCTGATGCTGGAGCGGAGGCGCTTCCACCGACCAATTGCTGAATTACTGGAGCCGAAGATTAGCGCGTCAATGGAGCTGCGGTCCCCGCCTCCGCTCCATCAGAGTTGGATAGGCGTTTACCCCTCTCCACGATCCACAAAATCTAAAAGCCGCCGTACCGCGCCATTGGCTCTTCAAAGCATGAGCAGCACCTCTCTCTCCATCTTGGGCGACCTGAGATTGCAATCGGTCAATGAGCGTCAGAAGTGCGATGCACCGAGTTTGTGCCTGCAGTTTTTCGAAGGAAAGGCTTGAGAATTCATGATTTCGGAGCAGGTTTGGCTGGCGCATGAGCGCCGCAGATCTATACTGGGGAGATCAAGCGATGGGGTCGGCCATGAGCAAAGAGTTCAGTGTAGCTGATGCCTATGGCGCCGGCCGCGCCATGTTCATGGGACTTGAACTGCTGGTTTCGCCCGGTGCGCTCGTCCCCAGACCTGAGACCGAGTTGCTCGGCAAGACCGCGCTTGGTGTGTTGCATCAGATGAACCTGCCGGCTCCGCGCATAGTTGATATGTGCTGCGGCACTGGGAATCTGGCGTGCGCGATCGCCTACCATGTGCCCAGCGCCCTTGTCTGGGCAAGCGATCTCACCGATGAATGCGTCGAAACGGCACGCCGCAACACCTCACATCACGGCATGGCTGAGCGTCTTTCGGTGCTTCAGGGCGACTTGTTCGACTCTCTCATCGGCCTTGGGCTAGACGGAACTATCGACGTAATCGTCTGCAATCCGCCTTACATTTCTGAAAAGCGGCTCGAGGGCGACCGCGCCCATCTGATCGAGCTTGAGCCGCGCGAGGCGTTCGCAGCCGGCCCTTACGGCCTGAGCATTCATATGCGCGTACTGAAAGACGCACCGCGATACCTGCGGCGTGGCGGCATCCTGCTCTTCGAGGTCGGGCTTGGCCAAGACCGACAGGTAGCGGGTCTGCTGGAACGCAGCAAGGCATTCGAGAACATCCGTTCGGTCTCGAACGAAGCGGGCGAGGGCCGGGTGGTTCTGGGGCAAGTCAAGACGCAGGCATGAATCCTGCGACAATCAGACCAAATACGGGGCTGCTCTGGGCGTTACGCTTACCCATCAGTTCATTTTGCGGATGATGTATTGCTCGATCCCCTGGATGGAATCGAGGTTTTCAGGCAGAAGTTCGCTATCCTCGACGGTAATGCCAAAGGTCTCCTCGATGAAGCCGATAATCTCAAGCACACCCGTCGAGTCGACAATGCCTTGATCGAGCAAGGATGCGTCATCCAGCAATGCCTTGACGTCGCTGACGTAGAAATTTGAAACCAAGAAACTACGAATCTGCTCGCTGTAGATTCCGGTGCGTTCCTTGATGGTCAACATGAATTCGTCCTCCGTGGCGTCACCATTAAATCAGCGACTTGGTTCTGGCCCCGCATCATGACAGCGCCGTTTTCTTGAGTTTTCCCGTGTCCGTCATCGGCAGGTTCGCCACAACGACGATGGATTTCGGGACCATGAAGTTTTCCAGACGCTTCTGGCACTCCTTCTGCAGTTCCCTTTCGCCAATGGCTCTTCCATGCTCCATCACCACAAAGGCTTTCACCGCTTGCCCGAGGAGCTCGTCGGGAACACCGATGACAGCCGCTTCTCGGACTCCTGGAATGTCCATGAGTACGTTTTCCACTTCCCTTGGCGCCACCTTCTCGCCTCGCGACTTTATGATCTCATCCCCACGGCCAACGAAGTAGAGGTAACCCTCCGTATCCATCCGGCAGTAGTCGCCGGTGTATAGGACCTGCTCGCCGGGCAGCGGGCCGGGTTTGAGCTTCCTGGCCGTTGCCTCGGGCTTGCCCCAATACCCCTTCATCACCGTTGCGCCGCGAATGACGAGTTGGCCGACAACGCCTGGGCCTATCCGCCTGTCATGCTCGTCAACGATCCACATCTCCGTATTCGGGATTGCGATCCCTACGCTCAATGGCTTTCGCTCGAGGTCCTCTGGCGGCAAATAGGTGCAACGTTTGCATTCGGTGAGACCGTACATCGAATAGATGCGTGCACCCGAAAACAGCTCGCGAAGCATGAAAATATGCTTGAGGGGTAGGGCTGCCGCAGTGTTTGTGACGTAGCGGATGCTCGAGAAATCCTGGTCTTTGAGGGACCTGAGTTCGGAGAGTGCGGCAAAGATTGTGGGCACGCCGGGAAAGCCCGTAACTCCCTCCTGCCTGATCAACCCGAGGATCTGTGCCGGGAAAGCGAACGAGCGTTCGAGCACCAGCCGGGCGCCGGTACGAAAAGCCATGATCATCTGGTACAGTCCATAATCGAAGGCGAGGGGTAGGACATTGAGGATCACCTCGTCCTCGGCAATCGCCAGGTAGGAAGCGATAGACGCGCACGCGGTCATCATGTTTCTGTGCGTCAGCATCACGCCCTTGGGTTCGCCCGTCGACCCGGACGTGTAGATGATGGCTGCCAGATCAACATCGATGCACTGCCGTGCCGGCGGCGTATCCGCGCCATTGGCGAGGGCGGCGTCCCAGCGCATGGCAAACGGCAGCTGGGCGAGTTCGACGTCGTCGATAGGTCCCGATACGATCACCCGCAGAAGTGACGGGCAGCCGCGCGCCGGCTCGCGGAAGATCGCTTGCAGATGGCCGTCCGTGATGAGCGCCGTCGGCCGGCAGTCGTTGAGCAGATAATCGAGCTTGTCGCTCTTGGTGAGTGGGTTGACGATGCACACCACCGCATTCGCCTTTAGCACCGCCCAGAAGCTAACCACCGTCTCGACGGTGTTGTCGGCGAAGATCATCACGCGATCACCGCGAACGACTCCGGATGCGGACAGGTCCCAGGCGATCGCGTTGGCTCGCGTTTCGAGTTCGAGGTAGGTGACACGCTGCCTGTTGCACACCAGCGCCACCTTACTTCCGTGTCGGACGGCGGAATGGGCGAGGTAGTCATGCAGCAATGGTACGGCATCATGCAACATACAGGCGCTCTTCCCGATGTTCGCAGTCGACGTCGACGCTGAGCGTGCATTCGAGCGTTGCACTGGGACAACCCGCGACGAACTGCTGATGAAGAAGTTGGGTCGACAACACGCCGACCAGCGCCATGTTGTCGGCATTGGACAGGTCGCCATCGCCAGTTCTGGCCTGGCATTTGGCAAGCAGGTGCGTGACCCCCTTTGGATCGAAGACATTCGCCTCGCGCAGGGCCGTCTGCGAAACCGCCTCGCGAGCGTAATCCGGAGCGTCTGCGCCGACGAAGCAAAGCGCGTTGGGCGCGCGGAAGGGCTGCTTCTTGCGGGCTACGATCTCGGAGGGCAGGATGGGTGCCGCCATGCGCTTCAGCACGTGCTTCTCATCGAGGCCGCGGAGTTTGAAGGAGGGCGGCAGCGAATTCGCGAGCCTCACAAGTTCATCGTCCAGGAACGGGAAGCGGCCCTCGACGGAGTGAGCCATCAGCATCCTGTCGCCTTGCGAGGAGAGCAGATAGCCCGACATCAGTGTTTGGACCTCGAGATACTGGTCCTGCGCAAGAGGGCCCCAACGGGCAAACTGCGCGGGCAGACGGGCGAGCAACTCGGACACGGCGTCGCGGCCCTGCGTTTGAGCGCGCATGTCGGTCGTAAACAAGCGCTTGATGGCCCTGGTGGTTTGCCACCGCGTTTCATGAGCAAAGCCCGGCGCGTCGTAAGCCTGAATATTTCGCCCGAAGAATTGACGCGCCATCGCCTGCTGTTGCACCGGCGAGCGGGTGAGATAGGGGTAAAGGCGTTCCAGGAGCCGAGAGCGGCGTGTCGATGTCGGGTGGCGCCCCCAGAAGCGGCGGACCTTGCCTTCGCGGAACAGGTCGTAGCCGGCGAACATTTCGTCAGCGCCTTCGCCGGTCAGCACGACCTTGATGCCACGCTCGCGCACCAGGCGCGAGAGCAGGAAGAGCGGCGCCGGGGCAGTCCTCAGTATCGGGCGTTCGGTGTGTTGGATTACCTCCGGAAAGATTCCGGCGATATCTCTGCGCGAAACGACCACTTCATGGTGCTCACTGCCGATCGTCTCGGCAACCATTCGCTGGAAGCGGGTCTCGTCATATTCGGCGTCGGCAAAACGCAAGGAGAAGGTTTGGAAGCGATCGCCCGCGAAGCGCCTCGCGAGCGCGGCCACAAGCGAACTGTCCAGCCCTCCGGAGAGGTAGCACCCGACAGGCACGTCTGCGCGCGCCATTCTGAGCGCCGTCGCGGCCTCAAGAGCGCTAGATACGCGGTCCACCGCGTCATCGCTGGACCCGGTGAACTCGCCCTGTCGCGATCCGAACTTGTCGGGATAGGAAGGCTGCCAAAAAATCCGCTCACGAACGGTGCCATCCTGATAGATGCGGACATGACCCGGCTCGAGTTCGTTGATCCCGTGGAAAACTCCTTGCGGCGGAACGACCGTCCAGAGCGTGAACGTCTGATCGATGCCGGCCGGATCAAAGGCGCGAGGTATGGTTCGATCGGCCGCGAAAATGGCTTTCACTTCGCTGGCGAAATAAAGCCGGTGCGCATGCTCGCTGAAATACAGCGGGCAAATGCCGAAGCGGTCGCGCGACAATATGAGACGATTGGCCACTGAATCCCAGATCGCAATTGCCCATTGGCCGTTCATCCGCTCGAAGGCCGTTTCTCCCCACTCACGATAGGCGTGTAGCGCGACCTCCGTGTCGCTGCGGGTTCGGAAGCGGTGGCCGAGCGCCGTGAGTTTTTCACGCAATTCGACGTAGTTGAATATCTCGCCGTTGAACACGATCCACGTCGTATCGCCTGTGTCCGCCATCGGTTGCTGGCCACTGGAAAGATCGACGATGGACAGGCGCACATGCGCCAGCCCCGCGCGTCTGTCCCGGTAGAGACCGCGCCCGTCGGGGCCGCGATGCGCCAGCGCGCCCATCATCTGCATCAGCGCCTGCCGCGAAGGAAAAGCCGCTGTGGCATTCAGCGCCACGATTCCAGCGATGCCGCACATGCTCGGTCAATCTCCGCCTTCGGCGGACAGCAAAGGCCGCGCGTGAAGATAGTGGGCCGCCCTTCGTTTCGCTTCGATGTCCTTAAACACTTTCTGAAGCTGGGGCTCGGTGAGGCCAGCAACCGCCGCGAACTCATTGCTGGCGATCCCGTGGTTCAGGCCGTAGAGGCATAGATCCATCAGGTGATAGGGCAGCGCGAAATAAAATTCTTCCTGGCTTTGGGTCATGGAAAAGGTGTCGGTGGTCGGTTGCCGCTGCCGGATTTCATCATCCACCTCGAGATATTCCGCGAGTTGATAAACCTGGGTTTTGTAAAGGTGAACGATCGGCATCACGTCGGCGGCTCCGTCGCCCTGCTTGACGAAAAAGCCCTGGTCGTACTCGAGGCGATTTGGAGTGCCGACAACCGCGTATTTGAGGCGGTCGGCGTGATAGTATTCCGTCATCTTGCGCAGGCGCTGCTTGTAGTTTGTCGCAGCAACGATCTGCAGATAGGCAGCTGGCGGCAGACGCACGGTATATACTTTACCCTGCGGATCCTGGACCGTGAGGCGGGTTATGTTGAGCCCGCTGCTCTCCAGAACCGACGCGATCACCAGCTTGCATTTCCACCCTTCCCCATAATCGGGAACGACGGTCTGGATCGCCTCGATCTGTCGGCGGTAGGCCCCAATAGCCTCCAGGGCCGGTGCTATGTCCTCAAGGACGCTTTCAATGCCAAGCTGTGCCGCGACGCGGCGGCCAAGTCTCAGCGAGTCGCCGGAAGAATCCCGCTCCGGCATGAACAGTCCCAGGACCTTGTCTTTCCCGAACGCGCGCATGCACAAGGTCGCGACGACGGAGCTGTCGATACCGCCGGAAAGACCAACAACCACGCCGCGACGATGCAGGGTGCCGAGAACCTGAGTGCGCAAGGTGTCAACGATGCGGTCGACCTCCGCGCGGGCATCGAGCGTCAGCATGTCCTTGCTGAATTCCGGAATTATGTCGATGACAAGTCCTCCCTTTTGCGAGATTCGGCGGGGGAATAGGTCTGCACGATGGCCGTCTCGATAAGCGGACGGTTGGTGGCAAGGTTTGGTTCGACGACAAGGTCGATGTGGCTGCCCTTGATCGAAATGACGTCCAGGTGTGCCAAGACGCTGTCCCAGCCCAAGGCCCGCGGCATCCCCTCCCTGCGACATCGGAACAAGGTACCGGAGAGGGGCAGAGCCGGTTTCGATGCCTCAAGCCACTGGAAGAATGACTTCGCCCTTAAAACCTCCTGCATTTCCAGTTTGGTCCTGAAGATCGTCGGGTTGAACTCTCCATTGGCAAATCTGTCCAGAATCCTGGCCAGACGCGCTTCGCCGCCCACGGCCACGGTGATCTTCGCAAGGGCTCTGCAAGCCATCCGGTGCGCGGATATGCGGTTGGTGCGAATACGATAGAACGTACGGGTAAGTGTCTCCCAGTGGTTGCTCGGCTCGTCCAGAAGGCTCGTGTCGAGGATGCCCAGGAACCGCACCGTTCGCCCGGCGTTCATGAGCCGTGCGGCAACCTCGAATGCAACCGCGCCACCCAGAGAATGGCCGAGAAGTCGCACGGGGCCCGCAGGTTGGATGCGGCTTATCTGCTCGAGTGCGGCGCCAGCCATGGCGCTGAGGGTGTTGTGTCCGTCCAGTATCGCCGCAAGGCTCGGATATCGGATCGGGTTTACACGGGCGACTTTCCCCATGGCGGCTGCGAACGCAGCCAGGCTCGGACCATAGCCAACGGACCCTGGAAACAGGAAAAGAACCGGGGGGTGGTGCTTCTTTTCGCGCCCTTCGCCCGACCGTGCAGAGACGACCGCCTCAACCATCTCGTCCAAGCTCATGCCGACGGTGAATGCCTCGAGGCCCAGCTCTTGCCCGATGGCGTTTTCGATCGCCATGACGCAGTGCAGCAGCTGCAGCGAATCTCCTCCAGCATCATCCCAGTTTCCCGCGGCAGTGCCTGTGTTGAGAACCTGCGTCCACGCGTGCTGCACTATTTGACGCGTGTCCTTTGCTCCTCCGGCGGGCGGAGCATCGAGAGTGGACGACGGGGCGGCTTGCGCCCTCCTTCCGTGCGAACGATCTATCTCGGCCAGTGTTGCCAAATCGACCTTACCTCCCGACAGGCGTGGGATTGCGTCAACGGTGTGCAATCGCAAGGGACGCAATGGTGCCGGCAAGGTCATTCTGAGGAGCTGGCGAAGGTCGTCTGCAAAAGCGCCGCCTGCGAAGCGCTGGGGAACCGCGAAGGCGATGAGTTCCTGCGCGGCCGTTACCATCACCACGGCATCCGCCACTGAAGGCGCGCAACGCAAGACCCGTTCGAGTTCGGCGGGCTCGATGCGTCGACCATTGATCTTGATCTGGCGCCCTTTGCGGCCGACGATCCTCAAGATGCCATCATCGTCCAGCCGAACGAGGTCCCCGGTCGAAAAAAGCCGAGCCTCGGGATCGTCGGGGTCCGGCTGCGCGGGAACGACCACACCGTTCTCCCAATGACCAAGCAGGACATAGCGGCTTTTGATCAGAAGCTCTCCACTCTCGCCTGGCCCTACATTGCACTCCGCTTCGTCGACGATAGCGAATGTCATACCAGGGAGCAGCCTGCCGACGGGAACCGACGCGTCTTGCTCGGGCCAGTCAGGCGGCAAGAACCATTGCGAACCGATGGTTTCAGTCGATGAGTAGCCGATCTGGATCAGGCACTGGTCCGAAACGGCTTTGCGCAGCAAAGCGATGTCTGCCCATGACACTTTCTCCCCACCGATCCGGGCCACTCTGAGCGGCCAGGAAGCGTCGGCGGGCGCCTCGGCCAGGAGGGCTCGAAGCAGTGCCGGCACAAGATAGGTGATCGTCACACCTTCGGACTGCAATCGAGCGCGCGCAGCGCGCAGGCCGACAGCCTCCACCTCGAGAAGATGCAATGTGGCGCCCGTCAGCAGCGCCGCAAAGATCTCCCGGCAACCGGCGATCGTGGCTGGCCCGGTCAGCGGCAGGAAAACGTCATCCGCGCTGATATGGCACGCATCGACATATTGCCGGACCCGCCAGAGCAGGCCGCGTTGGCTGTTGACGATTCCCTTGGGGCGCCCGGTGCTACCTGAAGTGTAAAGCACCAATGCAGGCGCATCGACCGAAACGATAGGGGGCTTGGGCTGCTGTTCTGGGTGTTGATCGTTGGGCGCCACGGCGGCGGCAATATCGATCCAGACGATCTCTTGGGCTAGTTCGACCGGGCGAACATTTTCGGCGCCTATAATCGCGCCGAGCCGCGCGGCACTGACTATACCGAAAATGCGAGAGGCGGGATCTCTTGTGTTGAGCGGAACCGAAGGCCGTCCCGCCGTCATGCTCGCCAACATCGCCACAGGATACCAAGCGGAGTTTGCTTGCAGGATGCCGATGGCCTGCCCTTCGGGGACGACGGCACTGATATGAGTTGCCAGCGTCTCGACCTCCCGGAAAAGCTCAGAAAAAGTCAGGCGGTTGGCGCCGTCGCTGATTGCGAGCTTGTCAGGATACCGCCTGGCGACGTCTCCAAGGTGGTCGAAGATTGGAATGTCCGCAAATTGGGCACCCATCTGTCGGTAACGGCGCCAGACTGGCCCCCCTTGGTCAAGGTCATATTCGGGAACGACTGACCACCTTCGGGTGGGTCGCAGATCCACCTGCAGGTTTTGATTTGCCACTTCCGAATGCAAACACACTGAGGACATTCAGGGCCCCGCCAAGCTGACGGTCGAACATCGCTCGCCGCGGAGATCTTTTCATCAATCATTCGGATGATGCCTCGATCTTGCCTAGCCAGCGCTTCCCGAGCGTCCTTCAGAAGTTTTGCAACGGCTCACCTAGCGCAATCGCGATGAATCGGCAGGCGCCGCGAGGATCCGGGGGTGCCCAGATATTCACGACTGGAACGGTCATTCAAATGAACGTTGGTGTGATCTGAAATCTGGATAAGCTTTGATCCGCAGGTGAATGACTGCTCTTTCGAAGGCGCTTAGGCATTCCGCTATGATCATCGAGCTGTTTGGACCGCCTGGTGCCGGCAAGACCACGCTTCTTCGCGGCCTCTGCCAGGGCCTGGCGAAACACGGTATCAACGTGAAGACAGTGAACGGGTACCGTCTGATTGAACATGGATCGGCTCAGGATGATGGTCCCGAGATCCGCCACGGCATAGGGCGAATTGGCAAAAAAATTGCCACATCCGCTCCTGTCTTGCTGTCGACCTTGCCAAAGGACAGTGTCGCGGCCCGGCTTCTGACATCAATCCCTCTTCGAAGCCGCGTGTGGTCATGGCGTATGAAGGTCGACATCGCCCAACTGTGCCAGTCCTGGCGCCAAGCGCGGGAGTCGTCCGGTTGCTTCATCTTCGAAGAGGGCATGATTCAGGCTTTGTGTGCGCTGGGCGTGCTGGCTAGAACTCCAAGGCTCGACGCGGTTCGCAAGTGCCTGGCGTTCCTGCCGCGGCCGGACCTCGTCGTGCAGCTCGACGCGCCTCAGGAAACTTTGCGCCGCCGTCTCGAGGAGCGGTATGCGCAGCAACCGCTCCTCGAGGTTATCCTGTTCGAACTCGGCGTGGACAGGGGATTGCGGCAGGCCGAGATCTCAAGAGAGGTCGGCGAGTGCTTGCGCCAGGACCGATGGCCCTTGATACAAGTCAATGATGCTGAAGCTCACGACGTGGACAGGGTCATCGCGCGCGTCCTGGGAGAGCATGTTCGGAATGCAGCCCTGGCTGACCCATGACGCATTGTGCATTACGTTTGGCGCCAAGCTGGGGCAGCATCTGCCGCAAAACGCGCAATCATGTCGTATCGCGCTGATCGAGCACTTCGAGCATGGTCGTCAACATGCTTCCGACTTCCTCGGAGATTTCCTCGGGGCGGATTCCCGCCCTGAGGGCATCCGCCGTTGCCTGGTCCGCAAGTTTCGCTGCCAGAGCCGGATCGGCCTTGGTATAGGGTGGGATCTTATCTTCCACCCATTTCTGCAGGAATTCGATGCCGCGTGCGCTCATGCTGAATAAAGCCCAGCGGGGCCTATTTGGTTCCATCGAGCTATATTCAAGAGAACGTCAGGCCGTCTGGATCAGGCCTGAAGTTCCCGAGGTCACGTTACGATGAACGAGGACGCCGTCAGAGCCAGATGCGGAGATAGAGTGGCAAATTGGATCTGATGATGTGCGCCGCCCAACCCATCGCTGTCGAAAGAAAGCGCACCGGTCGTGCTGTTGTAGACGATGTGATCGCTGCTGTCATGCGCAGCCCTGCCGGCATGGAATGCCGAAGAAGGAAGGGCGCCGGTATGCAGGCCGGCAAACACAGTGTGGTCGAGCTGGATCTTGTCGTGGCCCACGTTGAAATCGGTGACCTTGTCGACATTGCCGACCTTGAGAGCGGAATTGAAGACAAAGACGTCGTTGCCGCCATGTCCCGTCAGGACGTCTCTCCCGCCACCGCCGTTGATAGTGTTGCTCCCGGCATTGCCATCAATGGTTTGGGCGAACTCGTTTCCCGTGAGGTTGATGGCGGTAGTGCCCGACTTGCTCGTGGTCGCAAGATGCTCGATCTGCGAACCGGCCGACAGCGCGTAACTCACCGATGCCAGCACGCTATCGTTGCCGCTGTGCCGCAGTTCCACCACCTTGTCGCCGGCGTTGTTGACATAATAGGTGTCGTTATAGCCCCGGCCGTTCATCGTGTCCGCGCCAGTGGTGCCGTGAAGTACATCCGCGCTACCCGTGCCGTAGAAAATGTGATGGGTCATCGAAGGCACGGTGCTGGGCGGGGGTCCGCTGCTGGTCGGCGGCACGCTGCTGGGCGGCGTGACATCGCCGGTCGGCGGCACGCTTGCAGCGCTTTGATTATGCTGCAGGAAAAAAGCCTTCAGCGCCGGCGAGTTTCCAAGCGCGGTATCGCCCTGCTGGGAGCCCCAAGCATAGGCGTAGTCGAAGGCCGGTGATGGAATCAGCTTGGCAAAATGGTCCATCATGGTCTGTTCCTGAGCCGCCGTTGGTACGACATATTGGCCACCCGTGTCAGTCTTGTAGTTGCCGCCGCCAAACGCTTGGTAGCCAGGGATCATCTGGCTCACCGGAATGCCCGCAGCCTTCGCGGCAGCGACGTACCGGTCGATCATGTTGTAGTCGGCGACGCCACCAGTGCGCACCGGATAGGCATCCACCCCGTAATAGTCGATATGCGTGTTGCCGGGATTGTACGTATTGGTAAAATCAGGATTCGCGGACGTCCCCAAGCTCATCATGGTGATATAGGTCTTGGCGCCCGGCACATGAGAATGGATCCAGTCGGATTCCGCCTTCAGATTGGCGGCGCTGGCGTAGGTACCCCATTTCCCGGTCGGGTCCGGCTCGTCAACGAGGAAGAAACCAAAAACTTTCGAATTCCCGATGAAAGGCGTGACTTTCTGGATAAAGGACGAGGATGCCCCGTTGACCTCGTCTAGCCAGACCAAGCCTTTCATGCCGGCCGGCAGTGCATTGAGCTGGTCAACGGATGAAACATCAGCCAGATTGAAGCCGGCCGTCGCGATGTCCGCGCCTGATCCACCCGACGTGTAGTGAAGAGTTGTCATGCGCGTTCCTTCAAATGATTCGACGCCTCCCCCGCGTTTACGTACTTGAGGGACACATTAGCGACAAATCACATACATGCATCCCCTGAGAGATTTTTTGATCGTCGCTGTACGCACAGCGCGCCGTTCGACGCAGCCGCGACAAAGAGTCTTCACTGAGCGCCGGGCTCTGCTTGCGTCATTGCATCAGAGCCCGAGCAGAGCCATGGAGCGCGGTCGAACTAATGTGCGGGCGAGGTCGGCCGCATGTGCTGCGAGGCCGGCGCGAGGCGATATATTGCGGACGTCAAGCCGCGGATGAGCGGCTTGCGTATCGGAGCTTCGATGAAACGCCAAATGAGAAAGGAGGCAAAGAGAACCCCAGCCAACACGAAGAAGAATGCGGGGTCTTTGCCGACATGCGGCGCCAACGCGTTTAGCGAAACGTAACCAATGTACTGATGCAAAAGGTAAAGCGGATAGGTCAATCCACCGAGCATCAAGACAGTCTTGGAAGGTGCGACAACGTAGCGAAGCAGTATGGAGCCGGCGAAGATTCCGTAGACCACCAAATTAGCCGTGAAAAGAGCAGGATACGAAATGGCTGTTCCATAGTGCTCCTGCATCCACGCATGGGGGAGCATGATCGTACGGCAAGACACCCCGAACGCGACGGCAAGAAGAAGGAACGCAAGTGGCGAGCGGCCTCTTGCCACGATGTCTTCGGAGAGGATGCCGGCAGCAAAAAAGGGTGCGTAGTCTGTAATCAAGACAAGGCGTATCACCGTGCTCCCGAAGAAGAATTCGTTGATTACCGAAACTGCGAGCCATGCGGCAGCGATGGGTAGTTTCCAGCGCTGAAAGGCACCCGCCAGCATCAGCACCGCAACCCAGCAGTAGAACAGGATCTCGAGCATGATCGACCAGTAGACGCCATCCATGGACTTCCTACCGAAGATACGGGCGAACATGGAGAGATTGGCGACGTAGGTCGTTGCATCGGTTGGAAGACGCTGGTCTTTGGCAATGACGAGAACAACAAACGTTGCTGTCATGCAGACTAAAAACCCGGGATAAAGCCGGGCGAAACGCGCGACCGCGAATTCTTGCCAGGTACGGCCTTCGGCCGACCAGGCGATGACGAAACCGCTAATCAGAAAAAACAGATTGACACCGAGGTTACCATAGATGGCGTAAGGCGCGGCGGCAGGGTAACTCACGTCGAGATTTCCGGCTATCGCGCCGCGGAAAAGGTAATGATAGAGCACGACTGCCAGAGCTGCAATCAAGCGCAGCAGGTCAAGTGATGCCATGCGTGACGAACTGCCCTTGCTGATAAGTTCCATTGTCGCCTCTAGGGCCACTCCTTGGCGCGCCAATCAGTAATGCTAAAATGCCACGCTAGGCCGTTGTCTTCTCGAGTATGAACAAGTGCTCGCAAGACAGGAGGGGGAGTACACTGAAAGAACCTACCAGGCTGAGCCCTGCCTCCGCGAAATCCTGTCGTGCGACATTGAAATTGACCGGATGAGGCGCTGACATCTTCCCGGTGATCATCTTTCGCAGCCTTAATCGTATTCTCTGGAATCGGGAAGCAAGGCCGTAGGAAACGATTACGCGGCGGCTGGCAACGCGCGCCAGTTCATTGATGATGTCACGCCTAAGATGTGGCGGGATGAGGTGCATTAGGCGTAGGCAGATCACCGTGTCAAAGCTTTCGTCGCCGAACGGCAACTGGGTCACGTCGCACCGGATGAAACCCCGAAATCCAGACTGGCTCTCATACGCTGTCTTGGCCAAGGCCATCATTTCAATCGAGATGTCCGCGGCAAGAACCTGACAGTCGTGCCGACCCAACACTTCCGCCAGCTTCCCGGTTCCGCATGGGATATCGAGCACCCGAGCCGGAAGCGGGGAGCACCTCTCCAGCGCCTTGGCGATGCAATTCTGCTCCCGTCGCGCGATGACATAGGATGCTAACGTCGACAGCTTGAGGCGACCCGCATATCCATCAAGGTATCGGCTCGCAAAGCTCGGATTTTGATACCTGTATTTTGTCGCGCTCTCATAGGCCGCGACGTCGGTGTCGTGATCGATCGGTTTAATGGTCGGTGCCCTCGATACGGCCTGAGCAATCTTCAAATCCGCGGTCATCGGCTCACTTTCGCTTTTGTCTTCACTTGCCCGGAACTCGTAACTGCTTAGCCAAAATCCAAATGACCGTTGGCGGCTCGGAAGTTCATCCGACCGAATCGGAAGTTCATCCGACCGAATGCGTCCATCGCGAAAGCGAGGCTTCCAGACGTCGCCACGTTTTGCATCCCTCGAATGGATGAAGACTTACCCGAAGGTGACGTTACCGTGCTCCCCTCACAGATGCACCGCGGCGAGCTCCCGATCGGCCTTGTCGGAAGTGGGAGGAACGGAAAGCGGATGGGGGACGAATCCAGAAAGCCGGTGACGGAAACGATGCGATCGGAACGCCAGCGCGCGACGTCAGCAATACCCATTTTCCACGATTTGGCGCCTGACGACTTCGAGCTGAACGGCTTCAAAGGGATTTTCGAGCCACCTGGCCAGCAACCGTCCGCCAAGGGAAGCACCGGCAGCCGTGGTTTGACCCGACGGCTCTCTCACGCAAGCGTTTGGGCCTTGTTTATTTACGCGGCGGGTGCCGGGTTGACCTTCGTAACCCAGATCGTCATCGCGCGCCTGGTGGGCGTGGAGAGCTTTGGAACTTTCACGTACGTGTTCGCCTGGATCACACTCTTGTCTTATGGCTCCACTCTCGGTTTTCACGTGGCAGTTTTGCGATTCGTGCCTGCGTACGAGGCAACAAACCAATTTCCGATGGCGCTTGGATTCATCCATTTTGGATCCAGGGCCTGCATCACAGTGGCATTTCTGATCGCGGCTGTTGGCGCGCTGATCGTGATCCGGTGGCCTCACCATCTGGATCCGGAACTTGCCATCAGTGTGTTGATAGGCTTGGCGACGCTTCCGCTGATCACAATCTATCTCACTGGTGCAGGTGTCGTGCGAGCCTTTGGAGGAGTAATTTCCGCGCTCCTTCCCGAACGCATTGTACGCGACGGATTTATGCTCACCCTGCTCGGCCTCGCGGTTTTGTTCACGCCGTGGCGGCTGGACGCGACGACTGTGATGTGGATGCTGCTGATCAGTTCAGCCGTCGCAGCCATGATAACGGGTTTCAGTGTCTGGCGCCTGTGGCCCTCCGGCTTGAGTGCCGCGCCGCCGACCTATGCCTTCCGGGATTGGTGGCCTTCGCTTCTTCCCATCATGATCATGACATTTGTGGACGTCCTGATGAACCGCACGGCGGTTATGCTGCTCGGAAAGATCGGGTTCATAAAGGGGGCCGGGATATTCGCGGTCGGGTCGAACATCGCGTTGCTTCTCACTTTGCCGCGGGTGGCCGTGAGCACCGCATTCGCCCCCGCTATCTCGCGCCTGTTCGCGCGCAAGGACATGACAGGGCTCCAAGCATTGTTCGCAAGAGCCACCATATTGTCCTTTGCGGGTGGCGTGGCGCTGGCGCTCCCACTCCTTGTGTTTACCGAACCGGTGTTGCGTGCGTTTGGCGGTGAATTCACCTCGGGGGCGCTCATAGCTCGGATTTTGGTAGTTGGGCAGCTATCCGCGGCCGCTGTCGGGCCGCAGCAGCAACTTTTGACAATGACAGGCCACGAGCGCGCCTCCGCTATAATGATGTCCGTCGCGGCGATCATTAATGTCCCGGGTTGCATCCTGGGTATTTCGTTGGACGACACGGTTGGAGCAGCCATTGCCACCAGCGCCACGGTGGTTTTCTTGAGCATTTGTCAGGCGGCCTATATCCGCTCCCGGTTAGGGATTCACCCCGGATTGATCTGGGCGATTAGAAATGTACGCGAAGGCGTGATGGCCGATCAACGCGACAGAAAGAGGAATTATCCGAAATAAGACTATCTAGGAACGAGATCTGTACGATGTTGTTCGTGTTGAAGGCTATCTTCTGGTTTGGATTGAACAATGATCCTTGAGTTATTTGGGCCTTCTGCTGCCGGCAAGACGACCTTCGCTGCCGAATTGGTGCACGTTCTTCAAAGCCAGGGATACACCGTCGTGTTACAGCTTGGCGACCGCCGGCATCCGATTAAAAGAGCGGCCCTCAAGCTATTTTCGAGCTTGTATTTGAGATGGATTGAACAGCGCTCCCTGATTGCAGCCATGCTTGCTATTTTTCCGCCTAGGAACAAACTGTGGGCCATTCGTCTGAAGTGGCATCTTGAGATTCTTATCCAAGCTTGGAGCATAGCTCAGGCGTCCGATGACGTAATTTCAATTTTCGACCAGGGAACGGTTCAATCCGTCTCCTCACTCGTCTTGCTAAGCGGCATAACCGATCGCGCGAGTTTGGCGCGCGCTCTTGACATGATGCCTAAACCGGACCTGCTCATCCGCTTGCAAGCGCCGAGAGAAGTTCTGGAGGCGCGCCTTCGGGAACGCCGCCGTTCCCTTGGCATCATCCAACAGCTTCTCGAGGTTGATCTACAGAGCAGCCTTGATCACATTGATCAGGTCAATCTCGTAGTCGAGCAGCTTGAATCTTGCCGACTTCCCATGATTTGCGTCGAAAGCTTGGACCGAAGTGGCCTCACAACCGCTGCCGAAGCTGTTGCACAGCAGGTGCGTGAAAGACGGCACGTGTCACAGGCAAGGTTCCTCGTCACTGGTCTTGAGAGAGACTCGGCTTTGAATCAAACGGCGCCCCACCATCATGTCTGAGATTGGAGATATGGAACTATTCACTCGCAGAAGGCGGAACGCCCCGATAGTGGTAAATGACCTTGCCTCGCCTTCGCCTGGACGGCTCAGATGGTAATCCGAAATGTGCTCCTGGCCTGCGGCGTCGTGATGTCATACGCGACACAACTCACCCTACCGCTATTGCACGCCGGTTACGGCGAAACATTCCTCGTGCTTTGGATACTGCTCTCGATTGGACGTATCCTGGGCGGCGGCCGCATGGAAGCCTCATCCGTCTTCGCCATGCTGGCGAGCTTTTGGGCGCTTATGGCATTTGCTCTGAGCATGGGCGCCGTCGTTGGATATCTGAGCACCGTCCTGTACTTGTCCCCGTTGCTGCACGACCTGGCAGCCTACCTTTTGCTGGCAAGCGTCACCTGCCTGGCCGCCGCTGAGCCCGATGCCGGTCGCCATCTTCGCGATTGTGCATGGTGGATTGTTGCGATCGCCAATGTTGGCCTTGCTATTCAAGTGGGACTTGGCTGGGGGTGGATCAGCCAGTCCGGCGTCAATCCTTGGTACTGGGATCGCTTCTGCGGCTGGTCCGACAATCCAAACCAGCTTGCGCTTTACTGCGCGGTCTTTGGACCTCTGGCTCTGCATCTTGCAACGACCTCCGACAGCCGCTGGGGAAGGCTCTTGGGGCTGTGCGCCTTGATCCTGCCTTTCTATGTCGGCAGGCTGACGAAGAGTGATACCTATCTATATACTACGATCGTGACGGGTCTGATGTTCCTGGGATTGCGGGCGCGGACCTGGCTCAAGACCGGCGATGGAAATGCAAGTCTTTCCCGCCAAATCGGCCTTTTGTTCATTATCGGCTTACTGCCGCTGGCAATAGCAATGAGTCCCTATATCCTCACCGGGTTCGACAGCGCCGAAGCGTTCGCCAAGAGCCTTACGAAGGACAAGGGCGGTCAAGCAACCGAGGATACTGTCGAGCTTCGCCTTTATCTCTGGGCTGAAGCAGTGGACAAGGGCCTAAGATCGGGATCGCTGGGGTTGGGTCCAGGTCCGCACATGGAACGCCCCCCTGTCGGCGATCAGCAATTTCTGCCCCGCCCGTTCGAAGCGCACAACACATTTCTTGATCTGTACAGTCAAGGCGGGTTTGTTGCAGTTCTGGCGCTGGTGTGGATCATCATTTCCTCCGCCGTATCCGCTTGGCGCGCGAAATTCGACGCCCTGCTAGCGCTTTTGGGTTCGATCGTCATCTTCAGCATCCCGCATTTGATCATACGCCATCCGATCGTGTGGTTTGTCCTGATGATTTGCCTCTTTGCAGAGAGTTCACGAACTACAGCAGCAACGCGAATCTCGAGCGATCGCTTCTATGTCGGGAAGCGCGCTCGCTTCGGGGTTGAGCGTTAGTACATTGGCCGGGAAAGGAATAGCAGATGGACGCCGATAGACGAGAGGAAGAAAATACCTCGTTCGATCTCAGGCTATTGGACTGGCTGGTATGTCCAATGACCAGGGGCTTGCTTGCCTGGGATTCAGACAACGATGAAGTCATATCGAAAGCCGCGGGACTTGCCTTCCCGATCCGCGACGGCGTTCCGATCATGCTGAGATCGGAGGCGCGAGCGATCACCTGAAGGGCGGTCAACCCCAGTGCCCCGAGCCGAAGAACTTAGACCGCAATCCAACGGGAGCACATGAAAGGCCGCGGGATAGATCGGTGGGCCTCTCGTGCTTGGGTAACCAAGCAGTGTGGACCATTTTATACGGTGCGTAGGTATCTGACCTTCGGCACACCGGCTCGTTGCCAGAACACGGCTTGTTTCATTCGAACAGACGAGGACAGTAGGCGGGCCTCCTCCTAGCGTTGGCTTCTCGTCCTGCGGGCAAAAAAGATGAAGCCGAGGCTGTGAAAGAAGACTCCAAAAGCCAGCAACATTGCGCGACCGAGATGCCGCGCATGTTCCCGAAGGGCGGCATGAAACCTCACCTGGTTTGCGTCGGAGGTGAGGATCACCTCCTGAGAATTCCCTTCCTGCTGTCCGTGCGCGAAAGGGGCTTCCGGGTTACGGCTGTGTCGAGCGGTGATGGTGCCGCATTCGCGCCTCACGGCATTCCACATCACCAATTGAGTTTCGACCGGTTTGCCAGCGGCAGCGCAGAGTGGGGCACTTTGCGCGCGGCACGCAAATTGCTGTTGAAAATCCGGCCAGACATTGTTCAGAGTTTCGACACGAAGCCGAATCTCCTGACACCCATTGCGTTACGAGGACAGGTTCCGGTCGTCCGCACCATCAATGGGCTTGGCTGGACATTCTCCTCGCTAGAGCCGAGAGCGTTGGCCCTGCGTCCGATTTTCTGCTGCCTTCAGGGACTGGCCTCATTCTGGACAGCCGCGACCGTCTTCCAAAACCGAGACGACCAGGCTTTCTTCGCGCGTTACCGGCTGGTCGGACGCGGCAAGGGGCGGCTGATCCGCAGTTCTGGAATCGACGCGGATGCGTTTGCGAGGGCGCGGGATCGGGGTCATTCCGCAACGGCCATGCGCGAAGAACTTGGGCTCCAGTCGGCCGAAGTCGTGATCTTTGTGGGCAGACTGACCCGCCAGAAGGGGATCCCGGCTCTCCTCGAAGCGGTACCACACGTCCTGCGCGAGAGGCCGAACGCACGTTTCGTGCTTGTCGGCCCGTGGCAATCGGAAGGCCCGTTTGCCGTCCACAAAGCGGATATCGACCGATACTCTCCTCATGTAATCGCCCTGGGCCCGAGGCCAGATGTTCCAGCGCTCCTCGGCATGGCAGACTTGTTCGCCTTTCCCACCCGGTATCGCGAGGGCGTCCCGCGCGTCCTTCTGGAGGCCGGTTTGGCTGGATTGCCTATCGTGGCCTCGAGGATGCCCGGCTGCAACGACGTGGTCGAACACGGGTGGAACGGCTATCTCGTCCCGCCGCGCGATGTGGCAGCCCTCTCATCCAGAATAATCGAAGTTCTGTCCAATCGCGCCCTCGCAAAAGTCATGGGCGAACGTTCGATCGGATTTGTTCGGGAGCAATTTGCGCTGTCGCACGTCGTCGACCGTTATTGCGATCTGTATCTGAGTGTTCTTGACGGCCGGACGCACAGCAGTGCTTCACATTCGGCGCCCGCTGTGTTGATGGCGCAGGAAGGAAGCCGACGGTTGGATGAGGCGAGGCAATGACCCGCGAGGCAATATCGGCGCTGACCGTCGCGATGTGTCATGCGACGCAGCCCCCCGGTCCGGGATTGCGAACGGGCGAATTTTTCCTGACGCGCAGGATCGCGCCCTTGACCAGGCGAATTCCAGCCGGGGCGGTTTCGGCGCCCATTCGGGAGCGAGGGCGCTAGCATGTGTGGGATCGCTGGAATTCTCCTGGCACCCAACGCCGCAGATACGAGGTCGCTCAGGGCAATTGGACAGATGACCTCAGCCCTTCGTCATCGCGGGCCTGACGGCGAGGGCTTCTGGATGAGCCGTGAAGCGGGGGTAGCCTTCGGCCACCGGCGACTGGCCATCGTCGACCTGTCCGAAGCGGGTCGCCAGCCAATGCGCTCCGCGAGCGGTCGGTATGTCATCACCTTCAATGGCGAGATATACAATTTTCGCGATCTGCGCCGTGAACTGGAAGGGGCGGGCCATCATTTCCGCGGCGCCAGCGACACGGAGGTCATGCTGTGCGCGATCGAAAGCTGGGGCCTTGATGCAGCCCTCGCGCGCTTCGCTGGCATGTTCGCTTTCGGGCTTTGGGATCAGAAGAACCGAACGCTTCAGCTTGCCCGCGACCGAATGGGCAAGAAGCCACTCTATGTCGCGTTGACACGTGACGCGCTTGTCTTCGCCTCGGAGCTGAAGGCGATCACTTGCTTCCCAGGGTTCACCCCGGAACTCGATGTCGATGCGGCGACGACGATGGTTTCCAAAGGCTGGGTGCCGGATGACCGTTGCATTTGGCAGGGCGTGTTCAAGCTGCCGCCTGGTTCAGTCCTGTCGGTCACTGCGGCGCAATTCGCCAGCGCCCGAGGCACCGGTTCGCTTGCGCATCGCATTCACCCTTGGTGGTCGCTGGCCGATGTCGCCTGCAAGGGACAGCGCGATCCGATAGCCGCCAGCGACGAGGACCTCGCGACCGAGCTCGACAGCCTGCTCCGCCTGGCCGTCAAGGAACGAATGGTTGCAGACGTGCCGCTGGGCGCCTTTCTGTCGGGCGGAATCGACAGCTCGACTGTCGTCGCCCTGATGCAGGCACAGTCCCGAAACCCCGTTCGTACGTTCACCATAGCCTTCGGCGAAGGTGGGTTTGATGAAGCTCCCCATGCGGCCGCGGTGGCTCGGCATCTGGGCACCGATCATACGGAACTTCATCTCTCGCCGGCCGCCGCGCTTGAGGTCATTCCGGAGTTGCCCCGGATTTGGGACGAGCCGTTTGCCGATGAATCGCAGATACCGACGCTGCTGGTGTCGCGCCTCGCGCGGCAACACGTAACGGTGGCGCTTTCAGGAGATGGTGGCGACGAGTGCTTCGCAGGCTATTCTCGACACTTCCTGGCAACCCGCCTCACAAAGCAGCATGAGCTACCATTGTCCTTTCGCCGGCTGTTGGCATCGGGGGCTGGGTTGCTGGCCCAAGCCTCTCAGAAAGATATCTTCGGCAATCTGCCGCTTTCAGCGAATATGCGGCATGGCTTGCGCGGCGACCGCCTGGCTCGCCTTGCCCGCCTGCTCGCGGCGCGAGATGAGGACGAACTCCTTCTGCAACTGACCAGATCTTCAGCCAACGACCTTGTTCATCGCAAGCCGTCGCCAGCAGCGACCGACACCACAAAGCTCGACGGCCTGCTCTCGCGTCTCATATTCGCCGACATGACAGGCTATCTACCGGGCGACATTTTGGTGAAGCTCGATCGAGCCACCATGGCCAACAGCCTCGAGGGGCGATGCCCGATCCTGGACCATCGCGTCGTTGAATTCGCCTGGCGCTTGCCAGCCCGTGCCAAAGTCCGAAACGGGAAGGGCAAATGGTTGCTTCGCCGACTGCTCGATCGTTATGTACCACGCCGACTGGTCGACCGGCCCAAGCAAGGTTTCGACGTTCCGGTCGGGACTTGGTTGAAAGGGCCCTTGCGCGGCTGGGCAACCGATATCATTGCCACGATCGGCCGCTCCGGGGACGGGGTCATCGACCGTGAGAAGGTTGACGCATGCTGGCGCAATCATCTGCATGGAAGCCAAGATAATTTCCGCGACCTGTGGCCGGTGCTCATGTTTCAGGCGTGGCGCAACGAAGCCATGCGGCCATCGGCGGCCGCCATGCACCCTTCTTACCATATCGAACTGACAGGGGATTGAGATGGAAGGTTCCATAGCCAACCGCGCCCGGCGTCCGCGCGCCAAGCAAATGGAAGTTGGGACACTTGAAACCAATCTGCGCTCGATGCGGCCGCCACGCGAGCCAACGCAATCGTCACCCTTCCACCAGCTTGTAATCATCCTGACGACGCGAAAATGGTTCTTGCTTGCCATGGCCCTTTTGGGCGGCATCCTGGCCGGACTGGCAGGCTTCACCCGCCCGGTGCTGTTCGAGGCAACGACGCAGGTCATTATCGACGCCCCGAGCAGCAGTGCTTCGGGCGGCATGGCAATCGCCCAGGACTCGCTGGAATCGAGCATCGATGATCATCTGACGATGCTCTCCTCAGAAGGCCACCTGCGTCGGATTCTGGCAGCACTGCGCAAGGCCCAAACAGTCGACGGTACCGGAAAGAGCGGCGTCAGCGCCGTCCCGCCCGCGGCTGGCTCGTTCCTCAGCGATCTCCTGAGCAGGGCCTGGAGACAGGGTAAGACAGTTGCGGAAAGTCCGGACGCAGCGGACGCGCCCGAGCTGAAGGCGCTCCGCAACGGAATGAGGGTCGGACAAGAGCTGCGATCGCGCGTCATCACCATCGGCTTCACCGATCCAAGTCCCGCGCGTGCGGCACTTGTCGCGAACACGTTTGCCCAGGTCTACATTCAAGATCTCATACAAAAGAGCCGCGCATCGGATCAGGTTCATCTGGATTCGATTGTCGCCAGCCTTCCGCAAGTACAAAGGGATCTGGTCGAATCGACGGATCGGCTGGAAACATACCGGCTCACGCATGGCGCCGTCGATCAGACTGGGGCCAACAACGCAGCCAGTGAGACTGCGGAGCTCGGCCGGCAGATCTTCTTGTCGAAAGCCAGTCTTTCCGCGTCGGAATCGCGCCTTCGCCGTATCGAGGACCTGCGTAAGGCGGGCGCCCCCGTCACGGCCATCGCTGAAGAAATCGGATCGCCCGTGTTGACGGACCTGGTGACACGCCAGTCGGGTGCCGCCGCCGACGGCGATCTGCGCAACGCGATCACCCTCGAAATCGAGCAAAGCATTGCCCGCATCGCTGCCGAGGCAAATGTCTACCGCTCGCAGGCTGCGGCTCTCGAGGGCCGCAAAGCGATGCTCGACGCGGCTGTGGCCGACACGGCGAACCAACTTTCCGGGCTGCGAGCCCTTGAGCCGCGGGTTGCCATCGTGACGCAGCATTACAACGAACTCCTGGGCCGGCAGCAGGACCTGACACGGCGCATCGCCGCTCCTTCGCCAGGCGTGGCGATCCTTTCGGCTGCCTGGCCGCCGTCGAATCCCATCACTTTGCCGCCAATTTTCCTCATTCCCCCCAGCATGATCGTGTTTAGTGTGATGGGGGCGGTCTTCGTTCTAGTCCGAAACGCCTTCAATCAGACCTTGCGCAGTGAAGCCGAGGCCGAAGCCGAGCTTGGGATCCCGTGCATAGGACTGCTTCCCAGGGTTTCGGGACTTCATGCGAAAAAGCTGCGGCATCTGGTTTTGAGCCAGCAGAACTTGCCGTTCAGCCGGGCCGTGACATCGCTGCTCGTCACCGCGGCGCCGACTCAGGGCAAGGGGCAGCCGCCGCACATCATTCTCGTGACGTCCAGCATCCAGGACGATGCCAAGACCGAGTTGGCATGGAGCCTGGCGCTGGCGGCAACGCGGTTGGGAGGAAGAGTGCTTTTCCTCGATCTCGATCGCAAGGATGTACGGCTCACGAACGGGTTTCGTGGTGAATTCAGCACCGACAAGGCCCGGAACTCCTTCGGCGACTATGTGAATGGACGTTGCGTGCTGAAGGATGCCATCACGAGGATGCCGGAAATCGGTATCGACCTCATGGCCGCTCCAGCACCTTCCGATGATCTCCTGACGCTTCTGTCCACCGTCGACAAATGCCAGTTCACTGAGGAACTGCGTTCGGCCTACGACGTGGTCATCATGAACGGTCCGCTGGGCCTCGGGGGGCCTGAAACCAGGCTGCTTAAGCGCTGGGCCGATTCGGTGCTTTTTGCCGTTCGCTGGGCAAGGACGAGGCGCAGCATTGCCCGTGGTGCTCTGGATGCAATAGGCGCCGGTGGATCCGCCACCGTTCCAGTAGGGAGTGTGCTCACCCGGGTGAACCTGAAGAGGCTGGCCGGCTCCAGTCTCGGAGACAACGCCGATCTTCTGTTGGAGAGGGTCTGATGGCGCGTTGCGATGTTCAAAAAAATATCCCAGGGAGCGTCGGCATTNTCGACGCCTGTCGAGCGCAGCCAACGCGAAACCCTCACCCAGGTCCAGGTCCTGCGCGCCCTCGCGGCTAGTTCGGTCGCGCTGCGACACGCCCAGCATGATGCGGCCACCCTGGAATTACAGGCTGGCCGCACCTTTCAGAGCTGGAATCCGATACCATGGAGGGCTGGAACGATGTTTTCTTCGTGATTCCCGGCCCTATTATGGTGCATACGTCCCGGCTGTTGTTCGCAAAGCCCGGGGGCGCGCGTCTCTTCATTTCCCGCCGGATCGCGCGAATTGTCCCGCTATATTGAGCGCTCACCTCGCTCTACGTTGCGGTAGCGGTGGTCGCCCCCAACTTTCTCAACCAGAGCTACGTCGACCTCAGGTTTGTAGTCGAATCGTACTTATTCATTCCGGCCAGTCGCCCTGGCGGCGTCGTTCAGCCGGTCTACGAGTTGGGTTGGACGCTCAATTATGAGATGCTCTTTTATGTGCTGTTCACGGCGACGATCGTGCTGCCCATGCGGTGGGTAGTTACGGTCCTGCTCACGATCCTGGTTGGGATGGTGCTCTCGGGCGCGCTTGCGGCTCCTTTGCCAGAAGCGCCTTTTGGGGGTCGGGCACAGTACAGGACGGCAGCTTGGGCCCCTTCCAGTGCCGGCGTATCCCAAGACAGATTGAAGGCGAGCCGCGACCCTGTCACACCAAGGAAATGGCGGCGTTGTGCTCACTATGCCGTTGCCGGAAGGCCAGCTGGTCGCACCTGCCCCACAGGGCGTGCATGGAATTCCCGATACCATTCCACGAAACGTTGCACGCCGTCCTCCAGTGTTGTCGCCGGTGCGAAGCCAACGGCGCGGCGGAGGTCCCTGACATCGGCGCGGGTTTCCAGGACGTCACCTGGCGGTAAAGGTACGTTGACGCGAACGGCGCGGCGACCAAGGGCCGTCTCGATGAGCGCGATCAGATGGTTGATTTCTTCCGGCCGATCATTGCCAATATTGTAGAGCCTATATGGCGCCGAACTGGTGGCAGGATCGGCAGCGCGACCGTCCCAACCGGGATCCTGACACGGTGGTTTGGCGAGCACGCGAACAACCCCCTCTACGATGTCGTCGATATAGGTGAAATCCCGCCATACGCGCCCGGCGTTGGCGACTTCGATCGTTCGGCCCTCGGCGATGGCATGGGTGAAAGTATAGACTGCCATGTCGGGCCTGCCCCAGGGACCATAGACGGTGAAGAAGCGCAGTCCGGTCACGGGCAAGCCGAACAGATGGCTGTAGGAATGCGCCATGCATTCGTTGGCGGCCTTGGTGGCGGCGTAGAAGCTCACCGGATGATTGGCACCATGATGCTCGGAAAAGGGTATGCGTCGATTGGCGCCATATACGGAGCTCGACGAGGCATAAACGAGATGGCTGACGCCGGCGTGTCGGCAGCCCTCCAAAACGTTGAGAAACGCGACTATGTTTGACTCCACATAGGCATGCGGGTCCACGAGCGAATGACGTACCCCGGCCTGGGCGGCCAGATGCACGAAGTGCGATGGCTGGAATTCGCAGAACAGCGCTTTCACCAGCGACCGGTCCGCCAGGTCGAAGCGCATCGGCGTGAACCTCGGCTCGGCGCAGAGCCGTGTAAATCGCGCCTCCTTCAGCTTCAGGTCGTAGTAAGGCGTGAAGTTGTCGACGCCGATGACCTCGGCGCCGAGCCGCAAAAGGCGTGACGCAACATGAAATCCGATGAACCCAGCGGCGCCCGTGACGATGATCGGCCCCGTGTGCGTAAGGTTCGACGCAGCACCATCCTGCAGCGCGTGAACGATATCCGCCAGCTTGTTGACCTTCGAATCTGCTTCGGCCATGGCAAGTCACTCCCGTTTCCAGGTTCCGGGTTCCGCGCTATCTCGGCAGCGCCTGAACGATCGGAAATGGCGCCGCCGGCCTTGTGATCTACGCGACAGCGCGCTCAATGCGGGCCGCCGCTGTCTGAATCAAAGCGGATGCAGACAGCAGTCGATTTCTCATGGCAAAACCGAAATGCGCCCCAAAAGAGCCACTAGTTCCGCCTGACGCCTCGTGTCGGTCTTGGCGAACAGCGAGGCGAGCTGAGAGCGGATAGTCGTGCGACTGAGATGCCAGCTGCGGGCGATCTCCAGGGGCGCGTCGCCATGGGCCAGGCGTAGCGCCAACTGCGTTTCCGCGCTGGTCAAACCGAACATCCTTTGCAACGTGCGAGGGTTGGCCGCCGATTTGTTATCCCGGTCCAGCAATGCGACGACGGTTGTCCCGTCCGGTGTAACGACCCCCGTCTCGTTCATGGTCACCGGCCTGTCGCCTCTGCTGTGGATCACTACCCATGAGAGTGAGCCCGGCTGGAGGTGGACCGGAACATTCGCGACCAGCCGCCTCAACCCGGCAGCAAGCTCGACGGCTGTATCAGTTGCTTCGCCCTGGCGTGCGAGGGTGTCCCGAGCGGCAGCGTTCCATTCTATTACTTTCTTGTCTCGGTCCAGGACGAGATAGCCGCAACCCATACGATCAAGCATGCCGGTGATGGATTCCAGGCTGCGTCGTCGAGATCCGCCGACCCTTGCGTCCGGTCGGTCCACAAGGCTTATCGGCCTTTCGTGGCGGGTATCGTTCAATACAATGTATTGCCTGCCTGCAAGCGCATCGTTTCGCGTTTCAATCAGTGTCATCGCTTCCACCCAACCCATTGCTACTGACGCAAATCAAATCTGATGAAGTTGCTGCTTCAACTTGAATTTCCACATACTGCGAGAAATCTGCGAATGGTTTTTCCGCAGCGTCTCCTGGATATATCTTTCTGAAGAGCGCTCCTGACACCATGATTTTATTCGCCGGCAAAGTCATGGCAATCGGGCATTGGGATTAGGTGCCACCCCTTCGGCCTAGTCTCGACGGACTAGACCGAAAGTTGTAGTCTTTGCGCATGGGTTCGGACCTGCGCTGGCTCAAATCGAATGTGTCGAGCACTACGTGGGCTCATCTAGCTTCGCTTTTGGTGTTTGCAGCATCGATAGCATTCGAGGCGATAAGTACGGTATATGGCGGCCAGCCGTTGCCGCTTGTTGCGTTTATCCCCATAACCGTTGTCATCGTGTATCTTGAGGGCCGTTTTGTTGCCATCGCAGCAACGCTTCTGATGGCGGTCGCCGGCTTGTGGATGCGACACCTGTTGGACGGTCACCTCACTGGTCGAGACTGGACCGGGGCCGTCTTCCTTCTGGGTTCGGGTAGCCTGATCGCAGCTGTGTTCCACCGCCTGCGACAAGATCTGCATGGTGCGCTCAGGGTGGCAGAAGCGAGGCTCGGTGCCATCGACGCTGCCGCCTTGGGCTTTGCTAATACCAATCGCCATGGCGAACTGCTGCAGTCGAACAGACGGCTTTTGGAGATGACCGGCTACGCGCACAAGGAACTTGCCCAACTGGAGCTTGAGGAACTCATTTTCCGCGACGATCGAGGTACTGTGCGGAAACTTTTGCAAGATTTGGGCAATGGGACCGCGTCGGGGACGGATATCCGCGTTTTGCGCAAGGATGGCACGGCATTTTGGGCTCACCTGGCCCTGTCTTCGTCGCGGCCGGACGAGGCGCCAAATGAGAGCGTATTCGTGGTGGTTGACGATATTTCCGAGCGACAAGCGGCACGCGAGGCCCTTCGGGCTCAGAAGGAATGGCTCGATCTCGCCGTATCTGCCGGGCGCCTGGGCACATGGCAAATAGACATTGAGGATGGGACAGTCGCCGGCTCCGGCAAGTTCTGGGACATTCTTGGTCTGCCTCCGGCCCCAGTCCGCCGCTTGGAAGAACTCTCGGCCGTAATCCATCCCGTCGACTGGCCGAAGTTGTCCGCCTCGGCGAAGCCTTCATCGGCATTGAACTTTGACGTCGAGATTCGCGTCCGGCAAGTGGATGGTCACACACGCTGGATTGCATTGCGTGGACGGCAGGAAGAGCACGGCGACCGCAAAATGCGCATCGGGGTGGCGGCGGATCTGACCGAACGTCGACAAACAACTTTGCTTCGCGCCGCCGTAAAGAGACGCGAGCGCATAATGCGCGAAGAGCGCCATCGGTTCAGCAATGTGTTTCCAGTGATCAGAGCTCTGGTCAACATGATCGATATCCCCGACAATGACGTTGCCAAATACAAGGAGATGTTGATCGATTGGATTCGAACGCTGGAGGCGACCCATCGCATCCTTTCTCGTCACGCCAACCTGTCAGGGATGCTCCATGAGCTCGTGGACCGGGAATTGCAGCCCTTCAAGGAGACACGCGACATAACGATCAGTGGACCTTCCCTCACTGTGCCAAGCGGCGCCGCCGAGGGCTTGGCGATGATCCTTCACGAGTTGACGACAAACTCGGTGAAACATGGTGCGCTGGGTGACCCGAATGGCAAGGTCGAAGTTAAGTGGCGATTTGCATCCGAGGACGAAGGTGACGACCTCGTGTTCGATTGGGTGGAATCGGGCCGACGGAAGAGTTCAAAAGTCGTACGCCGCGGGTTCGGGTCACTGATAATCGGTGTGGACAGCACGCCGCTTGTCGGTCATTCCCCGAATATGGAAATATCGGAAGATGGCCTTCGATATTCGCTGCGTGTATCGCGCAAAGAAATTGAGGAATTTGGATTGCAATAGAGCCCCTCCAAGTCGAAGCCGACCAATTAACCGATGGTGTGGGCCCTTTGCTGCGATTTCCTGCAAGCAAACTCGGGCCGGTTCGAGGGGCATGCGTCAACTCGCCTGTCTCGTAAGCCAGCTTTGGAGCAACACAGCTGCTTCGGTACGGTTTCTAACCCCAAGCTCACGCAGCACGGCTGCGGCATGGATTTTCGTTGTCGCCTCGGCAATGTCCAGATTGCGGGCAATCTCCTTATTCGAGTACCCCTCTGCCATCAGCTTGAGGACGTCCTTCTGTCTAGACGTCAGCCTAGCGACGTCGCCCGAGCCCTCGTGCCGGCGGCTGGGATTTTGAACCGGAGGTGGGGGGGCATGCGATCTCTGGTCGGCAGACGTTCGAGATAGGAGAGATGGCACATAGATCCGGCCAGCGAGGATTTCGTTTACAGCCAGCACGACTTCTTCGTCGCTCTGCGATTTGACGATATACCCGTGAAGTCCGATCGAAAGCGCGGTCAGTATCTCCGAGCGGGAATCATCCCCGGAAACGATCGCAAAGCGAGTGTCAGGATAGGCAGCCATAAAGTCGCTGAGCACTTCCTGATGGAACAGCCCAGGCATGTTCAGATCGAGGATCGCAAGATCGATGGACGCCTGCTCCTCTAGAAGATTGACCGCGGCATCGAAACACGAAGCTTCGAATATTTCGGCGCTTGGAATTCCAGCCATGAGTGCCAGCCGGAGACCACGCCGATATAAGCCGTGATCGTCGGCAATGACGATCCGAGCCATGCAACTACCCCAACGCGTTACTCGGTTCCCGACGAGAAAACCCGCTGGAACCTCCCATTCGCCTATGATCGACAATCCGTGGTGGTCCTAAAATGGCGGCCATCCACTGGTCAACGCATCACAGTGATGTCCGCAGCGTCCCATCCACGCACATCCAGAACGTCTAATATAATACTAAATTGCGAAGCTCATCCATAGATTTTTAACCCTGGCGTGCGGTGCCCGTCGGCAAAACGATGCCGGTTTCCCATTTCTGGGTCCAAAGCCAGCTGTTCAGGACCATCGTAATCATGTGGCATCTGTTATGTCGCCACCCGCTGTCGCCGGACCTGTAGGCCGGTCCGGCCCTGGCGGATCGCAGCTTTCTTGAAAGCAACTGCTTTCGTTTTTATCGGCGTCATGATCAGTGCCCAATCGCGCTTCTATCGGCTGTTGATCTCGTGGCATCTAATACCTTGAACGTTTTGAATCCCTACCATTCGAATGCACGACGACAGCCGCCCCGGCTGTCACATACCTTTTCGCATATGATGTTCGGATTGCCGCCGAGGTTTGGCCGGATTTGAGGGTGTGCCCTGGCCGGACAATGGAACACCGATCCCGAACAAAGCCAACTGCAGATCAGGAGGATCGAATGAAAGCGGTGATTCAATGTGGTGGGATGGGTACGCGCCTTCGACCGTTTACATCGGTCCTGCCGAAACCATTAATGCCGATAGGGGCCAGGCCTGTTCTTGAGTTGCTTTTGAAGTGGCTGCGGCGCAACGGCATTGAAGAGGTATATATTACGACAGGGTATCTAGGACATTTGATCCGGAGCGTCTGCGGCGACGGATCGCAATGGAACTTGAAGATCAAATATACCCAGGAAATGGAGCCACTCGGCACCGTCGGACCTCTCTCTCTGATTAGGGATGAACTGAACGAAACATTTGTCGTTCTGAACGGCGATGTCCTCACAGATCTAAGCCTGAGCCGGTTTGTAGCCGCGCACCGCTTGCATAGGGATCCCGTTACGATCGCCACGGCGTGCCGTCATATCAAGATGGACTTCGGGGTCATCGACGAGATCGACAATACCGTCCAGCTCTTCCGGGAAAAGCCGACGCTTTCCCATCTCGTCAGCATGGGGATTTACTGCATGAACCCAGATGTCCTGCGGTTCATTCCGTCCGGGATCCCATTTGGGTTCGATGACCTGATGCTGCAGATGATGCAGGGCGGCACGACCGTGCATGTTTACAAGCATGACGGTCTTTGGCTCGACATCGGTCGTGTCGATGACTTCCAGAATGCACAGGCAATTGCCTGGGAAGATCAGTCGTCCTCAATCGAGGTCGCGGCTGCCGCTGCAGCCGCATGAAAGTCTGATGCAGAGGTCTAGCCAGTAACAAGGCTTTCAGGAGGTCAAGATGCTCTTGGTGAGCGCCCCGATCCTAGGCGTGCCAGAGAAGGCAGCCCTGTCGCAGGTGATTGATAGCGGCTGGCTTACGATGGGGGACAGGGTACGAGAGTTCGAACTGGCCTTTGCCAGCATGCATGGCGCGCGAGATTGCGTTGCGGTTGGTTCCTGCACCGCAGCGCTCCATCTTCTCCTTCACGCTTTGGGCATCGGCCCTGGCGACGAAGTACTGGTTCCTTCGCTGACGTTCGTGGCGACGGCGAATGCGGTGCTGTATGTAGGGGCGACGCCGGTCTTCGTCGATATCGAGTCCGTCGACGTGCCGTTGATCTCGGTTGCGGAAGCCGAAGCGCGGTGCACGACGCGCACGAAAGCGGTCATTCTCGTTCACTTCGCCGGGTATCTCGCCGATCGGGAACAATGGCAGCGGTTCGCCCGGCTTCGCGGGCTGCATATCATCGAGGACGCTGCGCACGCGCCCGGGCTTAGGGAAGTCGGGACCTTCGGCGCCGCGGCCGCGTTCAGCTTCTATGGCAACAAGAACATGACAACGGCCGAAGGGGGCGCCGTGATTGCACGTGACCCCGATCTGCTCGACAGGGTTCGCCTGGCCCGCGGGCACGGAATGACCACGGGGACGCATCAGCGGCTGAACAGTCGTACGCCGCAATATGATGTCACGATGCTTGGATTCAACTACCGAATGGACGAGATGCGAGCGGCAATAGGCCTGGTTCAGCTGCAGAACCTGCAAGAGTGGAACGAAATCAGGCGTATCATAGCTGTCTTGTACCGACGCCTGATCGCGGACCGTTGCCCAGCTATTGTCATTCCATTTAGCGAACCCCGGACGTCGGCTTACCACATCATGCCGATCGTCCTGCCGCGCTACGCGAGCCGGCAGGATGTCATCGACGAGTTGCGGACACAGGGCATACAAACCACCATCCACTACCCGCCGGTGCACCAAATGACGTTTTACCGCGAGCGCCTTCCCGGCGTGAGTTTGCCCCACACAGAGGATTTCGCTCAGCGAGAGCTCACAATTCCGCTGCACCCCCAGGTCACTTCCGCCGCCGCCGAATCAGTCGTGGCTGCCCTGGCAGCCGCGCTCAAAACAGGCGCGCTCAAAGCAGGCGCCCAAAGAGGAACTGCTGCATGAATGCGTTAGACCCTGCCTTTCACCGGATGTTCGTTCCAAATCCTGATCACGGCTTTGCGAGACGCGCAATCGATCTTGCGGTGGCGGGCATCGCTACCGTCGCATTGGCGCCATTGATGCTGCTGATCGCCGGAGCGCTTCTGCTCGAGGGCGGTGGCTCGATCTTGTTCGCTCAGACCCGCATCGGGGCCGGCGGCCGAACCTTTCGCATGTACAAATTTCGCAAATTCGGTGTGAACTGCGGCTCTCAAGGCCTTGCGCTGACGGTCGTGGGCGATACACGCATGACCACCGTTGGCCGCTTTCTCGCAGCGACGAAGCTGGACGAACTACCGCAGCTGTGGAATGTCCTCAAAGGCGAAATGGCGATCGTCGGTCCACGACCCGAGAGCCTGGCTTTCGCCGATTGTTTCCGGGGCGAGCTTAGGGCCGTGCTGCAATACAAGCCAGGCCTGCTGGGTCCAGCCCAGGTCGTTTTTCGGCACGAAGCACATTACTTCCCCCAATCCGTGGATCCGATCGTGTTCTACCGGGAGGTCATGTTCCCCGCCAAGGCAACACTGGACCTCTCGTATTATCCGCGACGCACCATCGTCTCCGACCTCGCGTGGATGGTGCGGGGAGTGCTGGCAGTGGTCGGTTGGGTTCCGGTACCGCCGATCGACGTTTGAATATCCAAGGGAAGCGTTCCAAACAGCCAAGGGAATGCGCAGTGATGAGCTACAATGGAAAGAAAGTCCTGGTGACCGGCGCGGACGGATTCATCGGTTCGCATGTCACGGAGGCGCTTGTTCGCAACGGGGCAGATGTCACAGCCCTTGCCCTTTACAATTCCTTTGACAGCCATGGATGGCTAGACGATCTGCCGGACACCATCCGCAGCCAGTTGAGGCTCGTCCGTGGTGACGTCCGCGACAGTGCGTTCCTTAACCGGATCATGCGCGGCCAAGCCGCGGTTTTTCATCTGGCGGCGCTTATTGCGATTCCATACTCCTACGCCGCTGCCCAGTCCTATGTGGAAACCAACATCCTGGGCACGGTGAATGTCCTCGAAGCGGCGCGCCTATGGGAGACGGAGCGGGTGATCCATACCTCGACGAGCGAGGTCTATGGAACTGCCCAAACCATGCCGATCGGCGAAACACACCCCCTGCAGGGACAGTCACCATATTCGGCATCCAAAATCGGCGCCGACATGATGGCGGAGTCCTACGCCAGGTCGTTCGATGTCCCTGTGGTCATCATGCGACCCTTCAACACGTATGGCCCGCGCCAGAGTGAGCGCGCCATCGTGCCGACCATTATCCGGCAAGTCCTCGACCCGAAATGTCCTGCGATCATGGTCGGGGATACCAGCCCGATCCGCGACCTGACCTATGTCGAAGACACCGCGACAGCGTTCCTGACCGCAGGTCTCGCCCAGCTCGAGTTCGGCCACGCCTACAACGCTGGCAGCCAACGCGCTGCGACCGTCTCGGACGTATTGGCCATTGTTCTTGAGTTGACCGATTGCAAAAAGCCGGTCCGTCGTGATGAAAGCCGCCTGAGGCCGCAAAATTCCGAAGTTCGCGCCTTGCTCGCCGATTCCTCGCGCTTTGAACGTGAGACTGGATGGCGGACACAGACCAGCCTGCGCGATGGGCTGGAGCGAACAATCACGTGGTGGCGCGAGCGCCTTAGTGAAGGCCGGGTACGGCGCGAAGTGGGTTACATGACATGACCCTGGGCGGCCGTCATGCGTTGGCGCTGTTGCTGGCTGCCGGTGCCATATCTCCCAACATCTATGTTGCCGGCGGCCGTCAAAGCAAGGCAGCGGAGGTGGCGGCCACAGCGGTCGTGAACAACCTGCCGGGCTATGTGCGCCAAACAAGGGATCCTTGGTCTGGCATGGTTTTCGCACGGATCACCAGACCGGGCGTTCTCGGCCGGGCGGGTGTATGCGGGAAGAAGTACTGCACCCACCGTTACTCAAGCGCACAGGCTTGGAATGCCGACCAGAGCCTGCTCCTGATCGCCAATGGCTGCGGTGGCCTGTGCTTTCTCGACGGACAAACCTACTTGCCTTTGTTCCACCGCAACCGCGCGACCGAATGCGAATGGCATCCCACTGATCCCGAGTTGATGATCTGCGTCGGGGGCCGGCAGATTGCGACATGGGCCCCACGTACCGATCATGAGGACGTCGTGTTCGCCTCCGGAGCGTACTCCAACCTCAAATTTGGACCCAACAAAGGCAATCCGAGCCGCGACGGCAGCCGGATTGCGGTGCGTGCAACGAACAATGACGGCCGAGCGGTGGTTTTTGGCTACGATCTCAAGCAACGGCGGAAATTCCCGGATATCGATCTTGCCGAATTCCCGGGAACGACCGGCTCCTGCTCGATCTCACCTCTCGGAATCAACATAGTGTGTTCCCAGCAATTACCGGACGGAATCGAAGCGAGTTTCGTCTTCTCCATCGACGGCATATTGGGCCAGAAGTGGATGGAGCACCATCGACCGGGCCATGGCGACATGACGGTCGATTCCGACGGAAGCGAAATCTATGTCGGGATCAGCAAATCGGATCCTGACAAATATCAGGTGATCAAGCGCCGCTTGGCTGATGGCAAGGCTACCTCGCTGATGAAATATGGCGAGGCCATGCATGCGTCACTCAGGTCGCTCGGCAGGCCCGGCTGGGTGTTTCTGAGTTATGGCGGCACGCCAGCCGAACTATCGCAGCACCCGGATTGGGCGCCTTACGCTCAGCAAGTCATTGCGCTGCGTCTAGACGGCAGTGGAGAGGTCCGCCGTGTCGCAGACACGCACAACGCGCCCTTCGACTACTGGAGCGAGACGCATGCCTCTCCGTCTCCAGACGGCACCCAGGTGGTCTGGTCCAGCAACTGGGGCGTGCCCGGTGGCCCGGTATACGATTTCGTTACTCGTGTTGAATGGCCTTTGAAGCCGGTGTTCGACCGGAAGGAGATTGTCGCAAATGACCTTCAGTAGACGATACGTTCTTGGCGCAGTCGTGATGATGTCGCTAACCTCGATGGCTTGCGCAGGCGAGGTCGAGCCCTATCAACTCTCACCTGGCGATACGGTCGAGATAGGAATAGCGCCGATCCCTGATCGGACGCAGCGCGCCGTAGTCCAGATGGATGGCAATATTGCCCTTCCGGAGGCGGGGATGATCATGGTCGCAGGCCTGACGGCGTCTCAATTGCAAAGGCGCATGCAAGAGCTCTTGCCAAGCAAGATTTTTCACGTGCGTCTGACTGACGGGCGGGAGCAGACAGTTACTGTCGAGCCCGACGATGTCACAGCAATCATAGCGGACTATCGCCCGATCTATGTAACGGGCGATGTGCTCACCCCAGGACAACAGGCCTACCGTCCGCTCATGACTGTACGGCAGGCGCTGGCCGTTTCCGGCGGCTTCAGTCTTTTGCGATCACGGGCAGGCCAGGCCGGGCCTGATCCGGTTGATCTCAAGCGCGATTACGAAATGCTCTGGGGAGATTACACGAAAGAATACCTTCACGCCGCCCGCATTCGCGCCGAGCTTCAGGGCCAGGCGGATTTCGACAAGAAGACACCACAGGGATCACCTCTTTCGCCGAGCGTTGTAGCCGCGATGGCACAGGCTGAAGCAGAGGCGCTGAAGGTTGCGCTGAGTGATTTCCGGCAGGAACAGGATTTTCTGGAGAAGGGCCGGACGGATGCTGCCGAGCAAATTGACGTTTTGCAGAAACGCGAACGAGTCGAGGGCGAGAGCGTGAAGGCGGATGAGCAAGATTTGGCGCGAGTGACGAAGGCATTCGATGCAGGCAATCTGACCAACACCCGGCTCGCGGATGTCAGGCGCGCGTTGCTTTTATCTTCAAGCGGCGCGCTTCAAACCTCGGTCGAACTGATGAGGGCGCGGCGCCAGCAGGAGGACTTTGTCAGACAGCACGAACGCAACGACAATCAAAGGAGGATTGGCCTGCTGACGGATCTGAAGGACACCAACGCCCGGCTGGCGGATGTCACCGCCAGGCTCCATGCCGCCAGCGAGAAGCTGCAGCCGACCGGAGCATCCACACAGCCATTGCCGATTGCCGGCGAAACGGTACGGGCCCAGGTGACCATCGTGCGCAAGATCGGCAATGAATGGCGCAAGCTGTTGGTTGACGAAGATGCGATTGTGCTGCCGGGGGATACTCTCGAAGCCAGATTCAGCAGTGAACTGCAAAGTGTGGCAGTCCAATAGGGCGTCAGCGCAGTCCGTGCGGAGCTTACTGTTCTATCGGGGGGGCGAACCCAACTGAACGGAGATCCAAGGTGAGGCGCATTTTCAACCAGGGAGCGACCCCGACACCCTCAACGAACGCGGATCAGATGACGCAGTCTGCAAGTTATGCTTCCCATATGCCGTCAGCGCGAATTGTGCGGTCCAGGTCGCGCGCCGGTGAGTCCGGAAATTGGCATGAATTTACGTCCAGCAAGGAGAGCAATGCGCAGGGCGGCTGGGTGTCGGACGGCTACAGGACCAGCCATTGCGCGCCCGGCTACGGCCTACATTACAACAAAACGCACAGTTCCGGCTATTATGGCGCGCTTTGGGAGAACATCGAAAAGCCCCTGATCCTCGATGTTCTTCGCCCCTTGAGCGGAGCGAGCCGAAACTGCCTCGATTTCGCATGCGGAACAGGTCGCATCGCCGAGGTAGCCGCCGGCCTCTTCAGCGAGGTGGTTGGCGCCGACGTTTCCAGAACTATGCTCGACAGCGCTCAAGTACCGCCCAATGTGAGTTTGCGTCACGTCGACGTGACAAGGGAGCAGTTGGGTATGACGTTCGATGTGGTAACTGCATTTCGTTTTTTCCTGAACGCAGAGGATGAACTGAAATGGCATGCACTGAAAGCGATCAATGAGCACCTGAAAGATGGCGGGCGGCTTGTGTGCAACGTTCACATGAATGCGACGTCGCCCGTCGGCCTGGCGTGCCGGCTGCTCAATCGAGTGTCTGGACGCACAATTCGCCACACGCTGAGCGCAGCGAGGTTCAAGGCCCTCCTGACTGCCTCGGGATTCACCGTCGAGCAGACGATACCGTACGGTTACCTGCCTCGGCCGGGAAACCTGTTGCCAGGGTTCTGTGAAATGATGATGCAGCCTGTCGAGCAGGCCTGCAGAAGGCTTTGCGTTCCTGGCCAGTTGGCGCAACACTTCCTGGTTGTTGCGAGGAAGCGCTAAAGCGCGAAAATGCCCCGAAAAAGGGCAGGGGGTGGTTTTCTTGGGCCGCTCCGCCCGGCATGAAGCCCCGCCCAAATACCATGGAACGGCAGTTTTCCCCCGATTTAACATGTGGGTTCCGGGTTTCTGAGGGCAGCGCCACGATTTTGCTACATTTTGACTAAAGTCCAAGCATGTTAGTGGGGCGTAATATTAGAAGGCTAAGGGGATACGCTCCTGAACAGCAAGAGATTGTCGGTGCCCAGTGGGGCCAGTGAGCTTGCGCAACGATCTCTCACGGGAGGTCGAAACCTATGAACCCTGGTGGAAGGAGTTCGTCGGATTTGCGAGGCGCAATGCTTGGGACCGTGCCTGGCCTGGTAGGCGTCGGCATCTTCTCGGCAGTCATAAACCTTCTCGCCCTGACCGGCTCGGTCTATATGCTGCAAATTTACGATCGCGTTTTACCTTCGCAGAGCGTTCCGACGCTTGTCGGGTTCACCATCGGAATGCTGGGTCTTTACGCTGTCTACGGGCTGCTGGATTTCGTGCGGCTGCGCCTGCTGGTTCGAGTGGGCAATCGTGTCCATAGGAATTTGAAGCAGAGGGTGTTCGGCCTCTCGCTGTCCTTGCCGCTCATTGGCGGGCAGGATGCGAACCGGATACAGCCCCTCCGTGATCTCGATCAGCTACGCGGCTTCCTTTCCGGAATGGGGCCGACTGTTATATTCGACGCTCCGTGGATTCCATTTTACCTGCTGATCATCTATTTCCTGCATCCTGCGCTCGGTCTGTTGTCCACAAGCGGTGCGATCATTGTCGTGCTGCTCACGGTCATGGCGGAAGTTCTTGGCCGCACATCGGTGACACGCGCGTCCGAGACGCTGGTGTCGCAACGCAATCTCGCCGAATCCGGACGCCGCAACGCGGAGGTCGTACGTGCGATGGGCCTTTCCGCACGGCTTGCCCACCGCTGGGGCGAGATCAATAACGCATATCTGAGGCACCAAGAGAGGCTTTCCGACGTCGTCGGCGCCACCGGGGCACTCTCTAGGGCACTGCGTTTGGCCTTGCAGTCCTGCGTTCTTGGACTGGGTGCCTACCTGGTGATAGGAGGCGAAGCCTCGCCAGGCGTGATCATCGCATCCTCCATCTTGCTGGGTCGCTCATTGGCTCCTGTTGACGCCGCTATCGCGAACTGGCGAGGCTTCGCCGCGTTCCGGCAAAGCTATTCGCAACTGGCAACGGCCCTGGCCGCTTTTCCTGACCGGGACGAACATATGGAACTTCCGCGCCCCCAAGCGGAGCTTGCGGTCGAGGACCTGACCATAGCGCCACCGGGCCAGCAAAAACCGACGGTAGCCAATGTCAGCTTCCGCCTGGCTGCAGGGACGGGAATGGCCGTTGTCGGCCCGAGCGGTTCTGGCAAAAGCACGCTTGTGCGCGCGCTGGTGGGCGTCTGGCAGCCACTTCGCGGCACGGTGAGGCTGGACGACGCCTCGCTTGACCAATGGGACCAAGAACGTCTTGGCGCACATATTGGCTACCTGCCCCAGGACGTCGAACTGTTTGATGGAACGGTTGCCGATAACATTTCGCGATTTGGCGGGAAGGGCGACGCCAAGGGCGTGCTGGCAGCTGCCAAGGCAGCGGGCGTCGACAAAATGATCCTGCGATTGCCGAACGGTTTTCAAACTCGCATGGGCGAGGGAGGAACAGCGTTGTCGGCTGGACAGCGGCAACTCGTAGGGCTTGCCAGGGCACTTTACGGCGATCCGTTTCTCGTCGTTCTGGACGAGCCGAATTCAAATCTGGACGTCGATGGCGATACCGCCTTGGCCGGCGCGATCCTGGCAGTGCGCAGACGTGGAGGCATCGTCATCGTAGTTGCGCACCGTCCTTCTGCCCTTACCAATATCGACAGGGTACTCGTAATGTCCAATGGGATGCTTCACGCCTTCGGCTCACGCGAGGAGGTCCTGGCCAACGTCATCCGCCCCTTTGCTGCGCCTGTTGAACGCCCGGCAGCGGCCGTCGCGATGCACAAAGGGGTGAGCGGTCATGCATGAGGGATATTTTTTTGTCTGAGGCGACGATGGCTCCATCGGCCCCGATCGGCAATGGGAGCCGGCGCAACGCGATTTCGGGTACGCACGATGGAATCGGGGCCAACCTGATCCTGGGTGCGGCGGTCACGGTTATGTTGCTTGCCGGCGGCGGGCTCTGGCTCGGTCTGACCAAGATTGCTGGCGCGGTAATTGCGCCGGCGACCGTGGTGGTCGAGAGCAACATAAAGAAGGTGCAGCATCTGACGGGCGGCACGATAGGTGGCATCTTCGCGCAAGACGGGGATCATGTACGGGCCGGCGATGTGATGGCACGGTTGGACGACACACTGACACGGGCCAATCTGCAGATAATTAGCAAGGATCTTGATCGGGCAACGGTTCGGCTTGTGCGGCTGGAGGCAGAGCGGCAAGGCCTGTCGGAGATGCAGCTTCCGTTCAGCCTTCAAGCGCGAATGGGCGAGCCGGAACTGGCTGCCTTGGTGAACGGTGAGCGCACGCTGTTCGAAAGCCGCACTACGGCCCTCAACGGGCAGAAGGCACAGTTGCAAAGCCGCTCAAAGCAACTCGAACGCCAAGTTGAGGGCCTCAAGGCGCAACAGACCGCGGAAGAACAATCCGTGGTCCTGCTGGATGGCGATCTTGTCGATGTACAGGCGCTTTTTACAAAGAAGCTGGTGTCCAAAGAGCGACTTAGCAACATCAGACTGGATGCCACCCGGGCGCACGGAGAATCAGGGCGCCTCGCGGCGGCGGTTGCCGAGGCGCAGGCCAGGATCAGCGAGACCGAACTGCAGATACTTCAGCTCGATGAACAAAGGCGTAGTGACGTAACGAGCGAACTTCGTGAAACGGAAGCCAAGCAGACCGAACTCAGCGAGCGCAAGGTTGTGGCACAGGACGAACTGGCCAAAACCACCATCCGCGCTCCGCAATCGGGAACGGTACAGGAATCTTCCATTCACACGATCGGCGGCGTGATTGCCGCGGGCGAAGTTCTGATGATGATCGTCCCTGACACCGGCAACCTTGTGGTCGACGCGCTGATTGCGCCGTCGCGCATAGATGACGTTCGTCCAGGTCAGCGGGTCTCGATCCGGTTTCCGGCTTTCGACGCCGGCACCACGCCTGCCTGCCAAGGGTCTGTCAAGCGCATCTCGGCGGACCTGATAAAAGATCAACAGCGCCAGCTTTCTTATTTCTCGGCGCGCATCAATGTCGAAGACAAGTCCACCTGTCTGACCAATGCCAAAGTGCTCAAACCCGGTATGCCAGCGGAGGTTCACATAAGTACGGACGAACACAGCGTCTGGTCTTATCTGCTGAAGCCGCTTACCGACCAGATGTCGAGGGCTTTCCGGCAATGACATGGCGGCTGTGAGCGGTCGACCGCGGGAACACGGCAGGCGTGCTTGCTGACATATTGGGGTAGGCAACGTGATGCCGACAGGGGTGACGCCTGCGGCCGACGCGCGAGGCTCGTCCGGGACATTGTCCCGGCTACAAGGATGCCCCAACAGGATTTTCCTGGCCGCCTCACCAAGTCCTGCCCGACAACAGCGTTAGTGTCCTGTCATCTTTTGCGCAACAAACAGCGCATACCGTTCCACGATCATCGACATGGGCAATTGCCTCACGAGGAGAGGTTCTTTGCTCCTACAACGCGGCGAGGGCCCTGCGGCGGCCACGGCGTGCGGCATGCACCGTTCGGTCTGCAGTCACCGCTACATTTGCCACGTCAGATGTATGCGGCAAGGCGTTCGCGCTTCCGTGCGACCTCTTGTAGGGCAGCAATTCCCTGACCCGAGCATTGACCGAGGCAATTTCGACCCGCAAGTCCTCGCATTCCTGCCGTCTCACATCGAGTTCAATCTGATCGGACGCCTGCTGCATGGACAGCTGTGCAAAATCTGCGGCGATCTTGGAAAGGTTCACCTTGTTGGTTTCGGCCTCCTCGGTGAGTGCGGCCAACCTTTCGTCGGTCACCTGTTTTTCCGCCAGGGCGTCGCTCCATTGTAGCTGGAGCCTGGCGATCTCGGCCGCGGCCTCGGTGTTTGCGATTGAGGCGAGTTCGAAGCGCGATTGGAGACTTTGAATTTCTGAGCGCAATCCTCGGTTCTCAGCCTGGCAGCGTTTAAGCTCGCCATCCATGTCCGCCTGCATAATCCTGGCTGCTTCGGTCACCTCCCATAGCTTCGCCTGCGCAACCTCGAGTGAGGTGTGCAATTTGATTGCCTCTTTTTCGCTCTTGCCGAGCGCACTCAGCATTTCGGAATTTCGCGCAGCTTCGTTGGCATGGATCGTCGAGAAGGCATCCAGCCTATGCCGTGCCTCTTCCTCCCGCTTCATGGCCTTTTCCAGGTCAATAGACAGGCTCACATTCTTTTCACGCAGCTGTTTGTTCTCTCGGGAGCGCCTGTCGGCCTCGACATTTGCGGCGGCAAGCATGTTCGTGAGGTCGCCAAATTCCGCTTCGTTCTTTGTGGTGGTGTTCGCCGCTTCGACCAGCTCCAGCCTTGCCGCGGCCAACGCGCCACGGAGCACTTCACACTCCTGAACAAGGCTTGCCTGGCGCTGCTGCAATGTCTCGATGGTGCCTTGACGCTCACAGTACCGTCTGTTCAGGTCATTGAGTGTTTCCGACAAGTTCCTTTGATCTGCGATCAGATTTTGATTCGCCAGCTCCAGTTCGTTCGCACGGAGAATGTCCGCGTGAAGGATGTGAAAAAACTCGAACGTCAGTTGACATGTGCCTGTAATTTCGGAGATTTTTGCGTTGATCTCCTCGAAATGGAGCTTGGCATCGTGGAACAAGCCGTTGAACGAGCTCACGGCAGCAATTCGGCTCTGCGTGTGTGAGGTCAGCCGATGCGCTGGTATCGGCGAGCTATCATCGTCGTCGCCGGCACCGCCCTCACTCCGTACGCTGTCATCCTGTTCGTTGTTGTCGCCTGCCATGTTTGGCACGTCGGCGACATCCTCCAAATCGAGGCACTGGTCGACAGCGTTAGCCAAGTCAGCTTCGAGATCGTCGAACGACCTCTCCACATTGTCCTCGGCGCGTCTGATCAAATCCCTGAACTTCATGACTTCATCCCCTGCAGCCGCATGCCCGGAACCATTGAGGCACGAGGACTGAGATGCTTTTGTATCGAGAGCTCAACTCAGCGTCTTCGTTCAATCAAACGATGCCAGGGCGCCGGCGTCACGAGGAGCCGAGAGCTGCGATTGGAAGGCCCTACATCGGTCTAGGTGCCTGCTGACTTATGCTTGAGGACTGCGCGACTCCCCTTCTTGCCATCGTCTTGGCGTCAATGGTGTGTTGCCTGGGCACATTAACGCTCAGGTGCGGAAGCCCCGACGAACGGCCCGGCACAGCCTCTTGTGGGGCGCATCAGGCGGCCGGGCCTAACCGGCGGTTGAGTGTTTTGGTTTGCCGGCTGACTCACCATGCGACCTTGGGGAGGCAAGCGCATCATTCGAACGAATTGGGGACCGGCCGCCTGGCCGCCCAATCACACTAAGCTTCCGTTGCCGGAGCTGGCGACGAGGTGCTTTGCCTTGAGCCTTGGTATCTACATACGAAGCGGCAATACGCGCCGGTGGAGCAGTGGTCCGACCCGTCAAACAATCGCTGCAAAATGCACGACAGAAAATATCCGAGTACATTCTCAGTGCAGCGGTAGGAGATCGAACGCGGGCGATCTTGCTGAATTCCCCAAACAATCCCGGCGGATATGAGTTCGGCAGGGACGATCTGGAAACAATTGCCACATTTGCCGAGCGGCACAATCTATGGATCATCAGCGATGAGGTTTACCGCAGCACAATATTCAACGGCGAGTTCCTCTCAACAGCATCTGCAGGCTAGGATGGACGCTTGGGCCGGTCTTGGCATCAGTTTGGAAAATCTTGCGCAATGCATGCTTTTCGGATCGCCGACCTGTATTCAGGATGCCGCAGCGGTGGCTCTCGATGAGGCGGTGACGAAGAGATGCGGTTTTCTCAAGCGAACTGAAGCGCAGACGTGATCTGATGTGCGCGATCGCACACGAAAGTTCTGCTTCTTCTCTTTTTTCGTTCCGACGACAGGAGCAGCCGGCAGCCTTCGGACGCCCTTCTGCCGTTGATGTTGACCATTGCTGTGCGGATGTTCGCCGGGATATCCGTGAACCTTATCGTCCGCTGCGGCGCTCAATTTGCTTGGGGTTCTTGGAACCGTTCCGAACTTTCTCCTTGCGCCTCCGATCGAGTTGCGCGTGCTCATGCGGGGCGCTGAGGTGTCTCGATCCGCAGTGGCGCGGCCATTATGCGACGAAGCCGATCAGCTTAGTTGAAATTTGTCCCCAGCGGACGGGAACGACGCTTGGCCATGTTAGTTGATGTGAATGGAGCAGCTAAGAAAAGATCTGGCATTGCTTACGCGACCGGGCTTCTGGATAGCTTTCGGCATTTTGTTGCTGCTTTACGGGATTCAGGTCTTTTTTCTAATTCGGGCATGCCAATGCCTTTAGCCTGGAACATCGATCCCCCTAGCTGGAACGCGGTCTGTCCATCTCCCGGCGGCTGCGGCGATAGCGTTGATCAACGATATATTCATTTATAAGCCTGCTATTCCCGGGGATGCCGAGGTTGGCAGCGCCTGCATCGTTGATTACGCACGTGGCGCTCCCCTCAAGATAGGTGGTTACCATTCTCGCGCTGCCGGTGAGCATTGGAGTCCGCACTGTGTTGGACGTGCGCTCATGCGTCGGGAAATTTCTTATAGACAGGGGAGGGTCTGTCAGGCTGGAAAATCACAAGCTGCCCCGCGAATGAGGAAGGAAGAAAGGTGCAAGACCAGATCGATTTCTTCCGGGCAACTCGGTCCTCGCATCATCGCCGATCAGCGGCCGTACCGTCGAGAACCAAAATGCGCACGATCTCAGCCGGTCGGCTTCGACCAAAACATGCGGACTACCGGACGGGGACAGTCGGTGCCGCGTCCCGTCCTGTGGCCGGCGCTATGCTGACGCTCCTACGGTATCCCGTTCACCGCCCGCGGCAGGAGGGCGAATTTCCTCCGTCCTGCGGGGGACAACCGTCCACTGTTGCGGCCGCACGCAGGACTGCGGCTTATACGCCGTTCTTCCTTTGAGCGGCGTCCAGTTCGCAGGGCTAAATCACCATTGGTATGCAGACGAGCCTCTCGGCGTCTGGACAGAGATCAATTGCGCTTTGCACCAGGGTTCCTGGATCGTAAGCTCCAAACACGCTGCAGTCGCCTGATATGGTCCACTACGTTGGCCGGCTCATACGGCTTCGCAAGGTGCGGGCCTTCCTGACAAAGGTCGCCCGCCGCGATCGCAGTTCGTTCTACTGCGGCAGAAAGCACTATTTTGACCTCGGGCTTGTTCTCGCGAACCCACTTCGACAGTTGGAACCCGTTCATGTTGCCCGGCAGGTCGACGTCACACAAGACGGTGTCCACACCGAACTCCGCATAGTTCAACGCTTGTTGCGCCTCACGTGCGAAATGGGCCTCAATCACCCTGTAGCCACAGTGGCGGAGATAGTCCGCGATGACGCATCGGGCGATGACGTCGCCGTCAACCACGAGGATCGTTTGGCTCTGTTGGTTCGGGGCTTCCATTGACGGAGAACGGTCAGCAACCGGCAGGGTTCCACGCATCATGACCTGCGCGGGATGCCGACCGAAGATCGCGGCGAGATCCTGCACGAAATGATCCCTGCCGGCGGGCGCATTCAATTCAGCGGAGCGATGCCGCACTGGTGACGCCGTTTGCCACCTGGTCGACGAGACGGGCTAGAAGGCATGGTCTCGAAGCTCAAGGGCAGTCCATATCGCAGCGGCAAACGAGCGCTTGGCGCAAGATCAAGTGCTTTGAGGAAAAGGAAATGCAAATCATCGGTGCACAGCGCGAGCGCGGCAAAGCTACCCAGGGATCATGGCTGAAAAGGGCCTCTACAAAGGCGGCGCACTCGTCAACTTCAATGCCGATGAGCGGCAAGCGCTTTGGGATCGTGTCCAGGGCAAGGTTGGCGGCCCGGTCCCGAAGGGACATAAGAAGGAAAAGGCCGAGTGGCTGAAGCCCGGACTGGTTGGCTGGGTCGAGACCCTCAAAGGCGAAGAGAAGCTGCGGCACGCAAGGCTGCTGGATTTCCGGGAGGATGATGCAAATGGCCATGCCTAAGAAAGATCAGGAACGCGCCACCTACGCCTGGATGTACGGCGCCNACTGCGACTACGGCCACCTTGCTGAAGTGGCAGAAGTCCATGGAGGAACGCGCCACGTTTCGCCAGAACATGGATCAATCGCGCAGGGCGATTCAAGCCTCACGCGATCTGCTGAAGCGCCTTCGCCAACGTCATCGCGACGACATGGCGGAAAGTTCGGAAAATGCCAACCCGTCTACTGTGCCGATATCGCAACGCGCCGGCAGCTAGCGGGAGGCGACCAGAGCCGATGTGATNATGCCAACCCGTCTACTGTGCCGATATCGCAACGCGCCGGCAGCTAGCGGGAGGCGACCAGAGCCGATGTGATGGGGAAAGTTTCACTGGCCGTTACTTGGGTGGGCAGGCAAGTTAAACTTTGTCAACCAGCGACTTTTTTCGCCCGCGTGGAAGCGCCACATGTCTTTCGACAAGGCGCACGTGCTCGGCCTCGACAGTCACCAATGGCCGGAGGCTGACGGTTACCTTGTCCCCGTCGATGCGTGTGACAGGGCCGATCAATTCNGACAGTCACCAATGGCCGGAGGCTGACGGTTACCTTGTCCCCGTCGATGCGTGTGACAGGGCCGATCAATTCCATATGCTGGCCAATCACAGTCTTCCAAGTCGAATCGACAACAGAATGCGGGAAGTCGTAGGAGGGGATCGTCACGCTTATGCGATCGGGCGTCACCCGGCCGCGCACAATCGCCGTGACTGCGACCTCGTCGCCAACTTTGATACTTCCCCGAGCGATGCCCAAGACTTTGGAGTAGCCGGCGCCGGCGTCAAGATGAGGGGGAGCTAGTAAAACTCCTCCGCGCCGCGATTGTGACGCGGGGCGATCCGATCGCCGCCAGCGACTTAGCAGACCAATTGACGACAGCGGCCGAGAAGCCTGGCATCCCTGCCGACCAAATCAACGGCGAAATCGAAAGCGTCTTCGAACTGTGAGAGAGGGCCGGGGCTGTGGCCGGCTGGCTTGCGGTTAATATCGACCACAAGCTGAATGGACGAGGCGACGAGGTCATCAGCCTTGCTGGTTCCGACGTCGACGTGCTTGTGATCCCCACGGATGAAGAGAGAGCCGTGGGGATCCAGCTGCTATCTGTGCGCCCTCAAGCTTTGTCGCTCGTGCCCTGAGCGCCGAACCTGATGCTACTCGCGCGGCGGGTGTCTCGACCTGTCAGGAGTTCGGCGGCAGCAGCATGGTCCGATAGCCGGCCATCAAGGCGATCAAGGTTGCTGCAACCAGCGGCAACCAGAACTTGGTCGGTCCGGCAAATACTGCCAGCGATGCGCGGCGATGCCGTCAGCACCGTCAGGAACCAGACCTCCCACGGGTTGAAACCGCCCATGGGTCAATCGTCCGGTTTGGCAACAAGGGCCAAGATGATCGCTGCCGCAGCCGTGCGGCAAGACATTTGCGGCGGTGTTCCTCCGGCAACGACTTGTTTCAGCTAGTTGTGGAGGTGCGACAATTGAAATCCGGGCTGGCGTTCGACGCCGGATAACAGCGATTCCGCCGATCGGAACATGTCCTCGAATTCCAACTCGTTTTCAAACACCACGCCGCCGACGCTGATGGTCAGCGTGTCCGCGGTTCCTTTTGGCGCGAAATAGGCTTGGGCCACGCGCGCCCGGATACGGTCGCCGATCTCCCTGGCGTCGTCTTCTGTCGCACCGGGCAGAAAGACCCCGAACATGGAGGTTCCGATCCGGCCCACCAGATCTTCCTTGCGTACCGATGACTGGATGGTCGAGGCTATGAGCCGCAAGGCTTCGTCACCCCAGCCAAGGCCGAAGCGCAGATTGATGGACCTGATGTGTTCGGGATGAATGACCAGGAAGGCGCCAGATCTTGGACCAGACGATTCCGGCCTGGTTGCTCTCCTTTCGACCATCGACGTGAAGACTGTCCGGTTGAGGCAGCCTGTCAGGCTGTCAAAGGTCGCCGACTTGTTGAGTTCTCTTCGATAACGGACGAGCTCGGTCCGCTGCAGGCCAATGAACAGCAAAAGCGGGCCACCGACGATGACCGGCAACAGGATCGCTGTGACCATGCTGCGGCCGAACGGCGTCAAGGCTTCCGAGAACAGAAGCAGATAATTTAGGCCAACCGAGAGGAGCAGAATTCCCGCCGATCCCAGGGCAGTCAGCCATGCGATATCTTTCCATTGCCGGGGCGAGCTATTCGCCATTGGTGTCATCATTAGCCAATCTCCCGCCTGATCGGCTGTCATAAGGCCAAGGTGCTGCACTTTCAGTTTCGAGGAAACATACAATTTTAGTAATGGCGCAATCACCTACCATCGGCCCGAAATCAGGCCTTCAAAAGCAAGGCTACGGCGGTAAAAGCGACGACACCGAATTATCGGCTATTGCGGCGGGCCGAATATCCCCATCTGCGCGTCTCTGGCCACTGCCTCCGCCTTGCCGTAGATGCCACTCGCCAGGGCCGTCGCCCAGCCATTGGAAACAAGCCACGCGCCGACATCCTGCTTGCCCAAGCTGCACGGTGCTCCAATGGCAAAACGATCGATTTCCGGCGGCACGACGCATTTCAGCGCCCGGCCGCGCAGCCAGGACTTGAACGTCGCGCGCGCACGCTGGCCGCAAGGCCAGGCGATGCCACGAAAGGAACAGGTCTCATCCAGGTCAATGCCTTGGATCCCGCTGATGGCTACCTTGCGCCCCATCGATTCGAAGGTTGCCGACGAGGTGGCAACCGGTTGGTACAGCAGGACCTCTTTCCAATCCTTTGGCATCCGCATCCCTGCAGGCGAAGCCAGACCAAGGTCGCTGAGCGGCGGGCGCGGCTCGACCCGTTCGATTTGCGCCGGATCAAGCTGTGGCGGCGCGATAAGGTCCTGAGCAATCTTGCGTGCCCGTCCTCGCCATGGCGTATTGGCGGCGGTCGCAATTGGTCGCAGTGGCTGGCTATCGTCGATGGATTGACGCGACGCTGGTATCGGCCGATCGATGGGAAGCAGATCGGCGGCCCGCATGATCAACAAGACCCCGGCCAGGAGGAGCAGGCTTCCGAGCGCTATCAAGCGATTGTGCCTCAGCCAGCCCATCAACTCAAGCAAGGTTCCTTGCCCCTCAATACCCCGATGTCGATTTGGCGACCAGCTTGAGTGCACCCTTTTGAACCTGATAGAAGGGCATGGATCGCTCACTGGAGCCATCCGCCCGAAACCGGAACAGGCCGGTCGATCCGCGAAATCCGCTCCGATTCTCGAGCACCTGCTTGCTGAAGCCGTCAGGCCCGGCCGAACTTGCAATTCCTGCTGTCAGGGCGACCATATCATATGCGTAGGCGACATTGGCGTCGGCTGGATAATTGTAGGTCGTCTTGAAGCGGTCGGCGATCGGGCCGGTTTCGGTTGGGTCGAGCGTGGCGATGTAGGAGCCTTCAAACAGCGGCTCCATCGGATGTTCCAGCCAGCGGTTGGTTCCAACGACGGCAATTGCTTTTCCAGGAATGCCTTTCGTTTTGAGCGCCGCAAGGATCTGCGCCGGATTGTCGTCGCCGCTGGCGATGATGATGGCATCGGGAGCCTCGACCAGCGAGCCCATATCATTGACCACTTTGGTGCCGCCATCGCCGGCCGGATACGGAATGGTGACGGCGAGCGTCGCGCCATAGATGCTGAGGCTGTTGGCGACCCGCTTTTCAACCGCGCCGGCATTCGCTCCTGCCGCAACGAGCAACACGAACTTCTTGCTGCCTTTGGCCGCCAGGCCGGCTGCGCCCGCGGCCGCGCTGTCGGCCTCGTTGAGGCGGACCGCATAGACGCCTGGGCCGCCAGCGAAATTGTCGGCCAACGCCAGCACCGGCGGCCGCTTCGATCCCGACAGCTTGGCTATGTGCTGCGCGGCCGCGAGTTCGACCGGGCCGATGACGATCTTGGTTCCAGTGGTGATCGCCTTCACAGCCAATTCGCTGGCGTGCGCGCTGTCGCCCTGGGTGTCCTCGACCGTAACCGTGAGCAGTGCGCTGCCAAGGTCGGCCATTGCCAGCTTGGTCGCATCGAGCATCTTCCGGCCGTTTTCGCCGGCGTTGCCCGGGGCCGACAAAGGCAGCAGCATCGTGACCTTCGTCGACCCGGTGCCGAGCGATCGCGTGGCTTGGGCCGGGCTGGCAGCGGTGCCGGCGGCCGGCGCTCCGGGTGCGGCGATCGCCGCCTGGTCGAGCGCGTCCGAGACGCTGCCTTTCGACTGGCAGCCCGACACTATGCCCGCTAACGCAAAGACGATCGCCCACGTCCACGAACCGTGTCGCTGCCGGCCAGAATCCATGATGCCTCCCTCATATCCCGCCGGGTATTTGTCCCGGTCTCATCCGTTCATCTTACGGCAGACTTGCCTCGCCGTCTTTGCAATTGCTGGATTATGGCTCAGCCGTCGAAAAGTTTTGCCCGGAGCGCCTTGATCATTCTGGCTTGCCCGGCGCTTCGATAGTCCGCGCATTTCATGTATCGTGGGCCCGGCACGAACAGGCGGCGCACACAAATCCGCCTCGCCGGGGCAGGGGCACCATCGTCTCCTGCTGTCGGGAATGCGGAGAATCCGAACGTCGCCACCGGCAATGGCCCGGCCACCGCAAAACCTTCTCTCGCCAGGATTGCACGCGCACGCCGGCAGTAGCGGACCGAAAGTTCGGAGAACCGGGTTTCACCGTGCCCGGCACGATACTTCATGACGGTGGTGCAGAGATCGCCTGCGGCAAGGCTGTTTGCCTGCGCCAGATATCTGACGCCGAGCGCGATGTTGGTCGCCGGCGCGCCAAGCTCGTCGAGCGAGCCGCGAAAGCCGAGCATTCGCGCCGTTCCCGGCATCACCTGCATCAACCCGACCTCACCATCGGCGCCGTGCACATCGGGATCGAATCCGCTTTCGATCTCCATCACCGCGTGCGCCAGCACCGGCTCCAAGCCGTAGAGCGATGCCTGGCATGTCGCAAACGCCTTGAATGTCGCGCGCGTCCATTCGGAGGCGGCGTCGCAGCGAACCGGCCGCCTCAAGCCGAACGGTGCTGGTCTCTCCAGGCTAGGTCGTTCCAGCCAGTTGGCGCAGGCTTGAGTGGCAAGCTGGCCAAAACCGGTCAATGCGATCGCTCCGGCGATCGCCCTCGTCAATCGTCCGCCGACCATCGGGTCAGCCAACCGGCACTGCCGGATCCCTTCCGGTCAGTTCATGTACTCGACCATGCGGTCGTGGAAGCATTCGCACTTGTTGAGCGTGTCCTCGTCCTTGTAGTTCGTCTTGAGGTAGCCATAGGCCATGCCGCAGGCGACCTTGGCTTCCGATGCCCAGACGAAGGCAGGACGGGACGAATTGATCCATTCCGAGCTGTTGGCGACGGCCACCGACTCGTCCATCAGCTTCACCACCTCGGCCTTGAGATCGACGATGTTGTCGGTCAGCACCAGGTTCGATGTGCCGACGGTCCGGCAATAGTCGGCCACCGGCCCGTCGATGATGTCGGCGGCCTGAAGTCCTGTCACGCACATCGACAGCAGCCCGGCTCCGAAAGCCACTCGCAAAATTCTGTTCATGCTTCTCACCCCGTCCCTTTCGCCCTTGTCATTTGTTCTGCCGCATTTATGCGAACGCCAAATGTTCCCATTTGGCTGCAAAATGCTAGGCCACGTCCGTCTTGGTGCCGTGGCTGTCATCGTAGAGTATTTTGACCGCATCGGCGGCGCTGTGGAAGGTGTAGTTCTCCAGCACGGCGACCGTATGATAGTTGTCGCCGCCGCCGTCGGTATCGACCTTGACCTCGGCATTGGCCGCATTGGCCGAGGACTGCGCGATCTCCACGAAACCGTCGCCTACGAGATCGGTGACGCCGGCAAGGCCCTTGAGCAAGGAGGAAAGATCGATCTTGTCGCCATCGTGGAAGTCGGCGATCAGGTCGGCGACCTCCAGCGAGCCGATGGCAAAGGTCTTGCTGCCGTCGGAAGCGATGGCCGGCTGCGCCGGGGCGGCGAGCGAAGTGTCGAGCTCGACCTCGACGTAGTTGCCGGTCGTCCCGTCGGCCATCTGGAAGGTTCCATTGCCGGTCACGGTTTGCCCATCGATTTCGCCGACAGCGGATGTCGTTGTCGTGCTGATCGAAGTAATATCGTTATGGGCGAGGTTCGACAACTCCCCGGCGTCGCTTATGCCGTTGGCGTTGGCGTCTTTCCAGATCAGCAGGCTGTCGAATGCCGCGTCGCTGTGGTCGATGACGCCGTCATGGTTGCTGTCGAGCGAGGCAAGTGCCGCCGCGCCGCTGGCGAAGTGGCCGCCGCCGAAGCTCGGCGTGAACAGTTCAGTGCCGTCGTCGACCTTGCCATCATGGTTGAGGTCGATGGCCAGCATGCCGTCGTTCGACGTGTTCCAGGCGACCTGGTCCTTCGTTCCGTCGCCGTTGATGTCGAACTGGACACCGTGGTTGAGGTCGGAGAAGGCGAAGCCGTCATGGTTGAGGTCGAGGATGATGGGATCGACGGCACCATTCGTGATGAGGATATTGAGGTTGGCAATGGCGACGCCCGTCAGCTGAACCAATGTGCCACCGGCATTGGTGGTGGTCTGCTCATAGACATAGGTATTCCCGTTTCCAACGAAGGCCACGGTCGTGCCAGCGCCACCAATGTCGTTCGCCATCAGATATTGAACTGCTGCTGCCACGCCGCCTGCCGTGTTGAGGCTCAGCGCATTTGCGTAAGTGTTTGCGTCATCGAAAGTGATGATGCCATTTGCACTGATCGCGTCCGACTTGATCGTTTGCCCGGCGAACGTCAAGGCCGAGTCGGTGCCGTTGAACCCGGTGGTGGTGGCAGCTGCAATTGCGGCGACGCTGAAGTCGAGCTTGTCCGCTGTTCCGCCAACGCCCCAGTCGGTGATGGTGTCATAGCCTGAGATCGTGCCGGCATCAGCCGACCCACCGATGACCGGTGTCGAGTCGCCAGTTCCGATCACGAAAGTGTCGGCGCCGGTACCGCCCGTCAGCGTATCTTTGCCGAGGCCTCCAGTAAGCAGGTCATTGCCGGCGCCGCCGTCGATGAGATCGTTGCCTCCGCGGCCGACGATTATGTCGTTTCCGCCGTTGCCAGACAGAGTATCGCTGCCGGAGCCGCCATATATCTGATCTGCCAGCAGGGCGTTGCCGCTGACGGTTATGCCAGGATTTCCGGGGTCAAACACCTCCAAACCAAAGTTGAGCATCCGGGCCTGTTCGTTACCTGGGGTGATGTCATCGTATTGGATGTTCCAGGTTTCGCCAGCAGCGACAGGATTGAGAGCTATGTATTGGGCGAGCGTCTGCGACGGATTGGTCGTATTGATTATTGTATCGAAGTCGACGACGGTCTTCATCAATTGACCGTCGAACAGCCACGTATTCGCATTCCCGTCGGTCGTGGATACCGCCTGGAATTTGATTCCGTCTACGTAGATGTAAACATTGACTTGGGCTTCGAGATCGTTGCCGTTCTGATCTCCCGCCTGGATTGGAACGGAGTACCCGGACCGATGCTGGAAATCGGTTTGCAGAGTAATCGAGCCAGCGGACGGATCATTATTTACGGCATTCACGAATGATGCATTCAGAACAAAGTCTGCATCTGCGTCATTGCCAGACGTCAGCGGGCTGTTTTGACTACCCTGGATGTTGCCAGTTGGCCCCGGAACGCTGGTTGGCGGGACTTCGTGGATGCCGACCGTCTGGACAGTCGTGATGGTGCCATCCGAGACATTCAGCGAAAAGCTGGTGTTGACCGTATCGGTGACCGCTGCAGTTGGCCGGTAGACCAGATCAGCGAGTCGGTTGATGCTGGCGGACGGATTGTAGAGCACCGTGCCGGCTGTCAGGGCGACATAGCTCGAGCCGTTGTAGTAGAACACGCCGGTCGGGATCGTGCCCGTCGCGGTGACGATAAGGTTGTCTCCATCTGCATCCGTAGGGGTCGTGATCAGCAGAGGATACCCATTGGGATAGTTCGGCGTACCCGAAGTTTGCTGCGCCGGGTCGCTAGGCATCCAGTTTTCGGTGTTGGCGACAACAGGTGGGTCATTGGTGTTCACCGTCAGCGATACGGTGGCTGTCGAGGTGTCGCCGTCGCCATCCTTGATCGTATAGGTGAAGGAATCCCCGCCATTGTATCCGTTCGTCGGTGTGTAGGTGAATGTCCCATTATTGTTGTAGGTAACCGTGCCGTGCCCCGGCTGGGTGACAGTTACCTGACCGGCGACTGGAGCATTGTCCGTGTCGACGCCGTCGGCGCCAAACACGTCATTGGTCAAGAGACCGGTGAGGATTGTCGCGCCGGTGACGGTCAGGCCCCAGGTGTCATTGTTGGCGGTCGGCACGTCGTCGACGATATCGATGACGATCGCCGCCGGGGCTGACGAGGAGGTGCCGTCCGACACGGTGAGCGAGAAGGTCTCGGTCTCGGTGACGGCGGGAACGTCCGTGGTCGGACTGGTCAGCGTGTACTGGTAGGGCGCTACGCCGGTTACNACGTCGTCGAGGCCGTCGGGGTCCGATACCGTGAAGGTGCCGGTCGCCACCGTGCTGCCGTTGCCGGCCGCCGAGCCCGCCGCAAGGCCGGCTTCATAGACCAGGTCGTGGGCGCCGGCCGGGTTGCCCTGGTCGACGACGATCTGCGGCACGTCGTTGGTGCCGTTGATGGTGATGGTCAGCGTTNTTGCCGGCCGCCGACCCCGCCGCAAGGCCGGCTTCATAGACCAGGTCGTGCGCGCCGGCCGGGTTGCCCTGGTCGACGACGATCTGCGGCACGTCGTTGGTGCCGTTGATGGTGATGGTCAGCGTTGCCGTGTCGGTGTCGCCGTCGGCGTCCTTCATCGTGTAGTTGAAGGTCTCTGTCAGCGTCTGGCCGACATCGAGCGCCTGCACCGCCGGATCGGCGTTGTTGAGCGTATAGGTGTAGGTGCCGTCGCCATTGGGCGCGAAGGTGCCATGCGCGCCCGTCGTCGAGCCGTCCCAGCTGACGAAGCTCGTCGGCGTGTCGGCGCCCGGCTGGTTGTTGGCGTGCACGTCGTTGGTCAGCACATTGCCGTTGACCGGCGCAACCGCGTCCTCGCTGATGGAGTTGGTGTCGTTGACCGCATTGGGCACGTCGTCGACGATNGCCGCCGGGGCTGACGAGGAGGTGCCGTCCGACACGGTGAGCGAGAAGGTCTCGGTCTCGGTGACGGCGGGAACGTCCGTGGTCGGACTGGTCAGCGTGTACTGGTAGGTCGCTACGCCGGTTACCGCGTTGTAGCCGGTGATCAGCAGCGTGCCGTGGTCGCCCGGGAAGGTCGAACCGTTGAGGCTGCCGATGGCAACCGTGGTGCCGCCGATGGTGACGCTCTGGACGTCGTCGAGGCCGTCGGGGTCCGATACCGTGAAGGTGCCGGTCGCCACCGTGCTGCCGTTGCCGGCCGCCGAGNTCTGGACGTCGTCGAGGCCGTCGGGGTCCGATACCGTGAAGGTGCCGGTCGCCACCGTGCTGCCGTTGCCGGCCGCCGAACCCGCCGCAAGGCCGGCTTCATAGACCAGGTCGTGCGCGCCGGCCGGGTTGCCCTGGTCGACGACGATCTGCGGCACGTCGTTGGTGCCGTTGATGGTGATGGTCAGGGACGCCAGAGCGGTATCGCCGTCGCCGTCCGCCACAGCATAGTCGAAGCTCTCCGCCACGGTCTGGCCGGCATCCAACGCCTGTACCGCGGCAAACCCGGCCGGGTTCTGGGCCTGGGTGTAGAGCACGTATGTGTAGCTGCCGTCAGCGCCCACCGTCAGCTCGCCGTAGGTTCCTGCTACATGATGATCGGCATCGACGCCGTCCCAGGTGATCGAGCCCAAGCCGTCGGTGCCGAGGTGATCCGCGTGGCCGTCGGTTGCGTTTGCGTCGGCGCCGCCTACGCCCGTGATCACATTGCCATCTGCCGTGAGCGGCCCTTCTTCTGTGACCGAGTCCTGATCGTTGACCGCAACCGGACCATCATCCTGGAATTCGATGCTCAGGGCGACATGGGATATGGCAGTGCTGGAATCGCCGTCAAAATCGGTAATGGTGGCTTTGACGTGCAGGTCGGCGGCGACCGTGGCGATGTCGTCAAAAGCTGCCGCGCTTGACCCGTCGACATTGTGGGCGATCGGTTGATATTGCCCGATCCAGACCGCTCCGGTTGGATCGACATAAACCTTGAAGACGTCGACGCCGTTGGCAGAGCCGACGAGAACGCCGTCCGCATTTGTCGAGAGCATGATTGCCAGGCCGTCGAGTGTCTTCAGGCCCGAATCGATGTTTGCCAGCGGGTTGCCGTTCGCATCCGTCACCGCAAAGGAGAACGTCGCGTCGTCGTCCGCGCCAACCGACGCATTGAACAGGCCGAGTGCACTGGCTGAAGATTTTGCGTAACCTAGTGCGTCTGGTTCGATGACCAGGGCAGGCGGGGGCAGCGCGGTGTCGTTGGCTGGATTGGGATCCGCGGCATTGTTGACGCCGGCGGATTCGTCGTGGCTGACCCTGAAGACCTCCGTCTGCGTGGTGACGGTGGTGATCTTGGCTTCGATGCCGAAGATCTTGAACGGGTTGCCGCCAGTTAAGGTCGCATCGGTCCCGCCAGCGTTGGAATCGAAGGTAAAATCGTTGTAGTTGCCCACCTTGAGCTGGTCGAACGGTGTGCTGCCCACAACTTCGACCGTCGCACCATCCGGCACGCCGGCGAAGGCATAGCCCACCTGCACGCCGCCTTCGAAAACAGCCGTACCGGCCGTCAGCACACCGTTGATGTTCACGGTGAACGGCTCGAACGTGCCACCGTCCTTGGCGCCGATGAAAAGAATGGCATTGTGAATCTGGTGAGCCTGGGAGACGTCGATCGTGAAGCTGACCGACGACACGTCATAGGAACCACCGTCGGTGTTGGTGGGGATATTGAGGTTGTTGACGAAGTCCATCGTCACGATTTCGGGGCCAGCAAGCGGATGGGTTTCGTATCCGTCGATGATCTGGCCGTCGCCGACGCCGATCTTGGTGCCGGTGGTGTTGACGGAATTGTCGCCTTCGTTGATGTCGATGCCGCTGAGCTTGATGTCGTGATTGCCGGCGCCATCCATGCCGCGAATATCGGTGTTGCCGGCCTGAAGCGTGTAGACGATCGTTTCGGTCGTGGTTGTGGTTGTCGTGCCCGCATCCCGGGCGACGATCTGCGGAACGTCGTCGAGCACCTGGACCTTGAACGTACCAGCCGCCAGTCCGATGGTGTCGCCGTCACCGTCCATGGCGATGACGAAGGCCGAAAGATCGATACCGCCATTGGCAAGCGTATTTTCGGTGTTATCGCCCGGCAGCGTATCCAGAGTCGGATGATCGATCTGGTCGATCAGGGTGAAGACATAGGAGCCGTCCGCACCGACGGTCAGGGTGAAAACGGGACGATCCGTGCCCGCCTGATAGCCGGCGCCGGCGCCTACATCGACATAGCCGGTCAGGGTCGTGCCGTCGGAGACGATGAGGACGTTGCCGCCTTTCGAATCAAACCCCGAATCCGATGGGGTGGTTTGGGTGACAAGGCCGAAGGCCGAGCTCGCATTCGGGCCGTCAGAGCCGAAGTCGACGATTGCATTCAATGCGCCGGCAGCACCGATGGCAACAGCGGAGTTTGTTCCGGTCACTTCGCCGTCCGACTGAGGATTGTCGGCATTTCCGGTGGACTGGCTGTTGTGCAGACCGTCTTCGTCGACATTCGCGGTGACCTGGGCGGTGCCAGTAACCTTCGGCCCGTCATCGTCGAAGGAGAATGCGGAGCCTTGGCCGTTGATCAGGTCGACGGTCGCCTTCTCTGTGATGGTGTCGCCGTCGCCATCCTGGCGCGTTACCTCATATTGCAGCTGAACCTGGCCGCCATTGGTCAGCGACAGATTGAGTTCGGAATCGAACTTGTTGCCGTCGGCGCCATGGTTAAGTGCCTCATAGAGCGTGGTCTGCAGCTGCTCGGCGCCAGGCGCCCCGGTGATCGCGATGGTCAGAACCTGATCGCCATGCGTGTCGCGGCCGACGATCACTCCTCCTTCGAGGAAGAGCGTGACGGCGCCGCCGTCGGTGGCGGTGAGATTCGTGGCAAGGCCACCGGCCGGAATGCCGGTAAAGCTCAGATTCCCGGTAACGGTACCAGGACCGTCCGAACCATAGCTGCCGCCGACAGTGAACAGATTGGTCAGTCCGCCTGCTACCGCGGTGTTGACCTGCGCCAGGCCCGGACCGGCATCATCCGTGTTGGCGTTGCCGCCGGCATCTTCGGTCTCGCCGATAGCGCCATTGTAGCGATCCGCGCCAACCGTCTCGTCGAGTTCGACGGAAAGCAGGCCAGCGGCTCCATCGTGGGCGCCAACCGTTAGGCTTGGCCCATCGTCGTCGAAGGAGAATGCGGAGCCTTGGCCGTTGATCAGGTCGACGGTCGCCTTCTCGGTAATGGTGTCGCCGTCGCCGTCCTGGCGCGTTACCTCATATTGCAGCTGAACTTGGCCGCCATTGGTCAGCGACAGATTGAGTTCGGAATCGAACTTGTTGCCGTCGGCGCCATGGTTGAGCGCTTCGTAGAGCGTGGTCTGCAACTGCTCTGCGCCGGGCGCGCCGGTGATCGCAATGGTCAGGACCTGATCACCCTGCGTGTCGCGGCCGACAATCACTCCTCCTTCGAGGAAGAGCGTAATGGCCCCGCCGTCCGTGGCAATGAGATTCGTGGCAAGGCCACCGGCCGGAATGCCGGTGAATGCCAACTGCGCGGTCGTGCTGCCTGGCCCGTCGGCACCGTAGACGCCGCCAACGGCGAACAGCGAAGAAAGGCCACCCGCCAGGCCGGTTGTCACCTGGGCCAGGCCAACCCCGTCATCGGTGTTGGCGTTGCCGCCGGCATCTTCAGTCTCGCCGCTATTGTAGCGGTCGCCGCCGACCGTCTCGTCGAGTTCGACTGAAAGCAACTGTGCCGCTTGCGCGGTTGCCTGGACCGAAAGCGTTGGGCCGTCGTCCAGCACACCAATATTGAGGGTCGCGGTGGCCGGATCATTGTCTGTGTCTGTAACCACGACGGCAAAGCTGTCGGAAACCCCCTCGGTCGTTCCGGTCGATGAGTTGTCGTGATGATCAAGAGTGTTGTCGGCAAGGGTATAAATCCAGCTATAGCCGTTCGTAGGATTGCCGGTGACCACGAGCGTGCCGTATTGCCCGGCAACGCTGCCGCCGTTGGTCACGTCCACACCGTCAATGACAAGCGTCCCGATGCCATCACCCGAGACGATGTTGAAGGTCCCTGAAACCTGCTCGGCGGTGCTGGCCGGGTCCGTCCCGTCGGAAAGCGCGGCCTCGTTGACGACAAATCCGGAGCCAATGTCGATTGTCGGCGTCGTATCTTCTTCCCTGACCCCGATCGTCAGCTCACGCGGCTCCAGCCGTCCAAATTGCAGGTCCGTCGGCGGCAACAATGCGGAAAGATCGAAGCCGTCGCCGATACCACCTAGGGGAATGGTGAAGTCGCCGCCGGCACTGCCTGGGGCGCCGCCCGGGCCTGCCGAGATCGAACCATCGGCACCGAAGGCGACATCGACGTGGCTCGCTTCAAGAGCGGCCAGCAAGGCCACGCGCGGAACTTCGACATCACCGATGATGAAGGTCGGCACGTTGAGCGCGCCATCCTTGATGAGGATGACTGAACCGTCGGCCTGTTCCAGCAACAGATTGTGGCCGTCGACCTTGATGTTGTCGATGGAGACGTCCGCCGGAAGCTTCACGATGTTGCTGGCGTCGGCCACGTATTCATGCGGCGCGGCTGCCGCCGGCGCTTTCGCCTCCGCGGGTGCTGCCGGCTGAACGGGTGCGCCACTGCCGACATCGACCGGCACCGGCTCGGCAGGCGCCGCCTGAGCGGCCTGCGCTACCTGGATGCCTGCCTGCGATGGCGAGCCGCCATGTTCATGTGAAGAGTGCTCGTCCCAAGAATTCGAGACGGTATCCAAATCGTTACTGGTCGTCATCGCCAAACCCCTCCGGCATTTCCCGGATAGAGACAGTGACGACTTCTGCTTTGCAACTGTCCCGCAATCAATTTCATATATCCCGGTATGCAAGTCTCGGCATTTTTTACGTGTGGTAAACCCGGAAGATATAATCTGATATACATTGGCCGCGCCGCGCTTCGTTTGATATCCGCCGGCTGAGCTGGATTGGTAAACAGAAGTATAAATTTGAATAAAGTTTTACACAAAATACGTATTCCCGATTGAAGGAAACTTATCCACCTTCCTTTCCAGTAATTTGAGACAAGATTGGTACCGTCCACAGTCAAGAGGTGGGCGTCATGAAAAAAGAAAAATCTGCCCTGGGAATAACCGGGCTCAGGCTCCTCCTGCTGGCAATGGCGATCGCAAGCCTGCCGCAGCCATCATCCGCGAAAGCAATTGCCGTGAATGCCGGCGCTGCCGCTGGAGTTCTGGCGGCGGTCGAAACCCCGTCCAGTCTCGGCGGCGTTTCGCTGGCTCGGCCGCAACCATGGCAGCCGGTTTCAGCCTACCGGATCGGCATGATTTTCAGCAGCTATGGTCCTGTTGCCGTTGATGAAAAGCGTGGTTCTTCGATCGCGCCGCCCGCCGCCGGGATCGACCTGATCCAGACGGCGGCGATCATTCCCGGCGTGTTCGGTTCTGTTGCCCTGTCGATGCGCAATTTCCCGGTTTCGGCGCGCTGGGCGCCGGTCTACAAGGCAATTGTCGACTGTACCGCGAGCAGCGCGTGCGAACGCAAGAACAGCGCCTTTGCCGAGATAGTCAAGGCAGCCGGGAACAAGCGCTTCATCGACAAGTTGTCCTTCGTCAACTCAAGTATAAATCGCGCCATCGCCTACAAGAAGGACAGCGTGGTTTACGGCAAGCTCGACTACTGGGCCAAGCCCCGGGAAATCCTTGAGCGGCGGGCAGGGGACTGTGAGGATTTCGCCATCCTCAAGATGGCCGCGCTGCTGCATGCAGGCATCCCGGCGCAGAGCATGTCGCTGGTCGTCTTGCAGGATCGCAAGCGCGGTTTCTTTCATGCCGTGCTGTCGGTCAGCACCGGCAGCGGCGTCTTCATTCTCGACAGTTTGAGCAATGTAGTTTCCCGCGACACAGACCTGCCGACCTACGTGCCGCTGTATTCGTTCAGCACCGATCGCGCGTGGATCCATGGCGCGAAGACCGGTTCTGCTCAAATGGCCGATATCAAGGGCGGCCTTTCGACGGTCGCGCCTGGTGAAGGTGTGCAGCCGTAAGCTCCCATCAGAGAGTCTTGAGCGCTCTATCTCTTGTTTGACGCAATTTTCCACGGAAACCGCTCACACTTTTCCCGGAATTGCTCTAGCCGCCGAAGACGAACGCCATCAGCAGTTCCGGCTCGACCACCGGCGCCCGCACCGCGCTCAGTTGACCGCGGTAGCGGCGGTCGCCGGCGCCTATGACGAAACCGGTCGCGACCGGCGTCTCGCCATTGGCGTCGAGCCTGGCGAATATGTCGGCGACATTGAGGTCCAGCGCCAGCTTGAGATCCTGGCGCGCGTCCTCGTTCGGCGCCACCGGCAATTGCCGCCGCACCAGTTGCTGGAACGGCGCATTGAAGGTCAGGATCTTCTTCGACGATGCCAGGGCAAAGGCCGGCGAGGGACAGGCGACGAGAATGGCGCTGATGGTCTTGATCGACGCGAGCCTCTGCAAGGTGAGGTTTTGGTCGGCCAATCCACGCATGCAGGCTACGCGAATTGCCGATGTCAGGTTTCCGGCGTTGGCGTGGCTCTCTGCAATTTCCTCGATCAGTGTGCCGATCGTGCATTTGCGGCTTTCCGCCATCTGCTTCAGCGATGTCCAGAACGCCCGTTCCAGACGAATGCCGCGGCGCGTGCCGCCACGCGCCACAACCCGGAACTCGAGACCGAAATCCTCACTCGCCAGCGGTGGCAGCAGCCGGTCGCGATCGACCGGGCGGGAGATCGCACTATCGCTCACTCATTGCCTCCTCCCGCGCCTTGTTGATTGGTTTCAGAAGGTAGGTGAGAATCGTTTTGCGTCCGGTCTTGATGTCGACCGAACAGATCATGCCGGGGATGATCGAATAGGTCTTGCCGTCGCGTGTCAGGGTCGATTTGTCGGTGGCGACACGCACCTGATAGTACGGTTCGCCGGTCTTCTGGTCGACAAGGCTGTCGGCAGTGATGTTCGACACCTTGCCTTCGATGCCGCCGAAGATCGAGAAGTCATAGGCGGTCACCTTGATCAGGGCATCCTGGCCCGGCCGGATGAAGGCGACGTCCCGCGGTGAGACCCGGGCTTCGACCAGCAGGGTCTCGGACGTCGGCACGATACCCGCGACGACCGCGCCGGGCTGGACGAAGGCGCCGACCGTGTTGATGTCAAGCGTGTTGACGATACCATCGACAGGCGAACGGATATCGGTACGCGCCACCTTGTCGGTGGCACCGCGTATCGTCTCGTCCACCACCGAGAGATCGGCCAGCGCCTGCGTCAGATCGCTGAGCGCTTCCTGTTGCAGCTGCAGGCCAAGTTCGTCGACCTGAAGCTTGGCTTCCGTGATGGCAGACCTGGCTTTCTTGATGGTCTCTCCGGCAAGCGTCAGCTGACCATTGAGCTCGGTCTGCTCGCGCTCGACGCGGAGCTGCTCGGTTCGCGCCATCAGGCCTTTCTTGACCATCGCTTCGACCAGCTTCGCCTCCTGGTCGCTGACGGCCAGGTTCTTGGTGAGGCGATCGGCATTGGCGTTGGCTTCGTCGAGTTCCTTCTCACGCTGATCGAGCCGCGACTTTAGAACCGACAGTTTGACTTCGAAGTTGTCGCGCCGCGCGATTAGCAGCTTCTGCTCGTTGTCGCAGATTTCCGGCGCCACCTTCTGGATCTCGGACGGACAGGGAAACGCGCCCTCGAGGCTGCCGGTCTGTTCGAATTGGAGCCGTGCAATGCGCGTCTGCAGCGCCCGCGCCTTGGCCTGCTGCTCGCCAAGGCTGGAAGTGTTGAAGGTGTTGTCGAGACGAATGATGAGGTCATTCTTCTTGACGACCTGACCGATCGTCACGGCGATTTCCTGAACCACGCCCGGCTCGCTGGCCTGGATGATCTGGGTCTTCGACGCCGGTATGATCTTGCCGTCGCCGCGTGCGATTTCATCGACCTCGGCGAAGGATGCCCAGGCCACCGAACTCGCAAAAAGCGCTCCGATAATGAATATCGAAGCCGACGCAAAAAGCGGCGGACGGTCTTCCCTGGCTAGCATTTACCACGTCCCAACGTGCTGTGTTCACGCATAATTCTGTTCGTCAGGCGCTTGTTTTCTGCAGCGCTTGTATCACTTGGTCTTTCGGTCCATCGGCAACGATCTTGCCCTGCTCGATGACGATCAGGCGGTCGGCCAGCTCGAGCATGCTGAAGCGGTGCGTCGATACGATCAGGGTCGTGTTGCGATCGAAAGCCACTTTGAGCTGCTTGATCAGCTGGCGCTCGGAAGCCAGATCCATCGAGCCGGACGGCTCGTCCAGGAACACGATTTTCGGTTTGGTCAGCAACAGGCGGGCAATTGCCATTGTCTGCCTCTGACCGCCCGAGAGATTGGTGCCGCGCTCGCCGACATTCATGTCGTAGCCTCGCGGATGGCGGGAGACGAAGTCGTCGACGCCGGCAGCCTTGGCCGCCTCGACGATCTGCTCATCGGTCGCCTCCGGGCACGCCATCAGGAGATTTTCCTTGATGGTGCCGGAAAATAGATCGTTGGCTTGCGCGACGATCCCGACCGCGGCGCGAACCTCCGATGGGTGGTATTGGCGGATGTCGATCCCGTCCAGCAGCAGCTCGCCGGAGGTCGGCAGGAAAAGCCTGCCGATCAGCCTCCCCATGGTCGTCTTTCCCGAGCCTATGCGGCCGATGATGCCAATCCGCTCACCGGGCTTCACCGAGAAATTCAGGCCGGTCAGCACTTCGTTTTCGGAACCCGGGTAGACAAAGCCGACATTCCTGAATGCCATTGCACCGTTGCGAATGGGGCGGTTGACGAAACCAACCGTGTCCGGCCGATCCTCAGGCTGCGCCATGATCGAATTCACCATTCGCAGGGACAGCATCGCCTGGCGAAGTCTGGACAAGGTGATCGCAATCTGCCCAAGCGGGGCCACCGCCCGGCCCGCCAGCATGACGGTGCCGATGATGGCGCCGGTCGAGACATGCCCTTCCGAAAAGGCATAGGCGCCGGCCACGATCAAAGCGACGGTGACCATCTGCTGGATGGCTTGCGTTATGTTGCCGGCGGCAGCCGAAAGCTGTTTGATCTTCTCGGACGTGTTGGATGCGTTCTTGGAATGCTCCGCCCATTTTCGCAGAAGGTACGCCTCTGCCCGCAGCGATTTGATCGTTTCCAGCGTGGAGATGGATTCCACCAGCAGGGCCTGGCGCTGCGAAGCCTCGTTCATGGAAGCGGCAACGCGTTTGCCGATGCGCCGTTGCGTGATCAGCCCGACGATCACCGAGGCGACAAAGGCAATGGCCGGTATGACGACCAGCCAACCGCCTATCGCATAGATGACAAGAAGAAAGACGAAGACGAAGGCTGTGTCGATGAAGACGCTGATGGTGTTCGACGTGAAAAACTCGCGCACGAACTCGTACTGGGTCACCCGATTTGCATATTCGCCGGTTGAGCCGGGCCTTGCCGACAAGGACGAGTTCAGCACCTTCTCGAAAAGCATATAGGAGATGCGAAGATCGGCCTTGCGCCCGGCATAGTCGATCAGTGACGCTCTGGCGGTCTTCAAGAGCAGGTCGAACAGAATGACCGCGCCGATCCCGATCGACAGCACCCAGAGCGTCGATATCGCCTTGTTCGGCAAGATCCTGTCGTAGACGTTCATGGTGAAGATCGGTGAGGCAAGAGCCAGCAGATTGATGAATACCGCCGACAGGATGACCTTCGAATAGGTGCGCCAGAACGGCCCCATCGTGCCGGTCAGCCAATGTCGCCGCTCGATCTTGGCCGCCGAACCGACGCTCGTCGCCTCTACTGCGTTGGCATAGGTTATCGAGAAGGAAACGCCGCCACTAATATAACTTCCGGAAAACTCGGATTTGCTAATTGTCGTGCGCCCGTCTTCCTGGGGAGCGGTCGTAAATCCACCGTCCTCGGTCTGGGCAAGCAGCGCAACCGGCAACTGGCTGACGCGAAACAGAATGGCGGGAAGGTCGATGCGTCCGCGAAGAAAGTCGCGATGGCTGAATTCCGTGATTTCAAGACCGATGCGTTCGGCAAGATGCCGGATGGCGTCGATATCGATGCGGGTGTCTGACAGCGGCACGCCGGCAAACAGCACGGTCTCGGAACTCGGCCTGCCGAGGTACCCGGCAACAGCGGAGAAGCAGGCCTTGAACGCCTCTTTTGGGGAGAGGATTTTGGGTTGTGGGTTCACGATCGGCCCGCAGGACTATCGTTCGTCCTTGACCTTCCTACTTCTTTCTTACCGGTGCGAGGATGTCGAAAGGCAGATCGTTCGTCTGCTCCGACGGCGTGCGCGCATACGTTTCGGTGTCGGCCGTTTCAGGCGCATTGAACTCGGCCTTGGCATAGGCGGTGGCCTGTTTTGCCGGCTGAAGATTCATGGTCTTCAGCAACTGCCCGGTTGCCGCCAGCAGCCGGTACTGCGCGAAAAGCGACGCGTAGGATGCGGTGTCGGCAAGCGTAGCTGTGTTGAACCGCGTGTTCTGCGCGTCGAGCACGTCGAGCAGCGAGCGCTGTCCGACCTTGAACTGCTCGCGATAGGACGCCACCAGCCTTTCGTTGGCGGCAGCCTGAAGCTTCAATGTCTTTGCCAGATCGGCCTGCCGGAAGCGGCGATCCCATGACGTACGGACGGCTTCCTCGATCTCGCGCAGAACCTGGTGCAGCACAAGGCGCTGCTCGCTGGTGCGGCGGACCTGCTCTTGCTCGTTGGCTTTGTCGATGCCGCCGCGATAGAGGTTCCAGCGCACCACCAGCCGCGCCTGCAGGTCGCTGGCGTCGCCATCGTCGCCGTCGATGTCATAGCCGCCGCGGGCGCGGCCTTCGGCGATGACGGAGGGCCCGAATTTCGCCCGCGCCGCATCCACCAGGGAGGCGGCGGCGTCGATATCGCTGTTGGCCATGTGGACGCGCGGATTGTTCTGTCGCGCCAGCCCTAGCGCGTCGTCGAGCGACCTTGGCAGCGCGCTCGAGACATCGCCTGGCCTTGACGCGTTGGTCAGCGGCTTACCGACCGTCTTGAAGAACCGTATCTTGGAAGCCTCCAGTTCTTCGGTCGCCTCCTGCATACGTGCCTTGGCAGCGAACAGCCGCTCCTCGGCCTGCTGGCGATCAGCCTCGTTCAACGCGCCGCCTGCAATACCTTGCCGGATGTCGCCGAGGATTGCCTGGTGAAAGCCCAGATTCTTCTTCGCTTCTGAAACGATCGAAGCCTGCAGCATGTATTCGAGATAGTCCTGGACGACAGACAGTCCAATGAATTCAGACCGTTCCAGCACCCGGAACGATGCACCGTCGACCCGCGACGCCTGACGGTTCAGTTCCGCCCGCCTTGCGCCGCTGTCATAAAGCGTCTGCGTGACAACGACATCGGCTTCCGCTGGATAGAGCGCGTCATCCTCTATCGACAGCGAACGCCGGGAGGAATTGTCGAGACGACGAACCCCCGCCGACGCCTCGACATCGACGCTGGGAAGATAAAGTCCCTTCGCTTGGCGTAGTTCGAATTCGATTGCTTCGCGGTTTTCGATCGCTTGGCCAATTTCGGGGTTGGACTCCACCGCAACCGCCATCGCCTCCTGGAGAGTGAGCGCGTGAGCATTCCCACAACTCAATATGGCGACCGTCGTCAGCAGGCCGAGGCGCTTGCCTATCGCCGACATAGATGTCGTATTCATTTCACCCCACCCCAACGTTCCCCTGCGCCATTATTGCCAGGCGTTACAACTCAACCGTGATTGTTCACAAATTTGCAAAATATGGGAGCACTTATTGATTTAGTGACCGCTAAAACGCTGAATTCAAGCAAAATTCTATAGAATGTCGCAAAAATGGCACATAAAATACCCACTGCGGTTTTTGGGTAACAGCCGTCCGAGTTTGAACAGGCAAGCGAAACCGCTCCGGGAAGGAGGACCGCAAGGCCACCTTATGACCTATTTGCTCCTGATGGCTTGACTATTTCTGGGTGTACTTTTTCAGCGAGGTGACCGACAACATTTTGGTTGGCAGCTACAATCGGCAGGATAGGCCAGCGTGCCAGCATAGGGCTCGTATGACGGCCGATCAACGGGTGGGTCAACCGAAGAGGTGACGGTACTTTTTGAGGCGGTTCGGTAGGCCATCGAATGCCGCAAGGTCCAAAAATCGCTCGATTGATCCCATAGCTGGTGAAACCTCAAAATATTTCTTGCGGCGATTTTCCGTTAAAATCAAAAGCGTAATTTTTTGACGGTTCTAGTGTCGGCCTTTCGCAGCTCAGAAAAAAATTTGACTGTAACGAGTCATACGCTGTTTAAACGATGCGGAACGAAGTGGTCGGTAGCGCCACCACTTTGCGGGACGACATACGAGAGTTGCAGGACGAGCGGTCAAACATCGAGGGGCCGCCGGCTCGTTAGATACCGCTACTCGTTCTTCCGCGCCATTCCAACAGGCTGAACTCGAGGCAAGTGAGCCCGTCCTGGTCCGGCGCCTCGACTCGTAAATCCATTCCACCGATTACAACTGCCTGCAAGCTGCCGCTTGTTTGTTACTTCCCAAGTCTCATCGGCATATCGAGGCGCTAGACCGTCGGCTGGTCGCGCGCTGTTGCCGCAGCTGCCGATCTGCAACCGTCCCCATTTCCGCCGTTCTGGACCCTGTCTCCCAACGTTTGCAAAACGAGGTCAGCTATGGTCGGCAGTTTGGGGTCGCGGGAGCATACGGAATGATACGGGACCTTTCAGATTTTGGCCCACCAAAATTCAGCAAAATCAACAGTTTCCGTTCGCCCTCCGGGCCCACCAATAACTCACGGCTTACGCCGAACTCTTTGTTTTGTGATCGCATCCGCGAAAAAGCGCTCTGCCGTCAAAGCCTTTCCCCACCTCTCGATGAGTTCCGCAAGCTGCTGCTGGCTATCGGCGGATCGTTGATGCGCAACTGTGACGGCGGTCGTTACCGTGGCTCGAGTGTCAGCAGATGTGGTAAGGCTGATTGTCGACGAGTAGCAGAGGGGTCCAGCGACAATGACTTTGAGACGAACCAGAGCTTACGGCGGATCCGGCTTGGTTCTGGCGGTTTGCACTGTATTGGCTTGGCAAAACGCCACCGCCGCTCAAGATTGCTACGCAGCCGCGACGCCTGGCGTCAATTGGCAGGAGTGTGACAAAAAGCTTCTCATCCTAGAAGGACAGGACCTGAGCGGGGCAAACCTGTTCGGTGTTGATTTCACTTCGACCGACCTCAGGAACAGCAATCTCCTTGCGGCAAATTTTGAGAAGGCAACGCTTGTGCGCGCTTCCCTGGCCGGCTCGACCGCCAAAGGCGCCCGGTTCGACAAAATCGAGGCGTACAGGACCGACTTCAGCCATATGGACGCGCAGGGCGCCGTGTTTACGGGCGCGGAAGTGCAGCGCTCGAATTTCCAGGACGCCAATCTGGTCAATGTTGATTTCACAAAGGCGGAATTGGGGCGTGCGCAGTTCCATGACGCCGATATCAGCGGCAGCCACTTTTCGTTTGCCAATCTCGCGCGGGCGGACTTCCGAGGAGCGAAGTTCACCGCACCGATAGACTTTGAGGGCGCTTTTTTCTTTCTGACCCGTATCGAGGGCCTCGATCTATCCAATTCGGCGGGTCTGTCCCAGTGGCAGCTCAACATGGCTTGCGGGGACGCCCGGACCGAGTTGCCTTCTGGCATGACGAGGCCAGAAAATTGGCCCTGTCAATTCCAGCAGGAATAGCCCGCCCGTCCGCTTCCCGCCCAAAGGCTGCCGGGCGGCAAAGCGCCTCAATTCAGTCCTCGGCCGCGGGTCAAAGCACGACACTGCGGGACATTTCCGGCAATCTCATTTACCGGCGAACGACAACGACCAAATGGAGGACGGATGCCCAAGGTCAAAGGTGATACCGCTCTGGACAAGGAGCGCGCCAAAACAGAGAAGCTCCTCAAAAAGGTTGGATACACCGCCTTGAAGGAGGCCGGTGTGGTATCCAAGCGACCCGACCTCCCAAATCTAAAGGTTGAAAAGCGAGGGAAATAGCGCGGACACTCGCATGCTGACCTGACGAGGGCACGCCCAAAATGTAGACGTCTGCTTTGTCTTCTCAAGCTAGGAGCGTGCAGGCGGCGCTTGCGAGAACCACAAGGCGGACTGCTGGGGCCGGAAGAAGCTGTCGTATTTCCGCCCCGGTGCGATCCGATACTTCACAACTTTTTCACGTTCAATTGGGGGGCCATATCATATGAACGAAGAGACCGGCGTTCAGAAGTTGGTGCGCACGCTGCGTGCTCGAGCACCTGATGACGCAGCTGAATTGCTCGCTAGAGAGTCTCCCGAGTTCATCCGCGACACACTAAAGCTGTTGCCTGACGGGCACGCCCGTAAGGTGGCCGAGCATTTGCCACTGCATATGCGGCCCATCAGCTCTCATGATGGTAACATGGGTTTCGCGATCCCCGAGTCGCTCGTCGAGGTGATGGACCCGATCCCCGCCAGCGTTCCTGTCGGGACGACGGTTGCTGCCGCGGTGGAAGCTGTCAGAGGCGCCCAGGTGCCGACCGAGCTCACTTATCTCTACGTCACGGACAAGGGCAATAAACTGGTTGGCCTGGCGGTCCTGCGCGATCTGATGCTGAGCGAACCCGACGCGATTGTCGATCACATCATGCTGCCCAGGCCGTTCGCTCTTGATGTCGGTCTCTCTTTGAGTAACGCATGCAAGGCGGCGGTACGGCGTCACTACCCTGTGTATCCGGTGGTGGATGCGGAGAACCGGCTGCTTGGGCAGGTTCGCGGCTGGCGCTTGTTCGAGCAGCAAATCATCGAGATTTCCGCCCAGTCTGGCCAGATGGTCGGCCTCCAGAAGGAGGAGCGCTCTTTTACGCCGCTGTTTTCAGCCTTCCTGAAGCGTCATCCGTGGCTGCAGTTGAATCTCCTGACGGCCTTCATGGCCGCGTTCGTGGTCAGTTCGTTCACAGGCACGATCGAGAAGATCGTCGCTCTGGCGGCGTTTCTCCCAGTCTTGGCCGGGCAGAGCGGAAACACCGGCTGCCAGGCACTGGCTATGACGCTGCGTGGCCTTGCCCTGGGGGATGTGGACAAACGACCGAAGCTGCACTTGGTGATGAGAGAGGGCGCGCTCGCGGCCGCCAACGGCGCGCTCGTCGGCGTTGTTGCGGCTGCGGCGATGTGGTTCTATGCCTCAAGGCAACCGGCGTCGGCGGCGCAGGCGCCGATGCTGGCACTTGTGATCCTGCTTGCCATGTCCGGATCGTGCCTCATGTCCGGCATCTCCGGCGTGCTGATCCCGTTGGGCCTGCGCCGGGTAGGCGCCGATCCGGCGGTCGCCTCGGCGATCTTCCTCACCACCGTGACCGATATTGTAGGCATGGGCCTGATGCTGGGGCTGGCAACCATGCTCGTGCTCTAGCAAGCTGCGTCCGCTGACCCGTCCCCTGGAGTCGGAGGCAACAAGCTGACCTCGTCGCGTTTGAAGAAATAGCAAGACCCAGGCCGAATCGCACACGCGTCGTGAGAACACCTTTCGGCAGCTCTCCGGCCCCTTGCGAAACGCGACGGAAGGCCTTTGGAGAAGCCGTGGGTCACCTTGAAGCCTGGTGACCAGATACGCAGAATCGCCCACCCAATATTAATCTTCTCGGCTGTGCGATCCACTACTGATGAGATTTGAGTTTGTTAAGCCTTGGGCCAAATACTTCAATCACGTGCAGCAATGTTGAGAAGAGTTTTTGACAATCAGCGCAGCCGGAATAGGAATAAACCCGATATCTTGTTGCGCAGCTGCAACAGCTGCTGAGGACTCGCATAAGTCAGGCGACCGTTCAGTCGCCTTTTTCTTGCAGTCGTGCTAAATCCCTCGCACTAGTCGGGTTTGGGGTGGGTTCTCGGCATGCAATCTTCGTTTCGAACGATCTTCGGCGTCGCCGCAGCGCTGCTTTGTGCCGGCGTGTTGCCGGCCGGCGCACAAGGTCTTTTTGGGGCCTATGACGATGCGTTTGCGGCCCGCATCGCCAGTCCGGCCGACAATGGAACGCTCGCCCAATTCGTCACGGTCGCGGTCAACGCTGGGCAATACGATCAGGCGATCTCCTCGATCGAGCAGTATCTGATCCAATACCCGCGCGATGCGCGCGCCCGGCTTGCGGCCAGCCGGTTATATTATCATGTCGGGTCCTATGAATTGGCCCGGCGGCAGGTGCAGTACGGCATCGAAGTCGGAGGTCTGACCGCAAGTGAGCAACAGGAAGCTGTTCGCCTGCTCGCCCGCATCGAGCGCGCGTTGCGTGGCGTCACCTGGGAACTCGCCCTGACCGGCGGCGTATTCAGCGCATTCACCGATTTTGAGCCAGGCGGGGCGCAGGACGACGACAGCTTCGTCTCGCCTTACGGGCAGGCGGAAGGTTTTGTGCGGTGGGACCTCGGCACGCCAAGTGCCGACGCGCTCGTTCTTTCGGGGTCGTTGACCGCGACAGAGCGTCTCTTCACGGAAGACCTGTCGGTTCCGGGTGGCGAGAAGACTTTTATCCACGGCAACGCAGCGATTACCTGGGACAAGGGACTGCCCAACAGCGGGATCGATTCGCTGCGCCTGCTGCTTTCCGCGTTCACCGTTACGGATCGTTTCGACAGCGATATTTACGAAACCGGTATCGGCCTCAGTGGACGTTTCGTCGTTCGCCCGACGGTCGAGACGACGCTCTTCGCCGGTGGCGGCTACATCGATCTAAGCGCCTCGCAAGGCATTTTCGCGGATAGCAGGGTCTTCTATGAGGCAGGCGGCAGCTACCGCTTCCGCAATGGCCAGGCGCTCGGCTTGCGCTTTGTCGGCTCGAATGACTTCGCTTCCGGATCGGGCGAAATCAGCCGGAGCTATACGGGCGAGGTCCGCTATGGCGGCCTGTTGATGAAGGTACCGGATCTTTTCGCATGGTCGCACCAGATCGCCTTATCGGCCGGCCACAGCGACACTCCCGATCTGTCCGTCGGCATCGGCACAAATATCAAGAGCGACTTCTGGCGCATTGCCTCGGAAAGCGATTTTCAGCTGACGGAAGCGCAGAAGATCAGCGTTGATCTCGCCTATCGCAAAACCAACTTCGCCCTCGCCAACCGCGACCGAAAATCGTTCGAAATGCTCATGAGCTATACGTTGACGCTCAATTGAAAGAGGCCGCGATGAGGCATCATCAGATCGTCATTTTTATCGCCTGCCTCGCCTTCGCGGCACCATCCGCTGCTGAGACGGTCGGGTCGATGACGGCCTATCAGACCATCATCGTCCGCAATAACGGCGGGACGATGAACGTTGGCGCCGGCGTCGAACTCGGCGACCAGTTGCGCAGCAATCCCACCGGTCTCGGAATGCTGGTGTTCCGGGATGAATCGAGCGCCAAAATTGGTCCAAACACCAGCCTGACGATCGATGAGTTCGTCTACAATCCGGGCTCCGGGTCGGGAAAGATCGACATCGGGATGAACAGCGGCCTGGCACGTTTTTATGGCGGCCAGGTTTCGAAAGGGGGCGTCATGCAGGTTGCGACGCCGCACATGGTGCTCGGAGCGAGAGGCGGCATCATCGAAGTGCTGGTGGCAGCCGGCCAGACCGTCGGCATATTGCGCGCCGGCCGCATGACCTGCACGATCAATGGCAAACGGCTGGTCATCACGAACCCGGGCTACGCCTGCACGTCGGACGATGGCAAGCTTCTGGCCGGCTACGGCGGCATCGACGCCTTCCCGATCTTGGACAGTATCGACCGGATAGCGGGAACCGGCCTGCCGGGCGCACCGGGTCCTGGGTTGGACGTAAGCGCAATTTGTACGTCGGCTCTAGGCTCCTCGCTCAAAGTCTGCGGGTCCAGGGACGGCGCACTGCCAGGAGTGGTCATGGAATTCCCTGACAGCCCAACGCCACCTGCGGGCAGCGGGGGCCGGCGGGGCGAGTGTGAGGGTGAGGGTTGCTGCTACTATTACAACTGCGATTAGGCCTGGCTGCACGAGATGAGCCACTCGGTCGGTAGGCGCTGGGCTGATTGGCGGCAAGCCGGCAGGCGCAAAATATCCGGCCTTTTGGTCGTGCTCCTGCTGCTCGCTTGCCATTTGGCTTTTGACGGGCCGTTGTCGCGCCTGCGTGAGCGGACGTACGACTTTTATCAGTTTCTCGCCCCACGCCAGGCGACGAGCAATCCTGTCGTGATCGTCTCGATAGACGACGACAGCCTCAAGGCACATGGGCGATGGCCCTGGAACCGTGGCCTCTTGGCCGATCTGGTCGATGGCATCACGCAATCCGGCGCGGCGGTGGTCGGGCTTGCGCTGGTACTCCCCGAGGCTGACACCTCGCCTGAGGGCATGGCCGGAGACAAGCGCCTGGCAGCGGCGCTGTCCAAAAATCGAACGGCTCTTGCCGTCAGCCTGGGCAATGAAGCGACGGTTTCAGAAGCAGAACCCAAAGCCGGCTGGTCGATCGTCGGGCAAGTACCCGATACACTTCCCGGCTTCACCGGTCTTACCGGGTCGCTTGCCGAATTCTCGAACGCCGCCGCAGGCCTAGGCGTGATTCGCACCTTGCCCGATCCCGACGGCGTACTGCGCCATGTGCCGCTGCTCTGGCTTCGCAACACCCCTCAACGCGCGCAGCTGTGGCCGTCTTTCGCACTCGAGCTCCTGCGCCTTTACGCTGGACAGGACGGTTACACAGCCCGGATGAATGCAGCCGGGTTCGACGCACTCAGGATGGCAGGCGCCATTGTGCCGCTCGAGCCGGAGGGGAGCATCCGCCTCTGGGAAACCGCCACCGACACGCCTCGCCTGTCTGCCAGCACTATCCTTTCGGGCCATGGCGATCCGCGGCTGCGGGACGCCATCGCCATTGTCGACCTGTCGGCTGTGGGCCTGACGCAGTACCTGCCCACGCCGACGAGTCCAGCGCGACCAGGAGCGGAGATCCACGCCGATGCGATCGGCCAGATGCTTGCCGGGCGCTTCCTGGCAGAGCCAGCGCACGCGCGTATGCTCGAGCGGCTCTGGTTTCTCCTCAGTGCCGTCGTTTTCATCGGGGTTTCCGGAGTGCTCGCCGGGCGTGTCGTGCTTGGCGCCCTCTCCCTGGCGCTGCTGGCCGTCACGCCGTTCGTGTTCGGCGCTCTCGAGTACAGCCTGCAAGGTGCACTCTATGACCCGCTGCAGCCGGCGCTTGCAACCATCATGGTTGCGGGCTTCGAAGGCTATGTCCTCTACAGGCGCAGCGAGCAGCGCCGGTCCACCCTGACGCGACAGTTCTCCCAATATCTGTCGCCCTCCGTGGTGCAGCGCCTCGCAAGCTCGGACACCGAGGCAATCCTGTCCGGCGAGAAGCGCGAGATCACCATTTTGATCAGCGACATACGTGGCTTCACGACCATGAGCGAACAGCTCGACACCCAAGAGATCTCCAAGGTGGTCAACCATTTCCTCGGCATTGCGACCGATGAGATCCTCAAGCGCGACGGCACCATCGACAAGTTCATGGGCGATGCGGTGCTGGCCTTCTGGAACGCACCGCTAGATCAACCCGATCATCGTGAGCGTGCGCTCGACGCGGGCCTGGCCCTTATCGAGCGGGTGAGGCGCGAAGACGCCGCCTTCACCGCGGATGGCCATCGCTCCATCGAAATCGGCGTCGCCATCGAGACCGGCATCTGCTCGGTAGGCAATTTCGGCTCCGAACGGCGCTTCGATTACACCGCGATCGGCTCCCCCGTGAACCGCGCGGCACGGCTCGAATCGACGACCAAGAAGCTGGGCATCCCCCTGGTGCTTGGACCCGGCTTTGCGGCAGGAGCATCGATGCCGGTCGTCCAGGCGGGCGCCTTTGAGCTCCAGGGTTTCAAGGGCGAGGTGCCGGTTTTCACCGTTCCGGAGATGCAAGCTGCTCAACAAGGTATGAGCCGCGAAGTAGAGAGCCAACGTGGTGAGCAATCTGGCGCCCCCGCCATGGTGGTTGGTTCGCCGCCATCCGTGCAAATGGCGCCGCTTGACCTGACACCCCGAACCCGGAGCATCCGCTGATCGGATCCAGCGGATCGCAAGATGCGATTGTCACGGGCACAGACGGACATCTCGTTTCGGCGACCATCGAGGGATGCGACGGCTTGCGTCACTCGTCCTTGAAAGTCACCTTCATATGTTTGTGCACCATTGAGGCGAGGTCCTCGGCATCCCAGTTCGTTAGCCTGATGCAGCCGTGAGAGAAGGTCTTCCCGATCTTGCCGGGTTCGGGCGTGCCGTGAATGCCGTAGCTTTCGATGGAGAGGTCGATCCAGATTGATCCCACGGGATTGTTAGGGCCGGCAGCAATGGTGAAGGGCCGCTTGGTTTTGACTCCCTTGAATGCAAAATCGGGATCGTAGTGATAGGTCGGGTTGTGCACCACCCTTTGGATCTCTGCCTGCCCACTTGGTGCCGGCTTCTCGTCGCTCCCGATCGAGGCAGGGTAGACGGCAAGCGCTTTATTGGAGGGGTCGAGCACGCGCACCTGATGAGCGCCTTTGTCGACTTCGACGCCGGCAATGGTGGCGGGAGGTTCACCCCGGCCAACAGCTGGTACCAGCAGCGTGGTTCCAGCTTTCCTGAATCCGGTGCCTGGGTTTAGCCTCCTGAGCAATGGTTCGCTCACATGGAAGCGCTCCGCCAGCTTCTCGATCGAGTCGTGATAGCCAAGCCTTCTCAGGCGAGCCATCCTCTCCATGCGCCCCGGAATGCGTTTGGTGAAGGGGCCGCGTACATCTTTGCGGGTCAGTTCATAGGTGATCAGAGCTGGGCTGGTGGAGGTTGCCATCAGCTTGTCCCAAGTCGCCTGGGTGAGCTTGCCATCTGGCGCCAGTCCGTTCGACGCCTGGAAGGCCTTGACCGCCTTGGCGAAGTTCTCTCCAAGGCGGCCGTCGATGAGCCCCGGTGAGAAGCGCGCACGATCCAAAAAAATTTGCGCCTTCAGCACGGCAGGATCGAGCCCTTTCGGATCGCCGGCGGAGAATTGCGCCTGATTTACCGCGGCTAGGTCCAGCTTGGCCGCCTCCGTCCCGCCGCATGCGAAGGCGAGTGCAATGGCGAGGAGGAGAAGGAGCCTGATCATCGATTTCACTCCTTACGTTAAATCGCACCTGATCTGCTTCTATGACGCGCTGTGGCAGATCTGGTTCCATTCGCCGGTAGGGGATCATAGGCAACCAGCCTTACGCTGCCGACCGGTCCGAGACGTTTGATGCCCATGCCTTGCCCCTCACGAGAGGCGTTGCTGGCCGCGCAGATCGGCAGTGTAAAAATGGTCTGGCCATGTTGACGTGAGCTTCTACCTTCAAACTGCCCACTACCTGGACCGGCAGTCAAATGGTCTCAGGGCAGCAAGTGAGGAGATGCGCTGGGAACCGGCTTATCGGGCGGGTATTCTATTGATCTTCGGTATCGATAGATCCATGTTCCGTCGTCACTGTGATCGCGTTGTCGCCCGCGATTGCTCTAGCGTATTCGAAGCGCTCCAACTTCTGTTCTGCCGACAGGCCTTTGAACATCGCGGTGGCCGAGTTCGTGATTTTGAAGTCGCCGCAACTCGGACAGCGAAACTCCCGGATGTCGCCAACTGTCTCCGAATTAACGAGTGCCTGCTCATCTGTGATAGGGCAAATTGCGGCCATCCAAGCCATCGTGGTCCTCCGTCCTAAGGCCGTCCTCGATTACCCAAAAGGCATCGTCGAGCGCAAAATCCATTCTACCGACGCTCACCCCACTAGAGTACTCCACCGAGTAGATTGCGCTCTCCACTCTCCAACCCGGAATGTCGATTAAAGCCGAGTTCCTCGGCGAGCGATTTGCTGGTGAGCGGTAGGCGCTCTCGCTCAGGAGCCTCTCCCAAACGATCGGAGATGTTCATGTAGCGTCGGGCAGGACCGAAGGGCCGGAACGTGGCGTTTTCATCTCTTCGGCAATCACCAGTAGCGCCTCCAGAGCGACGGCGATCCCCGACATCACCGTACTTATGTCTGCGCTGCCGCCGAGCGTCGAAAGTTCGGCCGCTCGCGTTTGCATGCTTTGGCTCAGCTCTTGTAACTTCAGGCGCAGTTCGTCATCCATGTATGTTCTCCAAGCTTGACGCTGGAGGAACGCGCCTGCTTACAACCCGTTCCGCCGGTAGCCGCAGAGAACCAGAGACACCGCAGATGCTACAACTCGCGCTGTGGCGGCGCTTAGGATGGGCGGTGGATTGAGCCTCAGCGACTGACCGTCGGCAAATAGCGGATGCTTCAGTCTCGAAAAGGTGCTGGACGGCTCGATATGCACCGCCCCTTGGCCCTGGGTGCTGGTCCCATGCACAGTAAGGCCGTGCAAGTGCGCGCGGCCTCTGGGCTCAACATTCCAGTCGTCATGGTCCAAAGTTGTCCCAAGGTGGGTTCTCACCAAAGTGGGCGGCGAGAAGCGTCACGAAGCTTTGAACTTTGGCAGAAAGATGCCTTCTTGACGGGTACATCGCGTAGATCGACCGGCTTACCGGCTTGAACTGGGGCATCACTGTCTCCAGTTGGCCCGAACGAATGGCTTCTCCAACAAGGAAAGTGGGGCAAAGTACTATGCCTGCTCCACCCTGCGCCGCATCGCGCAGGAGCTGCCCGTTCGTTGCCGTCATCCGTGCAGTGATTTTTACCGCCACTTCCCCCTTTGGTCCGTCGAACCGCCATTTTCCGCGGCTGGCGCGCAACGCGTAGTCCAGACAATCATGGTCGTGGAGATCCGACGGCTTTGTGGGACGCCCGCGTCTGTCCAGATAATCGCGCGAAGCGCAGACCACCTCGCGTGAAGGCGCGATTCGGCGAGCAACCAGATTGGAAACCGTGAGTGGAGCGATGCGTACCGCGACATCCAGGCCCTCTTCCACGATGTCAACCACACGGTCGTCCAACACCAACTCAACCGACACCTCCGGGTAGACCGCGAGATATTCTGCAACGACTCTCCCAAGGTGCATCGCGCCGAAGGAGATCGGCGCGCTGACACGCAGTGAGCCGGTGGGACGTGTCTTGCTCTCGGCCGCGCTCGTACGAACTTCCTCGACATCCTCGATTATGCGCAGACTGCGCTCGTAGACGGAGGCGCCGAGCTCTGTCAGGCTTATGCGCCGGGTCGTCCGGTTGAGAAGGCGTGCGCCAAGCCACTCTTCCAGCATCTGGACATGTTTGCTCACGGCCGCTGGCGATAGTCGCATCCGCTTGGCCGCTCCAGCGAAGCTGCCTTCACCGACGACGTTGGCAAACACGGTCATGCTGGTCAGCCGGTCCAACTGCAATCACCTCTTTCATTCACGTTTCGTGAATTCACCATCCATATCTCCCTCGATTATCAATCCGCAGTGGACAGATTATCTGAAACCAGGCCGGGATCAATTGCCCGATCCGTCTCTCTAACGTTTGCCCGAAACGTTGGCGTCGAGTGCCTTCTCGCGGGCTGGAGGTGATCATGTCTCTGACCAAAGCAGCCCTTCGGGAGAAACAGGGAGCCACTTTTCGCATGTGGCTCTCCGTGCTCACTGTATCGCTGGGTATTTTTTCGATGATCACTGCGGAGCAACTCCCTGTGGGGCTGATTCCGGCAATTTCTTCCGAGTTGAATGTCTCTATTGGGAGTGGCGGTCTCACGGTGACGATACCCGGCGTAATTGCGGCGTTCGCTTCTATCGGTTTGCCGTTGGCAGTGGGGAGGCTCGACCGGCGTATTCTGATGGCGGGCCTGCTCGCGGTAATGGCTGCAGCGAGCGTGATTTCAGCGCTCGCAACGAACTTTCCCGTTCTGCTCGCGTCCAGGCTGCTCGTCGGGATCACCATCGGTGGCTTTTGGGCGATAGCCGGGAGCATCGCAGTACGCCTTGTTCCTGGACCGTCCGTGCCGCGCGCCATGACTATTGTCTTCGGCGGTGTAAGTGCCGCTGCGGTGCTGGGCGTGCCGGCCGGCACGATCATCGGTGATCTAGTCGGCTGGCGCGGCGCGTTCTGGTCTCTCGCCGGCCTGAGCTTTGCCACACTGCTCGCCGCCCTGCTTGTGCTTCCGAAGCTGGAGGCGGCGCAGCCTGTGGAGGTGAAAGCCCTGCGTGCGCAATTGCGCAATCCCGCCCTTCTGGCGGGCGTGGTTGCGACCGCACTGCTGGTGGCTGCCCACTACGGTGCCTACACTTTCGTGAGCCCGGTGTTGCTGGAGGTCTCGGGCGTCACTGCAGGGAGCATAGGCTGGCTACTGTTGGGGTATGGCATTCTCGGAATGATTGGCAACGCCGTCGCAGGCGTCTGGGCCGCAAAATCCGTCGGTCGCACATTGGCCTGCGTCGTCATTGGGCTCGGGGCCACGCTGGCTCTTTTCCCGTTGCTCGGGGTCACGCCGCTCACAGGAACCATCCTGCTGCTGGTGTGGGGCTTCGCGTATGGCGCGGCGCCCATTACGCTGCAGACGTGGGTGCTGAGTGCAGCATCAGAAAGCGCGGAGACCGCGACGGCCATCTACTGCTTCACTTTCAATCTTGCCATCTCCGTGGGTACCCTAGCGACCAGTCAGATCGTCGACACGATGGGCGTGAACAGGGTCCTCTGGGTCGATTCCGCCATTATCCTGCTGGTGCTGCTGCCGGTGTGCCGCGCACCCATGCTTAACCGGAACATCGGAAACTCGTAGACAGCAAGCCATCCTGTGCCGCCCATCTGGCAATGATGTGATAGGTTGAAGTAGATCTTCGTTTCCTCTGTCTTGAAAGTCACGCGCGTCACATCAAACGCGGGTTCCGCCGCACCGTGCGGGTGCCGATGCTTTGCGCCCCCGGAGGACAACTGGCTATTTGAAAAAGGACTTGATCCCCTCGTCGATATGTGTGCTGATATGAGATCGATCTCATGCCGCGCTCTCAATTGCTGTTTCTCTACGGGAGCGCGCTCTGGGAAGCATATGTCTGAATGACGATGAAGAGGGAGGTTCAAGTGAGGAAATTGATCGCGTGGCTGGCCTTGGCCACTACCACGCTCGCGTTCGCGTCTGCGGCCTCGGCGGGTGAAACCATCAACCGGGTTACCTCGAAGAAGGCAATGGTGGTCGCCACAAACAGCGGTTGGCCGCCGCAGAGTTTCCTGGACGACAGCAATCAGTTGGTCGGCTTCGACATAGACGTCTCGAAAGAGATCGCAAGGCGCCTCGGTGTCGAGGTCAGTTTCGATACGCCGGACTGGGCGACGATGACGGGCGGCCATTGGCAGGGACGTTACGATCTGGGTGTCGGCTCGGTGACGCCGACCAAAGCGCGGGCCAAGGTGATCGATTTCGAAGGCATCTATTATTATAGCCCCTACGTTTACGTGGTTCACAAGGACAGCCCGGCCAAATCGGTCGCCGACCTGAACGGCAAGATCATCGGCGTCGAGACCGCCACCACGTCGGAGGATTTCATCCGTAGACAACTCGAGATCGATGCTCCCGGCCTGCCGCCCATCGAATACAAGCTGGAGCCCGGTGAGATCAGGACTTTCGCTGACTCAATGCTGCCGTTCGACGATTTGAGGCTCGGCGACGGCGTGCGCCTCAACGCGGTCATCGCACCAGAACAGACGGCTCAGAACGCGATAAAGAACGGCTACCCGTTGCGTGTCCTGGAAGGCGGCTATGCCTTCCGTGAGCCACTGGTGGTGATCGCGGAAAAAGGTGATGCCGAGTGGAATGCCAAGATCGGCGGCATTCTCGACGAGATGAATACCCTCGCGAAACTGACCACCAAGTGGTACGGCAAGGATTACAGCTCTGACTGAGAGGCATCGTGGATAAAGCTTGAGCGGGGTGCATTCAATTGAACATCCCGCTCCATCTGTTTTGTTTCAGCCGCATTTCCACGACACCGGGCGGCTCCGCCTGCCTGCAAAATGCTCTAGTGCCGCCACCTTATCGTATTGATCATGACATGTCCTGACACCTATTACCGACGCACGCTTGCCGACAACACCATCAGGCCGCCGCTGAGCGGCGTTTCCGAGTGCGAGACAGTCGTTGTCGGCGGCGGACTGGCCGGCCTGACGACGGCGTTGCAACTGGCTCGCGCCGGCCAGCAGGTCGTCGTGCTTGAGGCGCAGCGGATAGGATTCGGCGCTTCCGGTCGCAATGGCGGCTTCGTCAATCCCGGTTTCGCCACCGGCACCGACAACATCGCCGCGATGGCCGGCGTCGACGCGGCACAAAAACTGCACCGCCTGTCCATCGAAGGCGTCGACTTCGTGCGGCAGACGATCCGCGATCTCGACATCAAGGCGGCAGAGCCGCGCTCCGGTATATTGAGCGTGCTTCGCCACGATGGTGGCGCCGCGCTCAAGGCATATGCCGAGCAACTGGCGCGGGATTTCGACTATCGGCTCGACTATCTCGATCGCGACCAGGTGCGAGCGGTGCTGCATTCGGATCGCTACCACCAAGGCCTGCGCGATCCCAGCGCCTTCCACATGCATCCGCTTAACTATCTGCGCGCCGTTGCTGGCGAGATCGAGCGGCTGGGCGGCAGGATATACGAGAGAACGGCTGCCGTTGAAGCCAACCTTGACGGCGCCGAAAAGATCTTGCGTACCGACAGCGGCGAAGTGCGCGCCCGCCAGGCCGTAGTTGCCACCGGCGGATATACGGGGCCACTGGTCAGTCGGCTGCAGCGGGCATTCCTGCCGATCGCCACCTACGTTATGGTGAGCGAGGAGGCGCCTGACCTCATCGCCAAGGCGATTACGACGACCGACGCCGTCGGCGATAACCGTCGCGCAGGCGATTATTACCGTGTTGTCGAAGACGGCAGGCGGCTGCTCTGGGGAGGGCGCATCACCACCCGGGCAGCCTCATCGGGCGTGTTGGGGAGGCAATTGCGCCGTGAGATGGTCACCACTTATCCGCAGCTCGAACACCTCAAGACCGAACTCGCCTGGTCCGGGCTCATGTCTTATGCCCGGCACATGATGCCCCAAATAGGCCCGTTGCAGCCGGGCGTCTGGTACCTCACGGCTTTTGGTGGCCATGGCATCAACACCACGGCGATCGCCGGCAAGTTGATCGCCGAAGCCATACTGGGACAATCGGACCGCTACCGGCTGTTCACACCCTTCGGCCTTGCCTGGGCGGGCGGCCCGGCTGGACTTGCGGTTGCGCAACTCACCTACTGGAAGCTGCAGGCGCAGGATTGGTGGCGCGAGCGGGCCCGCTGACCGCAGGGAGATCGAAGACGTGATCGGCCGACTATTGCTCAACCACCCGGACGCGGCGCGCCGCGTTGGCGTGTTCTTCGTGCTCGCCGCCATCGCCGCCGGCCTGTATGGGCTCGGCATCAAAGCCAGTTGGCTCGGCAAGCTCGTTCCGTGGTCCGTCGAGTGGCTCGCCGCCAACCCGGACGTCGGGCGGGCGGTCTCGGCGGTGCTGATCGCATTGATCTTGGTGGCGAACTGGAACGCGCTGCGGTATCTCAGCCGCAAACAGCAGATTGTGGCAGTCTGGATAGAGCTGTTCGTGTTGCTAATGTTGTTTTTCTATTCCTTCGACTTGTCCTTCGCGTTCATCGCCAAGAAGATCGGCTTCCTCGTCTCGAAGGGTGTGGTGACGACCCTCTACATTTCGGCCATTTCGATCGCCATTGCCACCCTCATCGCCTTCGTTGGCGCCATCGCCAAACTTTCCCGCAACGGCGTGGTCTATGGCTTGGCGACCTTCTATACCTCTCTGTTTCGTGGCTTGCCGTTGCTGATGCAGATCTACATCATCTATCTCGGCCTGCCGCAGATTGGCTACGTGATCGGCGCCGTGCCGGCCGGTATCATGGCGCTGTCGCTCTGCTACGGCGCGTACATGACCGAGATCTTCCGCGCCGGCATCGAAAGCATCTCGCGCGGCCAGACCGAGGGTGCTACGGCACTCGGCCTTAGCGCTAACCAGACGATGTTCCTGGTCATCCTGCCGCAGGCGATGCGCGTCATCGTGCCGCCGACCGGCAACCAGTTCATTGCGATGCTGAAGGATTCTTCGCTGGTCTCGGTGGTCGGGGTCTGGGAGATCATGTATCTCGCACGCACGCAGGGCCAGACCGAGTTCCGCCACATCGAGATGCTCATCACCGCCTCGATGATCTATTGGCTGCTCTCGATGGGGCTCGAGTTCCTTCAGTCGCGGATCGAGGACCGGTTCGGGCGCTCACTCAAGCGCTGATCGTCATCCGTGATCTTCGCCAAAGCGAGTTGCACAGCACCGCAACAGCCAGCTTCGGAGAGCAGCTGCAGATTGTACGCGACAGCATGCCTTTCGGCGACGTCGTGAGGGGTAAATCAACCCGGTATTTCATCGGCTTAGCCCGATCGGAGGGCAGAATAGAGCAAGTGCTGGACGAGCATGTTCGTTGGCCGACTGCCCGGCAACTACGACCGATTGCTGGATTTCACCCGCGCCAATAAGTTAACAAAATTAACGACTTTAACATGTCTCCGGGCCAACCATTATCGCTATGTATCGATGGAGCCGAGTTCGCCACGTGGTTCGCCAATAGGCTTGTCAGGCAGTGGTTTGCGCGTTACCAGCCGCACGACTCGGTCCATACCCTGCACAGCCAAACGCACCGGCGAGGCTTCCCGGGAATGAAGCTCGGCATGGTGTTTCGTTCCTTTGAAGTGGGCGTGTTTGGGGGAAGACCGTAGTCGGCGTGTTCGCGCCCGGTGGAATTTTCGAAGAGTTGTTTCCAACGGCGGGAACGAACCAAACTTCCATGCATTTAGCTCTGGCTTCGTTCATTCACTCTTTCTTCTGGGAGCTGGACCATTGTCATCCGGAGGCTATCTCTTGGCCGACCAACAAACCAATGACGTTTCCATCGTTGATCTGATACCTGCCCTGCGGGCTTTCGCGCGCACCTTCTGCCGCGTTCCAGACGATGCCGACGATCTGGTGCAGGAAACGTTGACCAAAGGGCTCGCCAACATCGACAAGTTCGAACCCGGTACACGCATGAAGTCGTGGCTCTTCACCATCATGCGCAACACCTATTACACCCGGATCAAGATCGCTGCACGGGAAGCGCCAGGCCTTCTCGACTGCGCGTCTTCGAGACCGATTTCGGAAGCTACCCAGGAATGGACCGTTCAGAGCAAGGAAGTTCACGGCGCCATCCAAAAGCTGCCCGAACATCAGCGCGAGGTGCTGATGCTGATTGGCGTTTTAGGAGTGGGCTACGAGGAAACCGCCGAAATCTGCGGCTGCGCGGTAGGGACGGTCAAGAGCCGGCTGAACCGTGCCCGCGCCAACATCCTTGAGCTACTCGGGGAGAGCTCTCTGCAGACATTGATAGAGAGACGAAATCAGCTGTCGGATGGTCAGCTCGATATAGAGGTCGACAACCGCAGATAGTCAGCTCTTCACGTCTCGCCGACGCTTCTCGACGAGAGCGTTTTGCAATTCGATCGCCAGCTTGGACAGGCGGTCCGGTATCTTTTCCTGCTCTATGGCGGCCAGCAGGGAAGCAATCTCCCGATCCACTGCCATCTCGACAAGCAGATCCGTGGTATCGTCGCTCGAATGAGACATCACGTTCTCTTGATAGCATCCCTAGATCCAAGTCTGATGATGAGCGCTCGGCACTACAAGGCGTTGTCGACCGCCGAGAGGCTCACCGGCGGCCCTTGCACAGTTTTTCCTCCGTGCCGCGGCAAGACGCGGCGCGGTGGCGTCAGTCCTTCAGCAACCGGTTTGCGGCGTGATCCTGAAATTGATCGGACTTGATTCGATTGCCGTCCAGCCCGCGCTCTCGGCTATGTTGCTTCCTGTCGCGGTTGGACAAAACCGCGTTTTCTTCGATCTTGTCCTTGTCCAAGGTGGTCATTGCGCCGGCGCCGGCACCTTTGCCTTGGCTGCCTTGGCCGAAATGCTTTTTGCCGCCGGATGCCATGATCTCCTCCTTCGAATCCAGGACACCGATCGGTGCCGACGCCCGAACCGGCATCGCGCTGTAATGTTCCGTCTCACCCAGCAAGCAGGAAGGCGTCGCCATCCCATGACCGAAACGGCTTCTCGCCGTCGATGATGACCCGCAATTGGTGAGCTTGCGCAAGACGGCCGATGTCGGCCCGGTCCAAAGAAAGCGATCCGCGATAAGAATAGTTCAGCAATGCGAGCCGGCCCGGCCGTTTGAGAACGCGCGCAATTTCATCGAAAAGCCGCTCAGCCATGCCGGCCAGGACCAGGTAGGGAAAGCTGTCGACCGCCAACACGCAATCGAAACTGTCGTCGTCGAAGTCGGCCAGATCGAGACCGGAGGTTTGGCGCAGTTCGACATTGCCGAGCGCTGCGCATTGCTCGGAGGCGATAGAGATCATCCGCGAAGATATGTCGATGCCGACCATCCGCTTGAAGGAATTGAACAGCGCGCGCTCGAAACGTCCGATGCCGCAACCCATGTCGAGAATGTCTCGTTGAATTCCGGTGAATTCTCGCGCCTCGAGCCATTCAACGATTTCGTCGGTCATGGCTGTCAGCCGCTCGTCATCGCCAAGGGATCCTAACTGGACACTTGCCGCGGTCGAAATTGCTGCCGCGGCATCAAAACTCGAGGCCAGCCTCCTGACCACGGCGATATCCGTCTCGCCGTTACCGCGTTCATGCCGAACGGCGCCGCCTGTCGCTCGCAAAGTGGCAAGGACGCCCGGTTTGTGGCGCAGCAGTCCAGCGACCTTTCGCAGTCTTTCAGCATCGCCGGTATTCGCCGGACGGACTTTCAGCACGACCTCCGCCAATTCCGCCGCTTCAATTGTGGGCGGCAGGTGAAGCGCCAGCCTGACGAGAACAGCTTCGGCGCAGGCACCATCGGCCACACAACCTTCGACCGCCCGTCTGACCGATGTCCGGCGCTGCGCGTGCACACTCATGACATCAACTCCGCGTCCAGATCCTCCGCATCGTCCACCTGTCGACGGCGCCCCAGCCATATTTGTAGGCTTCCTGGCCGCGCAGGAAGTCGAACTCGCGCGCATCCTCGCGGATCGACTCCGCGATCGCGTGGCCGATCAGGATCGCACCTGGGCTCTCCTCGGCATAAGCAGGATCGAGGCCGCCGAGATAGGCATAGGCGCGGCCGCGGTGGTGAAATCCGTAATAGGCGGCGACAGTCGTGCCATCGATCGCGAGCAACCAGCATCGGACCAGACCGTGAGCATCGAGCAAGGGAAGTGAAAGCCCATGGAAGTGCTGCACGGCGGGGTCGGCCAATACACCACCTCCATGTCCAACCCAGCGTGCATGGTGCAGGCGGATCAATTGGTTCAGGAAGTTCTGATCGCCCCGGGCTGACGCCAACGCGAGCCGGCCGCGTCTGGACGCCGCTTGACGCGCCCGGCGCAACTGGCGCCTGCGCCGAGCGGGAACGCAGCCGGCCAACGTTTCGTCGCCGGCAACAGCAAGCACGGGGCAGGCTGCATGAATTGCCGGCCTCTCGACCGTTAAACCGGGATGCGCGATCGTAAGACCGGCACTGTTTTGCGGCAGATCAGACAAGATCCATTGTGACCACCCGACCGAGCAGATCGTTTCGGCAATGGTGGCGACAACCGCCGCCTCGATATCCTGGACAGCCAGGATGTCCAGATAATCACTGAGCGAAATGCCGACCGGAAGCAGCTTCGAACCGGCCGTTCCATGCTCGAGATAGAGTGGCGCCAGCCCGACCAGATCGCCGCCACGCCAGACCGCGACTGTCGCCAGTTCACCGGGTGCGAATGCGCGCCACCATGGCACCAGCCAGGCGGGGGATTGGAACGGCGTCGCAGAGGAACTCTGCTCCCACAGTTTCCACCAGTGCGGTGTCAAGGCATCGAATTTTACGGGGTCATCGATGATTTCGCTGCGCAACACTGCTTTTCTCACGGTGCCGCAGCGAAGCGCCTGCGATCGGTGCCAAGTTGTGCCAGGGCCTGATAGGCAGCTATATACGACGAGATCATCCGTTCCAGCGAAAACCGCCGCCGCGCTTCAACCCGGCACGCCTCGGCGTCCAGGCTGGGCGCCGCAAGAATGGCTTGGGCCATCTCGTCGACTGTGTTGACGAGAAAGCCCGTCCTGCCGTGCTCGATGACATCCGCAAGCGCACCATTAGGGAATGCGACCACCGGGGTACCGCAGGCGAGGGCCTCCATGGCGACAAGCGAGCTTGTCTCGGCGGCGAGGCTTGGAATGACCAGACAGCGGGCTGCGTTGAGAAAGCGCCTCTTGGCGTTAAAACCGAGCGGGCCCAGGAAGCGGCGGCGAGCATCAAGACGGGATTGGACCTCGTCGCGAAAGTAGCGCGTATGTGTTTTGTAGGGATAGACCTTGCCGCCGATGACCAGGGGCACGCCCGCCTGTTTGGCCGCGTCCAGGGCCAGGTGAATGCCCTTTTCCGGGCAGACCCGGCTGAGAACCAGGGCAAAGTCTCGCTTCGGCTGCACCAGGTTCAATGATTCGATGTCAACGCCGTTGGGAATCGGCGCCACCAGTCTGGCCCCTGGTGGCGCCGTTTGCTGCTGGGTGGACGAGACCGCATGGAGCCACAGGTCGTCGCGCGTCGGTCGCAGAGCCTCGGCCGGATACCAGTCCAAGGGCAGGTGGAGGCTCACCAGGGTCGGGCCATCGTCGGGCAGATAGGCATCGAAATCGATGCCGTGCAGATGGACCACATCGACCGGCCATCGGGCGCGGGCAGCGGCGATCGCTTTGCGATGAGCCTGCTGCGCGCGGCTCTTCGCCGCCTCGTCGAGCACGCCGTCTTCAGCCGGTATTTCCATAAGGGTACCGCTCGCGCTGGAGCCGCGGCAGCCAATGACGATAGAGCGGTGGCCGGCGCGAACCAGCCCCCGATCGAGAATCGACAGAACCTGTTCGGCACCGCCGACAGCATCGGGTCCGACGGGTGCGAGAGGGTAGGCGACATTGAGGATAGTGAGCGCCGCGGCTGGTTGCGCCTCGGTCCCGTATGCCGCACCACCTGTCGATGATGCCGCTAATTCGTCCAATGTGTCAGGCGTCTGATGCATGGCAGCATGACACTTTCACGCTGCCGAGGCCCGCCGCGTCGGGAGCGAAGCGGACGTCATGCCGGGCGCATAGCGGCGGATCATGGTTGCGCAGAATTCCGCGAACTCCTCCGGCACCAGTGGCGGGCTGGTGTGGTGGGGCATCATTCCCCGATGCTGCGGTGTAAAGCAAAAGGTGACCGTCACGTCGAAATCGGCGAGTGCCTCCATCTGCCGGTCGAACCAGTCCAGCGCGTTCGGCCGGAAGCTGTCTGCCCAGGAAAGCCCCGTGCGCATATTGGTGACGCCCAGCCGCTTCATCCAGGCGACGGCATCGTCCAGCCGGGGGTCCTCGAAATGAAACCACTGCACCAGCCCCATTGCGGGCGAGTAGCGCAGGAACTCCTCCAGCGCTGGTTTTGGCGTGCCGTCCTGGCGCAGCAGCCCCATGTGGAAATGTCGATAGTAAGAAGAGCCCTCCGCCTCGCGATGCCGCGTCGTTGCTTCCCATTCGCGCGGAAGATCGTAGAGGCTGTACCACTGGATGCGTGGTGCGTTGCCAATCAGCAACTCAGCGGTGCGCTTGAGCCCCCAAACCTGGATTTCTTCCGCGCCGAAGGTTGATACGCCGACTTCGCTGACCCAGATGGGAAGGTTGGTGACGGTCGCGATCTCGCCGATCTTCTGTGGCCATTCGTGGATCTGCCACAGGTTCCAGTCGAGCGGAAAGCCGTGCACGGCGACGGCATCGACATGGTCCAGCACGCCGAATTCCTTCATGCGGGTGATAAAGCCCGGATCTATCGGCGAGATGCCACCGAGTACTTTCGTCAAAGACGGGTTCTCCGACGCGATTGCGTCAGCCGACAAGATCGCCATCCTGGCAAAGCGGCTCCAATCGGGATCGAGCTCTGGGTCCCAATGCGATTTGTTGTTGGGCTCGTTCCAGATCATGGCGGCTTCAATCATGGAGCTGTCCTTTCGAGGGGTAGATGGCGCCGCCGCCGGCCGGGTCCCCGGCTGCGCGGCAGAAATAGACCTCCTGCTCGGGGTGCAGAACGATCTCGAAACCGGCGCTGCGCAGCATCGCTTCGGTGCAGGCGCGGTTTGGAATCCACCAGTTGGTGGGATCGTCGGCATAGCGGTGCTCGATAAAATGCAGCTTGGGAAACTGCGGCTGGTCGAACAGGTCATGCGTCCAGAAATGATAGTTTTCTTCCAACTCGGGCAGATCCGCGCTGCCGCGCTGCATGGACTGGAAGATCATCAGGTCACGGGCGACATGTTCGCGGATCAGGTCGAGCGCGAGCAAGGGGTGGCGCAAATGGTAAAGCACCCCCATGAACAGCACGACATCGAACGTCTCGCGCAGCGAGCCGACGTCGTAGACCGAAAGCTTCTGGAATTCGATCTCGCAATCGGCAACCTCGGCCGCAAAGCGAGCTTGGGCCAGATAGGCGTCATCGAAATCGATGCCGAGGACACGGTCAGCACCTCGCCGTTTCATCTCGATGGAGTAAAATCCTGCATTGCAGCCGATATCGAGTACCGCCTTGCCCGTCAGATCAGCGGGAATGGCATTGGCAAATTTGCGCCATTTGATCAGCGGGTAGTTGCCCAGAAAATGGTTGGGAGCGGTTTCGACGCCGGCAAGTTCCATGTTGTGGAACCATGGGCCGAGCGCATCGATGCGGCGGCGGATTTCGGCATGGGAATGCAGCATGGCTCAGGCTCCTTCGCCAGGAACGACGGGTACATGCGACTGCGCGCCGGGCATGATCATGGTGGGCCGGCGGTGCGCGGATGGGGCGTCGTTTTCAAGCAACCGCAGAGCTGTTCGATAGCCGTTGAAAGTGCCGACATCGACATAGTCCGACCCAGCCCTGACACCAAAAGCTGTACCGCCGGCCGCAATATAGGCGTTGACCAAAGTGCCGATATATTCGTCACTGCGCTCGCGCTCACGCCAGAGTGCCGCAAGCTGATGCAGGATATGGCCCGGCATCTTGAACGCACCCCAAACCCAGTTCGTGGCGGCATCCTGTCGTTTGACCTGGATTTCGATCACGCGCTCGTGGACGTCGGTGACGACGGCGTCGAAGAATTCCGGCTGATCCACCGGGAAAAGCAGAAATGAGAGCTGATCGTCGGGCAAATGGCGGAAACCGTCCTCGGGAAACCAGATCGTATCGGGAAGGCCGACCAGGACGACCTCGTCGGGCGCGACGAGGGGCGCCGCCCGGAAGATCGCATCGCACAGACCGACGGGGTTCGGCTGCACCACGAAGAGAGCCGCCGCGTCACCGTAGCCGGCGGCGTAGTATTCAAGGATGTCGGATTTGCCCGATCCGATGATGAAGCAAATCTTGTCGACGCCGGCCTGCACCATGCGCCGTACCAGATACTCGCTCACGGCGCAGGGACGCTCGGTCTGTCCATCGATCCGGCTACCGACCGGCAGCAGCTCTTTCGAGAAGCCGAGCGGCTGAATGCGGCTGCCGCGCCCGGCAGCGGGTACGATGCCCAACATCAGACCGCTTCCCTCATCGGTTCGCCGGGAGATCTTTGAAAGGCATCGTTCAGGATGCGATCCAGTTCCGCCGCGCGCCGTGCGGAAGTGTGTTCGCCCAAGACCCGGTCGCGGGCACGCCTTCGAATGCCGTCGAGCTCGCGCTCCGGCAATCGCAATGCGGCGACCACATCATCGGTGTCATGCGCCAACAAGATTTCGCGGCCGGGTTCGAAAAATTCGGCCAGGCCCGGCCATGCATCGGTGACGATGGCAGCCCCACACGCGGCCGCTTCGAAGAGCCGTCCCGACGGGCACCAGCCCTTTTGCGCCATCGCCTCCCGGGTGACGTTCAATGTAAGGCGAGATGATGAGAAGAAAGCCGGATGATCGGCGGGCGGAAGATGCCTGACAAAGAAGATATTGTCGCTCCATGGGAATTCCTGCGGATATTGCGCGCCGCCAATGATGAAGCGGTGGTCAGGCAGGCGCGCGGCCGGGCGGACCAGCAGCTTTTCGACGCCGGCCTGGCGATCCGCCGCGTAGGTTCCGAGATAGGACAGATCACCGGCGAATTCCGCCCGCTTCTCTGCCGGCCGGTGTTGGTCGGGATCGACATGCCCATAGAGCGGCACCACGTGACGCGCGCCCAAAACCGACTTAAGCGCCTCGATCGCAGAGCCGCCGGTGTAACTCAAAACGAGGTCGAAATCGGCGAGACCCTCAGGTCCGAAATAGGGCGGACGCTCGCCTTGCTCGATGCGGGCAAGCGTGACCGGAGTGTCGAGATCGTAGAAGACACGCAATCCGCGACCTGTCTGCTGCGCCAGCCGCGAGGCCTCCACGGCGTCGGCACAGTAGGAGGTGACGACGACGACATCCGCTTGCTTCATTGCCCGCTCCGCAACGCGACGGATGTCCTCCCAGTCCGGATAAATGACGACGTTGCCGCCATCGAGCCGATCGAGATCACGCGTCCCGGCATAGTAGGGGGTATCGCGTTCGAAGAAGGTGATGGACCATCCCAGCCGACCCAGGGCGCGGATCAGTCCCCGCCAGAGCGTGGCATGGCCGTTGCCCCATGATGATGTAACGGTGAGACCGAAAATGACCATCTGCATCCGGAAAGTCCTCGTCAGGCAGCTTCGTTCATTCGCAGGAGCTTGGAGCCCCAGTCACCCGACACGATCGTCGTAATCGAGGCTGGATCGATGTCGAAGCGGAAGCAGTCGCCGACCGGCAAGCCAAGCACCTTGCAGACGGCGGCTTTGATCACGTCGGCGTGGCTGACCAGGGCGACACACTGATTCGGATGCCGCTCGCGCACTGCGTTCATCAGTGCGACGATCCGCTCCTGGACATCCAGCATGGTCTCGCCGCTCGGTGTCCTGGCCTCCTGCCGCTGGTCGTTCCACGCCCGCCAACCGGCATCGCCATTCAACTCGTCGAAGGTCTTTCCCGACCAATCGCCGAAATCGATCTCGTCGAGTTCGGCGCAGATCGCGATTTCACCGACGCCGCAGGCAAGCGCGATCGGCACGGCCGTCTCTTGCGTACGCTCACGCGGGCTGCACAAGATGGCTTCAATCGGCTCCCGGGCCATGCGGCCACCAAGATGCGCGGCCTGCGCCTTCCCAGCCTCGCCAAGGCAAACGCCATCCATCCGTCCTGCAAGATAGGAGCCGACATTGTCGTGCGCTGCATGACGGATCAAAAAGAACGTTGTCGTCATTCCGCGGCATCCAGCAAAGGCTCGTCCTTGCCGGCGATGAAAGCGAGCGTGCGCTGCCGCGCTTCGGCGTCGGTGAACTGTTCGGGAGGCGACTTCATGAAATAGCTGCAGGGACCGGTCAGTGCTCCCGCTATGCCGCGATCGAGCGCAAGCTTGGCGCAGCGTATCGCATCGATCACCACGCCGGCTGAATTTGGAGAATCCCAGACTTCCAGCTTGAGCTCGGCGTTGAGCGGCACGCCGCCGAAGGTCGTCCCTTCCACTCGGATATAGGCCCATTTGCGATCAGTCAGCCACGGTACGTGGTCGCTGGGTCCGACATGAATATTGCCCGGCTCCAGGGGAACATCGAACTGGCTGGCCACGGACTGGGTCTTGGAAATTTTCTTTGATTCCAGCCGCTCGCGTTCCAGCATGTTGAGGAAGTCGGTGTTGCCGCCGAAATTCAGCTGATAAGTGCGATCGATGCGCACGCCGCGCTCGCGGAAGAGATTGGCCAGCAGGCGGTGAACGATGGTCGCCCCGACCTGGCTCTTGATATCATCGCCGACCAGCGGCAGCCCTCGCTGCTCGAAGCGCCGGCGCCATTCCGGACGTGAGGCGATGAAAACGGGTATGCAGTTGACGAAGGCGCAGCCGGCCTCAAGCGCGCATTCGGCGTAGAAGCGCGTCGCCTCCTCGGAGCCCACCGGCAGGTAAGAGACCAGCACGTCGGCGCCGCTGTTGCGCAGGATTTCGCTGACGTCGGCAACCGGCTCCGGCGCCTCCTCGATTTCGTCGCGCAAGTATTTTCCGATGCCGTCAAGTGTCGGTCCGCGCTCGACGCGAACGCCGTTTGCCGCCGCATCGGCAAAGCGGAACGTGTTGTTCGGGGCGGCGTAGATTGCTTCAGCGACGTCGAGGCCAACCTTGCTCCTGGCGACGTCGAATGCGCAGACAATCTCGATGTCGTCGACATGGTAACCGCCGAGGTCGGCATGCATCAGCCCTGGGATTGGTTCGTTGCTTTTTGCGTGACGATAATAGGAGAGGCCCTGCACCAGGGAGGATGCGCAATTGCCCACCCCGACGATACCGACACGAACCTTTTTCGATCCCACGAAACTGCCGCCCTATGCTGTTCAAAGGTAAGTTCCTGCCGCCGAACCACCAGCGTGCCGGAATGTTCCTTGGCCTGCCGAAAAATTGCGCAAGACAGCATGGATCGAAGCAGCGCTCGCTGCGTTGCCGCAAGGCAAAGCATTGGAAAACCGATCGATGATCGTTTACGGCGACCAGAAGCGGAGGCAGAGCGCAGAACGGCTTCGCGATGCTGCGAGCGAAATTGCTCAAAGTCTGGACCGCATGGCTCATGGCGTCCGACGCCATGCCGCGTTGGTCGGCCTATTCATCAGCGTATCGGAACTGGTTCGCGCGCTTGCCGATGTCGATTTCGAGAACAGGGGCATCGACATCTTTTCGCCGCGGCAACAGCAAGGCGCCAGATTGCTGGTTGGTCTTGCGGCAGAGGTGGCGAAGTCGTGGCGAAGCGGTTTCGCCGTGGGCGGTGGCATCGAGCCGGGACTTCTCCAACTGCTGGACGGGTTGGATTGCGAGGCTGAGGTTCTGACCGGTTCTGCCGAGGGTTACGCGCATTACGCGCTTTATCCCGAAAGCTATTTGGGAGCGGCGCAGGAGTCAGGTCTCGATGCGAACACATGCGTGATCGGCATCCGCAGCATCGGCCTGGGGCTTGCCGCCATAGTGGCTGCCGCGATTGGCGCGCCGGCGCCGTTCAGCGTTCGTCCGGTCGGCCATCCTTTCCGCAGGCAGATCAATGCCGATCCGCGCTCGATCGCTTCCTGGAAGAACAATCCATCGGCACGCTTCGCCGTTGTAGACGAAGGTCCCGGTCTGTCCGGCAGTTCGATGCACGCCGTCGTCGTGTGGCTGCGGGAACTGGGTATTGGTATGGACCGCATTCACCTGTTTCCCAGCCATCCTGGCAACCCGGGCATCGAAGCGTCACGGGAGTCCAGGGAGACATGGTCGCGCTGTCCGAAACATGTGGCGACGGCGCTCGAATGCACCTTCCCCGAAAGCTCGAACATTCCCAGGCTTAGCGAATGGGTGGCCGAGGCGGTCGGCAGCCCCGAATTACGCCTGACCGAACTGTCTGGTGGCGAATGGAGGAGCGTCCACTACGTCGACGAAAAGCATTGGCCGCCGAGCCCGCGCGGCATCGAGCGGCGTAAATTCCTGGCGTCTGCGGGGTGTGGTCGCTGGCTCGTCAAATTCGCCGGCCTCGGCGAAACCGGACGGCGTAAGAGACGAGCCGCGGAAATGTTGGGGAAAGCCGGGTTCGGATCGCAAGTGGTCGGGCTTTGCCACGGCTTTCTGGTCGAACGGTGGATTGACGGCACCACGATGGACCAGGCGCCGCTGCCAAGAGGAAGGCTGGTCGCGGAGTTGGCGCGCTATCTAACCTGGCGGGCGCTCAATCTCCGAACCTGCGAACCGGGTGCATCATTGCTCGCACTCGCGGAAATGGCTGTTTCCAACACATCTGAAGCCCTGGGCGAGAACCGAGCGGCGACGTTGCGCGGCTGGCTCTCGAAAAAAACCCCTGCGCATATTCTGCAGCCGGTTGAAATCGACGGAAAGCTTCACGCGTGGGAGTTTCTCGTTTGTGCCGACGGCTCGGTGGTCAAGACAGATGCCGTCGACCATTGCCGGGCACACGATTTGATTGGCTGCCAGCCGATAGAGTGGGACATTGCCGGCGCCCGTGTCGAATATGGACTGTCCGACAGAGATGTGACGACATTGGTCGAGGGGATGGGGCTCGATATTGACAATGGCCACATCGATTTTTTCGAACCCTGCTATTTGGCGTTCCAAATCGGGCTCTGGAGCACGGCTGCGCAATCCGAAAATGGCCAGGAAAAAGCAAGGCTGGCCGCGACCGCAGACCGATACAGGGCGGGGCTGATACGATTCCTGGACGAATCTCAGGTGTAGCGTTTCGATCAATCCAGCCTTCGTAGCATGTCTGCTTCCTGCTCGAGAATAGCGGCCACTTCCTCGCGCTGCAGATGCGTCATCATCAGGCTGACGCAGCACTCGAGATAGGTGATGGAGGAGCGCCGCAGATAGGCAGCCGCCTCGCGTTCGGCAATCTTGTCGACATCCTTCGCGGGTCGCTTGGGTTGCATGAGGATGATCCTCCGTGTCGGGTCCCTCCCGCCAAACTACAAGGTTGGATGGATGTTCCGCACGATCTCCGGGCAGGTCCGGCCGCGGCCCACGTCATGCAGGAAGGTTCTGCAGCCCGCCTGCGGGTCTCCTTTTGGCAAGGCCTGTCATCTGATCGCCGATGCCGGTGCCTTCGAGCGCCGCGAAATAATCGATCGTCAGCTTGAGCCCTTCGTTGAGCGGCACTCTCGGCGACCAGCCGAGCAGCGTTTTCGCACGCGAAATATCAGGCTGCCTGCGCCGAGGATCATCTTGCGGCAGGGGCAGAAATTTCAGATCCGACTTGGTGCCGGTCATCGCCTTCACCAATGCCGCCAGTCGCACGATGGTGAATTCTCCGGGATTGCCCAGATTGACCGGCTTGCCCGGATTGGGGTCGATGTTCATCAGGCGCATCAATCCATCAATCAAGTCGGAGACATAGCAGAAGGATCGCGTTTGCTGGCCGTCGCCGAATATCGTCAGCGGACGCTTCTCGAGCGCCTGCATGATTAAATTCGAGACGATGCGACCGTCGGCCGGATCCATTCTCGGACCGTAGGTGTTGAAGATGCGCGCGACGCGGACGTCGGCCTTGCCGGCCCTTAGATAGTCGAAGCAAAGCGTTTCGGCGGTGCGCTTGCCCTCGTCGTAGCAGGCGCGTGGGCCGGTGCAGTTCACATGACCGACGTAATCCTCCCTTTGCGGGTGTTGTTCCGGATCGCCATATACTTCGCTCGTCGAGGCCTGCAGCAGTCGCGCGTCATTGCGGACAGCGAGTTCGAGCAGGTTGAGGGTTCCGATCACGCAGGTACGCGTGGTGTGTATCGGGTCGGCCTGATAACGCGGCGGTGAGGCGGCGCAGGCCAGGTTGAAGATGTGATCCACGGGCTCGCCGAGATCCAGTGGCCGGCAGATGTCCTGCTCGATCAACCGGAAACCCGGCCGGTCCATGATCGAGATGATGTTTTCCATGCGCCCGGTCAGAAAATTGTCGACGCAGATCACGCGCCAGCCGTTGCGGAGCAATACTTCGCAAAGATGCGAACCGAGGAAACCCGCGCCGCCGGCAACAAGCACCGTCTTTGCCCTGTGCGCCTTTCTTGTCTGTCGCATCGCTGTTTTCTCCTGTCTGCCGTTCATGCTGCACTTCCAATGTCGAGATCGAGGGCCGTCGCCCTTGGTTGGGTCAGCGCCGCCACGAATTCGCGAGCCCTGGCCCCACCGGTGTGGGAAGCGAGGACGAGTTTGCGAGCCCGGCCGGCCATGGCCAGGCGTGCGCGCTCGGACTCGCCAACGAGGATATCGATGACTTCGTCCGTCTCCGCGGCGGTGTGGATCGCCGATGCGGGAAAGAAGCTGTCGAGCCCTGGCCAGTGGTCGCTGACGATGGGCGTGCCGCAAGCCGCCGCTTCGAACAGGCGCACGCTGGGCGACCATCCTGCGGTGATCATGGAACTGCGTGTGACATTCAGCGTGTAGCGCTGACGGCTATAGAACGCGGCGTGATCGGCTGGCGGCAAATGTTCGATGCGTTCGACATTGTCCGGCCAGATGATGTCGGATGGATATTGGGAGCCGGCCACGACGAAACGGAGGTTCGGCATATGCCGTGCGGGCTCGAGCAGCAGAGCGTTCAGCGTTGTCTGCCGGTCCATGCTGTAGGTGCCGAGATAGCCGAGATCCCAGCGGATCGGATCTCCTGTCGGGTGATGCCGTTCTGGATCGACCGAACAATAGAGAGGTTCGGCATGGCGCGCGCCGAAGTCTTGCGCCAGATGGTTGAGCGTTGGTCCGCCAGTGAAGGAGAAATAGACATCGAAATACGGAATTTGCCGCGAACTCAGATAATCGCAATCGTCGGCTGAAAGCTTGGCCAGGGTCACCGGGGTGTCGATGTCGTAAAAGCAGAGCTGCCCCTTGCAAAGCGAGGCGACGATGTCGATGACCTGGCGTCCTTCTGGAACAAAGGATCCGATGACGATGATGTCGGCCTGCTCCAGGCACTGTGCGTAGTCGCGTTGCAGCTCCGCAGTGGTTTCGTAGTAGCGCAAGGCGCAGAACTCCGGATCGCGCAGATCGCGGTGATTGGCGTACCACGGCACGTTGCGCTCCAGAAAAGTCACCCGGTGACCGAGTCCGTGCAAGCCTTTCAAAAGACCCCGGAAAGTCGTGGCGTGGCCGTTTCCCCAGGATGAGGACAGCGACAGGCCGAGAAAGACGATGTCCAGTTTCTTGGTCATTCCGCTGCCTCCACGGCCCCGTGCTCGAAATGACGTTTGAAGACGGCATCCGCCACATCCGCCCGAAGCGCGTAGGTATGGTCCGCCAGCACGCGGTGAAGTGCGGCTTGGCCGATTGCCTTGGCCCGCCCGGGGGTCAGCGAGCGCATTATTTCGGCGACATCGCCGCCGTCACGCGCGACCAGGATCTCCTCGCCTGGTTTCAGGAACAGTTCCACGCCCAGCCATGCATCCGTGATGAGACAGGCGCCCGCGCCGGCCGCCTCGAACACTCGCGTGGCCGGTGAAAAACCGTTGGCGGCCATGCTGTCGCGGCTGATGTTCAACACGGCTTTTGGGGTGACATTGAAGGCGTTGTGATCGCGGGTGCCGACATGGCCGAGCCAGCCTACATTGGTGGGGAGCGGCTTGTCGCCCCAACCCGAGCCTCCGAGCAGGAAACGCTGTTTCGGCAGCTGGCTGGCGGGATCGAGGAAAAACGATTCGACACGCGCTTCACGGTCCGGCAGCCGGTTTCCGAGGAACGCCAGGTCGCAGGCAAAACGCGCTTTGCTGGCGACCGGATGGTGCGTTTCGGGATCGAGCGCATTGTAGATGGGCACGCACTCCTTGGCGCCCATGGCACGATAGGCCCAGACAACGGGATCGCCGCCACCATAGGTCAGCACGAGGTCGATCTCCTGCAGTGCACGATGGAGCGGGTGGTCCGGCTCGTCGCGCAACTGGGCAAGCGTGGCTGGCGCATCCACGTCCCAGAATACGACAAGCGCGTCGCTGCGGGCGTGGTCGAGAACGGCGCGAAGCAGCGCCTCGTCTTCGAAACCGACGCCACTCGCCTTGACGACGATGTCGGCGCCGGCGGCACGTGCCGCGACCTGCATCAGCGCATGCTGGGTCGCCTCATAAACGACGACAGTGCACCAGTCGGGAGCTTCGATGTCGCGGTTCTTCTGCCGGTCGTAGACATCGGGTTCGTAGAACGTGATCTCGTAACCCAATTGCGAAAGTGCCTTGAGCAAACCGCGATAGTACGTCGCGGCACCGTTCCAGTAGGACGACAAAAGGCTCGATCCATAGAATGCGATCTTCATGCGACGGCTTCCTTTGCGGCTGTCGGGACGGCGGTGTGTCGGTTCGCGCATTGCGTGAGCACGCCGAGCAACTCGTCGACGCGGTGGCGGCAGGTGTGCCGCGAGCGGATGGTCTCGAGACCCGAGGTCACCAGGGAGGCCGCAAAGTCCTCGTCGGACAACACCGTCCGAAGCTGTTGCCGCATTTGCGAGCCATTCTCGGCAAACAGGAAGTCGACACCGGGCCTGAAAAGCTGCTCGACATCGGACCATGGCGCTGAAATCAGCGGAATGCCGCAGGCGAGTGCCTCGAACATGCGGATCGTCGGGATTCCGGGCAACCTCTCGCGATAGGGGCGCCGTGGGATGTGAACGGTGACACGATGCGCGGCGAAGGCCTTCGGCACGTCGGCATTGGCGATCCACCCCTCATAGCGCAGTCCTGCGGTGGCCAGATCCGCAAGTGCGGTCTTGGGGTAGCGTACGCCGTGAACAGCGGCATCAAGGCCGAGATCGTGCACCGGCTCGATCAGAAACTCATTGAGTTCGGCGGTCCGCTCATCATCGCCCCAGTTGCCGATCCAGACCAGATCGGAGGTGGGGCGGATCTCCGGGTGCGGCTTGAACAGGCGATCGTCCGCGGCTTCATGCCAAGTGAAGACGCGCTTGCCCCAGCCGGCGCGCAAATAGCTCTCACGCAAGGTCTCGCCAAAGGCGAGAACGCCGTCATAGTGCTCCAGCCGGAGCGCCGAGAGCGCCTCGGTCGCCGACACGGCCCGGTGGTGGGTGTCATGAAAAAGAAGGATGAAGTTGCCGCCGGCGGCCCGGGCACGGCCAATACGTGCGACAAGCTCCGGATCCGTCCACTCATGAACGATCACAACGTCGGCCTCAGCGATCCAGGCTTCATGATCAAATCCGGCATCGTAGGTCACCGGCATCAGTTCGGGGAAATCCTTGCGGAAGCGTTCGATGGCGAACGACCCCTTCTCAGCCAGCAGATTCAACCGGCTCCAGCCATCCGCCGGCTCCAGCGCAATCGCCTGATGCCGGCGCTGGACCAGCTCTCGCATGACGCCGCGCAGGAAATGGGCATTGCCATGATTCCAGTCGGAAACGACCGAATGGGTGTAGAACACAAAGCGCATGATCAGCGCTCCGCCATCGCTAAGGCCGCTTTGTCGTAGACGCCGCGCATGGCCGCTGTCTGTTTTGTCAGCCTAAACCTGCGGCTGCGTCGGATGGCTGCCTGGCCAAGCTCTCGCCGGAGCTCGGCATCGCTGGAGAGACGATTGAGGCAGGCAGCGAGATCGTGCGGATCGCGCGCGTCAAAGAACATCGCGGCCCCGTCCCATAGTTCGCGATAGGTGGCGATATCGGAAAGCACCAGGGGCGTAGCCGACATGCCGGCTTCCAGCGCGGCCAGGCCGAATGGCTCGTAGAGCGATGGCGATACGAAAACGCCGGCGCGAGCCATCAACGAACGCACCTCGTCGGACGGCACTGCTCCCAGAGGAACAGCATGGCTGAAGCTGACATGCTCGCCGTTTGGGCCGTTCGTCGACCCGGCGGCAAACAGAGGCCATCGCGTCAGGGACGCCGCCTGGTCGACCACCGCGGCATTTTTGCCCTCGTCCCACCAGCGGGCAGCAGCGAACACGAGCGGTTGGTGCTTTTCGGCATTCAGCAGAGGACGGGCACCATTTCTGACCACACTCAAGCGCGCGATCGGGCCGTAGCAGGTCTCTAGCATGTCGGCGTGGCTGCGGCTCGGCGCGATGACCGCGTCGGCCCGATCCATGCCGCGTCTGTTGCGCTCCTTCTGCCAGGCCCATGCCCCATCCGCCGCCTGTCCTCTGACCGCATGGAACCAAGTCGTCACGCAGGAATGGGAGACCACCACGACCGGGCATGGCGCGTCGAATCCCGCTGCCTGCGAAGGCGCGTTGAAATGGACAAGGTCGATGGCGTGGTCGCGCATGGGCGCATGCAACTCCCGCGGCAGCGCGTCGAGATCACCGCCGTTGCGGGTCATCCAATCCGGCGGCGTGTTCAGCCAGATCAGCTTCGCGAAAGCCTCCGCCTCGTCGGCCTGCTGCCTGGACGGTGGCGGACCGAGGCCGGCAAGCACCACGGTATCGCCGCCGTTGACAAGTTCCCTGGCCAGGTCGAGCGCATAGCGCCACACGCCGCCCACGACGTCGACCGTCATCAGGATGCGCCGCGAGCGCGGCGTCAGTGTCCGCAACATGTCGCCTCCAGTTCCGCCAGCGGACGCGGGCGCCTTTCCTGGATGTCGCTGAACTTCTGGAATGATGCGAGATAGTGATCATGGGCGCGCTCCCAGGCGAGGTCGTCGGGTTCGCCCCAAAGCTCGCGATAGCTTGGCGAACTCGGATATGGATAAAGCGGTACGGGTTCATTGGCCCACACGCCGTTGTCGATGAGGTGCGTTCGCCAGTAGTCCACAAGGGCAGGGTCATCCTCGACGACGCCGATCAGATTGGCCTGTACGAACGGAACGTGACGCCTGGCATTGACGAGCAGCGCGGCAAGTTCCTCGGTACCCAGCCGGCAGCGTTTCGCCAGCATCGCACGACCTTCCACGGTCAGGCTTTCGAGGCCGGCCTCGATGGAGACGCAGCCAGCCGCACCGAGCAGTTCCAGCAGATCGGGTTTCCAAAGGTCGATGCGGGTCTGCACACCGAACTTCACGTCGCGATCGATCAACGCTTCCAGCAGCGCTTTCTGTGGCAGGAAGATTTCATCGATGAAATAAATGTAGCCGACGCCCTGGGCAATCAGCCCATCGATTTCCGCTATGACCGCCTCGTGGTTGCGGCGGCGATAGGCATCGCGGAAATCGATCTTGGCGCAGAAGCTGCAATTGTAGGGGCAGCCGCGCGATGCTTCGACCTCCGCGCCGAACCCAACCTGCTTGTCATCGAACCTGTGATGGTGATGCGAATGGGCTGCGATCCAGTCTGATGGCCATTGGAGTGGCGGATGATCGACAAACGAGCTGGCGTGGACGCCGCCGTTCAAAACCACCTTGGCGTCGCGCAGGTAAGCGGTCGAGGGGACCGCGCTCCAGTCGTCGCGCCGGGCAAGTTCCGCGACGATTTCCTCGCATTCGCCGCGCACAACAATGTCGACGCCAAGCTTGCGCAAGGTTGGCGCGGGCGTAGCCGAGCCATGCGGCCCGACCGCGACTGTGCGTCCACCGCGCCCGGCGAGACGGTTGAGGAAATCGGCCGGCACGCGCAACTCGGGTGGTGCGCAGCGCCAGAACAGATAAGTCGGGGCGGTACTGACGACCGTCATTGCAGGCGCGAAATCAGCCACACGCTCGGAGAGGTCCGAGTTGTCGAGCTTCTGCAATTGCCCATCCAGCATCAACACCTCATGGCCGGCTGTTTCGAGGAGGGATTTCGAATAGCCGAGTTCCAGCGGGAGATGTGGTTGGCGGCAGCCGAAATAGATGCTGTCGTCATAGGTCCAGAACGGGTTTACCAGGGCGATTTTCATGCGACGTACCTCACGACTTCGGGGCGAGGCTGGAGCCGGTGTTGTTGCAGCCAGTCTGCGAGATCGCGAATGCCTTCGCGCCATGAAACACGAGCTTTCCAGCCAAGCATCGCTTTGATCTTGCGGGTGTCGGCGACGAAGAAGGGCTGATCGCCGGTGCGTTCGCCATCATGGCGGATCGAAAGCTCACGGCCGGTCAAGCTACGGATCTCGCTCAACAGCATGCGCAGGCTGATCGCATTATCGGGGCCGCCGCCAAGATTGAATGCCTGTCCTTTGGTCGTCTCGATACGATCGAGCGTAGCCCTGTAGGCGGCGACCGCATCGGAGACATGCAGTATGTCGCGCACTTGTCTGCCGTCGCCGTAAATGGTGATTGGACGTCCCGTCAGCGCACTCAGCAGGAAGTGCGCGACCCAGCCTTGATCCTCGGTTCCGAACTGGCGCGGCCCGTAAATGCAGCTCATCCGCAGCACCGCCGTCGGCATGCCGTAGGATTTGGCATAGTCGAGCACATATTGGTCCGCCGCGCCTTTGGAGCAGCCATAGGGCGTGCAGAAATCCAGGCCGTGGGTCTCGTCGATGCCATTCGCTTGGATGATGCCATCGCAAGGCAGGTAACGATCGCCGTCCTCGCGCACCGCGACGTCGGGCAGGCTGCCATAGACCTTGTTGGTGCTGGCGAAGACCACCGGAACAAACTCACTGCTCAGCCGCGCCGCCTCGAGGACATTGAACGTTCCTCGAAGGTTGATGTCGAAATCCTCGTCCGGTTGGACCAGGCTCGTTGTGACGGCGGTTTGCGCGGCCAGGTGGAAGATCGCCTTGGAACTCTTCAGAACGGGCGCAAGCGCGTTGGCGTCGCGCACGTCAATCGTTTCGACCATGAGGCGGCTTCCGTGTTTCTGCGCCAGCCATTCAAGGTTCTGTTCGACGCCGGGGCGGCTGAGATTGTCGATCACCAGCACCGGCTCGCCATCCGACAACAGGCTGTCGGCCAGGTTCGATCCTATGAAGCCGCTGCCGCCGACAATGGCGACGGGCGCGTCGCGTCGATTGCGCGTATTCATGACACCAGCCCACGTTCTTCAAGCTCGCGTTTCATGTCGGCGCCGCGGTCGATGGCGGACGAGTTGCGCACCCAGGAAACGAAATCGGCGAGCGAATTCTCCAGTTGTTGCCTCGGCTCGAAACCGAGCAGCTCACGGGCCTTGGAAATATCGGCGAAGCAGTTGCGGATATCCCCGGAGCGCGCCTTGCCGAGCAACTCTGGCGAGCGGTCCGGCGTTCCCATGGCCTCGGCAAGTACCCGCGCGACGTCGCTGATAGCATAGGCTCGGCCGCTGCCGATGTTGATGACGTGACCCCTTGCCTGGCGTTGCTGCAGCGCAAGACGAAAGGCGCGGGCGACGTCATCCACATGGACGAAATCGCGTTTCTGTTCGCCATCCTCGAAGATCATTGGACGTTGGCCGTTGGCGAGACGCGAAGCAAAATTGGCCAACACGCCGGTATAGGGGTTCGATAACGCCTGGCCGGCGCCGAAGACGTTGAACAGGCGCAGCGCCACCGCATCGACGCCATAGGCTTCGCCGAAGATCAGCACGGCGCGTTCCTGGGCGTATTTCGTCAGTGCATAGATAGAGGCGAGATCGACCGGCTTTTCCTCGTCCGTCGGCAGGGGGGAGAGGGGTTCGCCTTCCGGCGACAGCGGATTCCACTGCCCGTTTTTGATGTCGCTCGCTTTGCGCCGGGCGTTGTCGATGCGCCGGCCGTCCGATGTAGCATAGAGGCCCTCGCCATAGACACTCATCGATGAGGCGACGACAATGCGCTCGACCGGGTGTTTGATCAGCGCCTCAAGCAGCGTCGCGGTGCCGAGATCGTTGGTGCCGACATAGCGCGCGATCTCGTACATCGACTGTCCGACGCCGACTTCCGCGGCCAGATGAATGACCGCGTCAACGCCTTCCAGCGCATTGGCGACCGCCTCCCGGTCCCGAATGTCGCCCTTGATCAGCTCGGCCCCGGCGGGAAGGGCGACTGTTTCGCCTGCGTGCACCTGCTCCAGCAGCACATCCAAAATGCGAACCGAATAATCCTGCTCGATGAGTTCCTGGGCGACATGCCGGCCAATGAAGCCGCAGCCCCCTGTAACCAATATCCGTTTCACGACCACTCCTCAGACAGGTAATCTTGGCGACCCGAACTTTTCGGCAAAAGGTTTGTTCCCTTGGCTTCAACAAAGTTCCTTTGGCCGGCTTCGTTCGGAAGCAGCCACATCGCGCTCGCCGCGCCGTGCCGGAACATTGCCGCCCTTGTGCTGTTAGGACGCCGGCAGCCCCGACGATGCCCGATGTTGGCAACGCCGATGATCAAAGGAGAGTTCAATGTCCCAGTCGCAAACGACCACCAATCACGACGAAATCCGCAAATGGGCGGAGGAGCGGGATGGACGGCCGGCAGTGGTTCGCACCAAAGGCGCGGGCGGCATCCTGCGGATCGACTTCGGCAAACCCGAGGAAGCATTCGAGCCGGTCGAATGGGATGAGTTCTTCCGCATATTCGACGAGAACGATCTGGCCTTTCTTTACCAGTCCAAGACTGGTGACGGACAAACCAGCCGTTTCAACAAGTTCGTCGAGCGCAACCAGAAGGGCGAATGACGGACTTCGAGCCGGCCGATTTGCCTGACCTGGTTCTCGGGCAAATTTTTCTGGATGCGGTGGAACAATAGAGGGCTCCGATCCTTCGGTCGCTGAACCACAGTCGCAGCAAGGATCGAAGGCCTGAGCAGAATCGGACCCCTGAGCGCATGAGGAGAAGTGACGCGAAGGGCGACGACGAACTGCTGCCCGAGGCCGTTGAGTTCGGCCTTATCACGGAGAACCTTGAATGACGCGAAACCGGGCGGGAAGAGAGATCAACGCCGGGCGCCGTAACGCCGAGTTGGAGCGAGGATTAGCAGGGTGGTGGTTTTGGCGGCAACGGCCGGATAGGCGCCAAAAGCTGGAAACCCTCTACTCGCCCTGCCGTGAAACCAAAACGCCGCTCATCAGTCGTCCTGCTGCCTGCGGTGGCGGTGTTTTTCGATTTCCTCGGGCTCTTCATCGTCGATCCGCGTGATGTTCGAGGCATTGTGGTCTGATCGCAGGATCTCATCCAGTTTGGCGTGAATGGCCTGAGTGTCGCGGTGCTCGGCACGCTGGATGAACAGCGTCATGGCCCACGTAAACAAGGTAGCCGCTCCATGCCAGTCCAGGGTCTGTCGCTCGAAGATCATCCAAAGGATTGCGTAGACCAACAGGATCAGGAATGCCGCGGGGCGGGAGGTTAATGTGCCGATTGAGGTAAGCACGCCGGTGACGGGATGATTGGCCATGCGAAAGAACTCGCGGCAGTGACCGTGGTTCCCGACCGCAGTGCATCGCGCCGGCAGGAGCCAGCTAGGCGCGACGGATGAATTCACGACGCAGTGCTTGCCGATCGCAGCTACAACGATGACCACTCGATTGCCGGGCGCGCAATCATCAGCCAGAAAATGGCGAGCACGGCGCCGAAAGCTGGGAAGCCGAAGACAAACCAGCGTCTGAACAGCTGATGGTAGCGCTCGGGAGGAGGTTGGTTGGAGAGTGCGGCCTGTGTGGCTAGATTTCGCATCTCGATCTGCATCCACACGACAGGCAGCCAGAACAGGCCCGTTAAGATGTAGAGCAGGATCGAGAGAACGATCCATCCTTCGGACAGCGAATACCCCGCAACCCTAGCGAGGCCCAGTCCGGTCAGAGGTTGTGCGACAACGGCCGTAGCCGTGAACAGGAAATCAGCCAGCACGACAATTCGGGCGACAGCTGCGATCGTCGCGGCATTCCCGGTCCGGTGTGCCAAAAGCATGAAAAAAGCAATGCCGGCACCAGTTCCGAGCAGCACAGCAGCGCCGATCACGTGCAGGTATTTAAGCACGAAGTACGTCATCAGCGTTCCTCCAGAATGGCCAGCGCTGCAAAATGCAGAACGAGGATCGGGAGGATTTTGATCAACGGACCGAGTGGCTCAAGCCAAAGATCCGGCCGCAGAATGCTCCCAGCGATCGCATAGAAAAGCGATACCGCGATTGCGCCGAAAAGACCAAGCCGGCTGGTTGGGCGCCAGGCGATAAGCGCCCCGACGGCGATGTCAGCCAGCGCGCCGGCGACTACCGCCGGTTCGGCCAAGGGGCCGGCGGCAGTGCCAATCAGCAAATCAACTCCGCTGCGCCAGCCGGCAGTGAGGGAAATGATGCCCGTCATGATCCAGAAGAGCGGCAAGATGACAAAGAGCGCCGGCTTGACGAAGTAAAGACCGGCGAACCATCGCTCCTGCACCGTCGCAGGATTTAAACGCAGTGCAGATGTAAGACTTGATGGTTGAATGCCGGTCGCCGTCATCCAGGGTTGGGGATCGCCGACAGCGCCACGGGCAATCTCTTTTGCTGCATTGCTGCGCATCGGCGGGCGCCAGCCCAGCTGAGCCGCGGCATCCCCGAACCTGTACAAGATAGCTGCGGCCCAATTCGGCAAGATGAACTCCCGAGCACTGCTCCATCCGAACCAGCGGCGATAGCGACCCACGACCTCGCTCATCGAAAGTGCCTCGGGCCCAGCCAGGTCCAGCGTGAGGTGCGATGGGCTGCCGGGTTTGAGGAAGAACAGGACGGTGGAGATCACGTCATCGAGTTGGACGACTTGGAGACGGCCCGTGTCGGGCATCAACGGCAAGAGCGGCAACGCCGCGAGGCCGCGAAAAAGTGCACTTGCGCCGAAGGCCGGCCTTCCCAGTACTACGGAGGGGCGCAGGATGACCCAGTCAAGGCTACGTGCCATCAGTGCCTCATCGCCGGCGAGCTTGCTGGCGGAAAAGGCGGACGGCTGCTGGCGATCGACCCCGATGGCAGAAAAGTGGATCACCTTATTCACACCTGCGTGCTCACACGCGGTGAAGAGAGCCGAGGCGCCGGTAGAATGGACATGCCGGGTGTTTTCCCGGGCACTATCCTGGAGGACGCCGGCACAGTTTACGACGGCGTCCACACCGGCGAGATAGGGGATCCAGTCCTGAGGTCGCAAGGCCCGCGCCATATCCAGGGAAACGGTTTGGATCTCCGGGTGGACGCCAGTGTCTGCGTGGTGAAGCACGCGAACCACTTCATAACTCTCGCCGGCCAGGCGCGCGCAAAGCGCGGCTCCAATCAGACCTGACGCGCCGGTGACGAGAATTTTCATTCCTTCCTCCAGCCGTTCGCCAGCGCGTGCCCGTCCATCAACCCAGCGGCTGCGCCTGGGACAACTCTAGCAAAGCCGAAGCCGGTAGTCTCACGCCAGGTGGAACAGGTTCCGGGCATCAACGCAGCCAAAGGTGAGCCGGTACGGTGCGTTCGCATCTGCAGGTCAACTTCGCCGGAAGTTCGTCGCCGGCTCGGCGCAATCGCGGAGGTCGTTATGAATGTGAGTTGCAGCCTTGGCGGCGTCTCCGAACGCAACAGCAATTTGATTGAGCCCCTCGGCCACGTCGCCAATGGCATAGAGTCCTGGCGTTGAAGTCTCAAGGTGTCGGTTGACCAGGACATAGCCTTCTGCGTCACAGTTAGCCCCCAGAGCAACCGCTAGTTCGGAGCGTACGTCGCTGCCCATCGAAGGGTATACCACATCGATGTTACGCATCGGGGCGCCCTCGGCCATGACGACATCGAACCCGGTTCGTCGAGGGATCAGGTCATCGACAGCGTCCCAGATTTCAACTCCGCCTGCCAAGGCGGCGCCGCGGGCAGCTTCGGAAACATCATCCTGGTTATTGGCGAGCAAGGCGACCTGACTGCCATATCCCTTCAGGAACAGAGCCTCCCTGACGGCGAGATGCTCCGGACCAACAACGCCGATGCGGCTACCCCGGGCCTCATATGCATCGCAAACCGGGCACAGTCTGACAATGCCGGTTGCGATCGCCTCCTCCAGTCTTTCAATGGGAGGTGCCTTGTCCACAATGCCCGTTGCCAGAATCACGCGCCTTGCTTGGACAATCCCGCAGGTGGTCGTCAGAACAAAAAACCCCTCGCGTTTTTCGGCGTGGCCTACGCAACCATGGACAAGGCTCGCGCCGTATAGCTGTGCCTGGGCTCGTAGGCGGCCGAGCAGTTCTTCCCCGCTGATGCCGTCGGGGAAGCCGGGACAGTTACGGGATTTTGGGATGAGCTTGGCACGCGCATGCCCCGCGTCGAGCGAGATCACCGAACGCAGAAACCTGGCTAAATACATGGCTGCAGCGAGCCCCGCGGGGCCGCCGCCGACGATGGCAACGTCAAAAACTTGTGCGCCCGAAAAGCTTGGTTCGCCCGAAAAGCTTGGCATCGGGCCTAACTTCAACTCAAGGAGCTTGTTCCACAGGGTCGAAATGGACGCAATCAGGATGCACACTGCACAATAAGAGTGAACTCCAATCGAGTCGTGAAGAGAAAGGCCACTGCCTCATCAAGCCTGCAAAAACCTCGTGGCTCCCAACGCTGTGAGTACAGCACCACTGGGAAAGTGAACGCATCATGGAACTTCGGCTCACCGTCGCGCTTAGTTTGGCGAAAGGGTGGTCTGAGATGAGCGCGACCAGAGAGTTTTTTCAAAACTGGCTACAGGAGAATGTCGGCACACTTCGTGGTCGAGAGGAAGTCAGCGTCGCGGTGCTCGCTCAGCAATTCGAGCAGGATGCCGAGGTGGCTGGTTATGGGCGTGAAGTAAGGGAGGACGAACTCGGAAACATCGAAGATGCTATCGTGCAAGCGATCGAGAACGCCGGGTCCGGGGTGCAGAGCCCGAGCTCCGAAAAGAGCGATCCGGCACCTGTAATGGACGCGTTGGAGGTCGATGATGCCAAGAGCGGACCGTAGCCCCTGACACCTTCTTCTGTTCGCCTGAACAAGCCCCCCGGGCTGCTATACGAGCTGAAAAACGGACCTTAGGTGCTTTCCCGTTAGTTCCATGCACCATTGAGGAACATTCCTGCCGCCACGGCGTTAGGAAAGTTCCTTCACACCCGGTGCGCCCGTGCTGACTGCTACCCTTCCAGGCGAATGGCTGACCCGGCATGATCAGGGTCACATCTCGCGGCGGGCCGCTCTTGCGGGTATTTGTTGCTGGCTATTGGGTGCTTCCGCAGAAGCCGCGCCACAGCCATCGCCGCTCGTGCGATTTGGCGTGCTGGGATTTGGCACCGCCGCCTGGGAAGTTGACGTCATGCGGCGACATGCGTTGGACACTGTGCACGGCGTATCAATCGAGGCTCAGCGGCTTGCCGGTACCGAAGCCGGTAAGACCGCATTGCTGGCGGGCAGCGTCGACGTCATCGTTTCGGACTGGGTGTGGGTCATGCGCCAGCGCAGCGAAGGCGCTGATCTGGTCTTCTATCCCTATTCTCGTGCCGTCGGCGCGCTGGAACTGCCGCAAGGCTCGCCCATTCGAACTCTTGCGGACCTCAAGGGCAGAAGGCTGGGGATCGCAGGTGGTCCGCTGGACAAAAGCTGGATCCTATTGCGCGCGCTCGGCCTCCGTCAGGTGAAGCGCGATCTTGCTGAAGAGGTGGAGCCAGTGTTCGGCGCGCCGCCTTTGTTGGAGCAGGAATTTCTGGCGGGGCGACTGGATGCACTGCTGACGTTCTGGAATTTCGCCGCCCGTCTCGAGTCAGAGGGGGCAAGGCCTCTGCTCAGTGTCGCGCAAATCCTGCAGGGGCTTGGCGTATCCGTGGACTTGCCGATGCTCGGCTACGTCTTCCATGAAAGCTGGGCGCGGGCCAACCCGATAGCCCTCGCGCGATTCACGAGCGCGACCGCGGCAGCGAAGTCGCTGCTCGAGTCTTCGGACGACGAATGGCGGGTGCTCGCGCCCCAATTGGGCACGGACGATCCTCACCTACAGGCGGCGTTACGCGCCGCCTATCGAGCCGGAATCCCTCGTCGGTTCGGCAAAGAGGAACGTGATGGCGCGGCCCGGTTGTTTGCAATCCTGGCCGAATTGGGCGGCGAGGATCTGGTCGGCAAGGCGACGAGCCTCGATCCTGGTGTCTTCCGGGCCATACCGGCTTGAGCTCGCGCCAATGACCGATGTCCCCGCGTTCCCCATCACAATGCAGCGTTCGCAATCCACTGCGGCATTGCTGACCATGGTGCTCGTCTGGCAGATTGCATCATCGATCGCCGCCGATCGCCTGTTTCCTGGTCCGGTCCAGGTTGTTTCGGTTCTCCTGCACGAAGTGGTTCGGGGCGAGCTGCCATACCATTTGGGCATCTCGCTTGCGCGCGTCGTGGCAAGCCTCGGGTCGGCAATCGTCATTGGCGCGGCCCTTGGCTACGCGGCAGGCCGCTCGCACAGAGCCGACATATGGATGAGGCCTTGGATCGTGTTACTCCTCAACATGCCGGCGCTGATCACGGTCATTCTAATTTATATCTGGCTTGGTCTTGCCGAGACCGCGCTTGTCCTTGCGGTCGCGCTCAACAAGATCCCCAATGTCGTGGTGACTATTCGTGAAGGCGCCAGCCGGCTGGACAAGGACTTTGCCGAAATGGCTGAGCTCTATCGCTTCGGGCGTGCTGCAAAGCTGCAGCATGTCTTGCTGCCGCAATTGGCGCCGTTCTTTCTCGTCACCCTGCGCAGCGGGCTGGCACTAACGTGGAAGATCGTGTTGCTCGCCGAACTGCTCGGCCGCTCCAACGGCGTCGGGTTCCAGCTACAGGTCTATTTTCAGAACTTCGACGTCACCCACATCCTTGCCTATGCGATCAGCTTCGGCGTTGTGATGCTTGCCATCGAGTATGGACTGCTTGTGCCGTTGGAACGCCGTCTGTTCGCCTGGCGACGCTGATGCTGAGGATCAGGATCGAGGACAAGACTTTCCCCGGTGACGACGGCCAGCGCCGGACGATCTTTCGCGCGCTGTCGCTTGATATAGCCGACGGACAGGTCTGCGTCCTGACCGGCCCTTCCGGTGTCGGCAAGTCGACGCTGCTGTCGATCGTTTCGGGCGTCGACCGCGAATTTCGCGGCAGCGTGAGCGGACGACCGCTTCCGATAGGCATGCTGTTCCAGACACCGAGGCTGCTGCCCTGGCTCACCGCCTTGCGCAATGTAGAGATGGCCATCCCGGATCGCGCGCCCGATGCGGCCCGGTGGCTTGCCGCTGTCGGCCTGAAAGGCAATGAGAAGAGCTATCCGCAGCGACTCTCGGGCGGCATGGCGCGGCGCGTAGCGCTTGCCCGGGCGCTCGCCGTGGAGCCTGCGCTCCTGCTCCTCGACGAGCCATTCGCTTCACTCGACGAGGCGACCGCGCAAGACATGCGCCGCCTGCTGCAGGATTGTTTCGCCAGTCGGCGGACTACCACGCTGCTGGTTACGCATGATCTCGCATATGCCTCGTCGCTGGGTGATCGGGTTATTGTTCTGGAGGGATCGCCTGCGCGCATCGTGCGCGATGTCGCAATCTCTGGTGGCGATGAAGCGGGATCGTCGCGGTTTGGGCTGGGGGCGACACAATGAGACTGTTGCTGGGCCTTCTCTTTCTTTTGCTGATCACCGGCCCTGGCGCCACCGAGCAACAGACGATGGTGATCGGGTATATCGGCCAGGAGCGCAAACCGGCTCTGCCCCTTGGACCCCTTGATGAAACCGTCACCGATGACGGCCTGCAAGGCGCACGGCTCGGCATTGCCGACGACGAAAGCACCGGCCGGTTTCTTGGGCAGAAATTTCGGCTGGAGGAAAGAATATTGAAACCAACCGAAACGCCGGACGACGCGGTAAGACAATTCGCCGATGCCGGCATCGCCTTTGTCGTCGCCGATCTCGACGCCAGTCAGCTTCTACAGGCCAGTGCCGCGCCCGGTGCCGAGCAGATGACGTTGCTCAACAGCCGGGCGCCGGACGACGTGCTTCGCCAACAGGACTGCCGTCGGAACGTCCTGCACACGATCCCGAGCCGCGCCATGCTCGCCGACGGGCTGGCGCAATATCTCGCCTGGAAGCGCTGGCAGCGTTGGTTCCTGCTTGTGGGGCCGCATTCGCAGGATCAGGCGATGGCTGCGGCCTTTCGACGGGCGGCGGCTCGCTTCGGAGCCGAGATCACGATCGACCAGCCGTGGACATTCAGGCCCGCCAACGGACGTGCCGATACAGGGCATGTCACGCTGCAGACCGAAATACCGGCGGTCACGCAGGTCAGCGACTATGATGTGCTCGTGGTCGCCGACGAGGCAGATGAATTCGGCGCCTATCTGGAGGGCCGCACTGCGCTGCCGAGAATCGTCGCCGGCACGCAAGGGCTTGTCGCCATAGGCTGGAGCGCTGTCAGCGAGGAATGGGGCGCCACGCAACTGCAGGACCGTTTCCACAGGCAGGCAGGGCGCTGGATGTTGCCCAGCGACTACGCGGCCTGGCTCGCTGTGCGCAGTATCGGCGAAGCGGCGACGCGCCTGCACAGTCTCGATCCCGCGGCAATCGGCAGATATATACGCGGCGACGCGTTTCTTCTCGCTGGCTTCAAGGGGCAGGGGCTTAGTTTCCGTCCCTGGGACGGACAGATGCGCCAGCCCATTTTGATCGCCGGGCCTCGCCTCTTGATTTCCAGCTCACCGCAACCGGGTTTCCTGCATCAGCGCACGCCGCTCGACACGCTGGGCATCGACCTGGAGGAGAGCACATGCAAGTTCTGATGACGCTGTTGTTGGCGGCGTTCGCTCTTGCTGCTCCCGCCGCCGCCGAGACCATCTACGTTTCCAATGAGCAGGATAATACCGTCGCGGTCGTCGACGGCGTGACAATGACTTTGCTGGCGACGATCGATGTCGGCCGCCGTCCGCGCGGGCTGGCACTGTCGATCGACAACAAGATGCTGTTCGTCGCGGAAGGCGACGACAACCGCATCGACGTGGTCGACGTCGCGAAGCGGCGGGTCGTCGGGGAATTGCCTTCGGGAGCCGATCCGGAATTCTTCGCAGTCCATCCCGATGGCAAGCGGCTGTTCGTCGCCAACGAGAATGACAATCTGGTGTCGGTGGTGGACATCGCCGCGGCCAAGGTCATCGGCACCGTGGATGTCGGCGTCGAACCGGAAGGAATGGCGGCCAGCGCCGACGGCCGCTATGTCGCCTGCACTTCGGAGACCACCAGCATGGTGCATCTGATCGACGCAGGCACGCTTGAACTCGTCGACAATCTGCTGGTCGATACCCGGCCGCGCGCGGCTTTATTCTCGCCGGACGGTAAGCAATTCTGGGTGTCCTCGGAGATCCGGGGCACTGTCACCGTCTTCGACACGGCAACGCGCGCACAGACCGGCAAAGTCGAGTTCGAGGTGCCGGGTATACGACGCGAGGGTGTGCAGGCGGTCGGCATGGCGACGTCTCGCGATGGCACGACCGTCTATGTGGCGCTCGGCCCCGCCAACAGGATTGCGGAAGTCGATGTGAAAACGCTGGCGGTCCGTCGGCTCTACCTTGTTGGTCAACGACCCTGGCACGTTGCGCTCTCCGGCGACGAGAAGCGCCTGGTCAGCGCAAACGGGAATTCCGGCGATATTTCGTTTATCGATCTGGAAAACCAGGAGGTGGTGAAATCGCTGCCGGTAGGGCGGGGGCCGTGGGGCGTCGTGATCGGGCCATGAACGCCTTGTCGGTCGAGAATCTGGGCCATAGTTTCGGAAACCGGCGGGTTCTCGACGGCGTTTCTTTCTCTGTGGCCCAAGGCAGGATGTGCATCTTGCTAGGCCGCAATGGCGCCGGCAAGACGACGTTGTTCTCGCTGATCACCGGTCTTTATCACGCCCGCTCCGGCTCGGTGCATGTCTTCGACCAGGCGATGGATGTCAACCCGTCCGCCGCGTTGGCGCAGATGGGGGTCGTCTTCCAGTTGCCGACCCTCGATCTCGATCTGACGGCCGGCGAGAACCTGCGTTACCACGCGGCCTTGCATGGCCTTAGCCAGGCCTTGAGCAAGGAGCGCTCCATCCACGAACTCGGCCGGCTGGATGTGCTGGACAGGATCGACGATCCTGCCCGAGCGCTTTCCGGGGGGCAGCGTCGCCGTGTCGAGATAGCACGCGCTCTGATGCATAGCCCACGCCTTTTGCTGCTGGATGAGCCGACCACCGGGCTCGACGTGCCGGGCCGCCGCGCGCTCGAGCGGCACGTGCGGGAGCTTTGCCGCGAGCGCGGCATTGCCGTCCTGTGGGCAACACATTTTCTGGAAGAACTAACGGCGGATGACGATGTGGTGGTGCTGCATCGAGGCACAATGCGGTGGTCCGGCCGCGCCGATCGCCTGGCTACCGATCTCGGTGTAGCGAGCACGGGCGAGGCCTTCGCGTCGCTGACGGAGTCCGAATGAAAACGTCTCACGCGGTGCGCGCGCTCAACGGCATCCTGCGCAGGGAGATGCTGCGCACGTTGCGGCAACGCGGCCGGCTGCTCTCGGCGATGGTACGGCCGCTGGTCTGGCTGGCAATCTTTGCCGCTGGCTTCCGCTCCGTTCTCGGTCTGTCGATCACGCCACCCTACCAGACCTATGTTCTCTATGACGTGTATGTGGTGCCCGGGCTAGCGGCCATGATGCTGCTCTTCCATGCCATGGCGAGTTCGCTGGCCATGGTCTACGATCGCGAGATGGGCAGCATGCGCTTGTTGCTGACCGCACCATTGCCGCGCTGGTACCTGCTTGCGGCGCGCCTGCTGGCCAGCGTGATCGTCGGCGTGCCGCTGGTCTATTTGTTTCTGTTGATCGCGCGTTTCTGGGATGTGCGGCCGCCCGTTCTCGGCTACGTCGCGGTATTTCCGGCGCTCGTGCTGGCGGGCCTGATGCTTGGCGCGTTCGGCCTGCTTGTCTCCTCGGTTTCGACACAGATGGAGAACTTTGCCGGTGTCATGAATTTCGTCATCTTTCCGGTGTTCTTTGCCTCGACGGCGCTCTATCCGCTGTGGCGGCTTGCCGAGGCGGGACCGGTGCTGGCAACAATCGCCGCCTGGAACCCGTTCAGCTCGGCGGTCGAGCTGATACGCTTCGCGCTCTATCTGCGGTTCGATCCTGTCGCGGCGGTTGTGGTCCTTGGCTGCCTCGTCGCCTTCTTCCTCGCGGCGGTCATCGGCTATGACCCCGGCCGGGGCTTGTGGTCCCGGCGCGGCGGCGAGGGATGAATTACCTCAACGCATAGAGATAAGCGGCGATGTCCCGCGCCTGTTGCTCGGTGATCCTCGTAGACGGCATGGCCGTGTGCGGATTGACTTCTCTCGCCGAGCGTATCCAGCGGATCATGTTCTCCGGATTGTTTGCCAGCAGGCCACCGATAAAGACCCTGTCGGCAAGGCCACCGTCCAGGCGGGGTCCGACCTGGCCTTGCGCACCCGGCACGCCGGGTATCGTATGGCAGCCGGAGCAGCCATTCGCCGTCATGATTGGAATGGCGCGAGCGCCTACGCCCCCGGTCGCCGCATCCGACTCGTGCCGGACACGGTCGCGCCGGTCGGACCACAAGGTCGCCGCTGCGACAGCCGCGGTCAGCAGCAGGATTGCGGCAAGGGCGCCCCCGATCAGCCTACCCAGGTCGGAGCGCATGTGTTGCCTCCCTGGTTGCGCTGCTGCTTATCCACAGGCCGGCGAGCAGCAGGGCGGCGCCGCCATAGATCAAGCCGGCCGGAACCCACATTACCAATCCGGCGAGCTGCTGGTCCTCGATCGCGGTCAGTCCCCACAATGCCGCGCCGGCGCCATTCTCCGGATACCAGAGTTTGGGCGACATCAGCAGCAGGACACCGAGCAGGCCGGTATGAAGCGAGGTGAAGAAAAGATGCATGACGGAGCTGCCAGAGGTCTGCTGCCGACCGGGGCGCGGTAGGAGCGCCCACCAGAACAGCAAGGCTGTGGCGAGGAAGCTCGCATGCTGGGCATAATGAAGAAAGCCCTGCTGGAGCGCTGCCTGGAACAACGCCGGAATGTGCCAGATCCAGATGGCGACGCCGTGAATGATCGTCGCGTTGAGGGGGCGGATCACCAGGGCCCAAACCGATTGCAGCGTCTTTGCGCGCGTGAGCTTGCCCGTTCCGCGGCGAAGTGAGGCCGGCAAGGACCAGAGCAGGACCGCCCCTGGGCAAGCGGCGACAAGGAGGGGCGCCGCGACCGCCATCAGCAGTTCATGCTCGATCATATGGGCGGCAAACACCCGCTCGCCGAGCGCATGGATGGGGCTGACCAGTGCTGCCGTCAGCGCGCCCCAACCCGCGGCGAAAAACAACGCCTGCCGCATCCGCTCGGGACGGCCTCGGCTGCTGCGGCGCCACAACCGAGTCGCTCCGATGGCATAAAGGAAGGCAATCGCGGCCAGCGGAAACGTGATGGGAAATGCGAGCGTCCATCCGGCCTCGGGCGCGCCGGCGCCGTAGCAGATCGAGGTCGAGAAGAACGCGTCGAAGCTCATCGCAGGCACTCGTCGAGAATGAGAGCCGCGCTGCCTTGCATGATGATGACGAGGGCAAACAGCAATGCCGCAAGCATGCCGAGATCGGCGACGAACTGCTCGGTGCTGCGCGTGCGCTCAGGCTTGAAGGCGGCGCCGCCCTGCCGCTTCGCCCGCCATGACAAGGCACCGCCGAGCAGCGAAAGCGCGGCGAGCACCAGTGCCACGGGAAGCACCACCGGCACCTGGCGGTTGCACTGCCATGGTACGAGTGCGTAGTTCAGCTGCGTCGAGATTGCCCAAGCCATCGGCCCCGACAGAAGACCACCCCAGGACGTTCCCTTTTTCAACGCACGCATCAGCCTAGCCTCGGCATCCAGTAGATGAGCAGATAGATCGGGATCCAGGTCAGCACCACGAAATCCCAATAGAAGACATTGTCGCCGACATCGCCGAAGCGCCGGCCGCTATAGCCATGGCGTGTGAACATCAGCACCGTCAAAACGATGGTGTCGCCGACATCGGTGATCAGGTGTGTGGTGTGCAGCCCGAGCAGCACCCAGAGCATCGAACCATAGGCGTTCGTGTCCCAGTAGATGTTCAGCGCCGGGAATTCGAACCAGCGCACGACAAGCGGGGCCAGACCGAGCAGCGACATCACCACCAGCCCGATCCGCACCGGCACGATCGCGCATTGCTTGGCATAGCCGTGGAGCATGTGGTTCGGCACCACGCTGATGATAAACAGGATGGTGACGATCGTTCCGGGCCAATGGTTGGGTTCCGGGGCGCTTAGACGCCAATTGGGCCACAAGGTCGCGAGATAGAGATAAGCGCCCGCGGCCAGCGCGAAGCCCATCCCCTCCAGTGCCATGAAGCCGAGCGTTCCCCACCAGGTCGGGCTGCGCGGACCATGTCTAAAGGTCGGGAGGTCCGAAAGATCCAAGCTGGGACGCTCACTCATCCCTCATCCTCCGGGTCGTCCTTGGGCCAGAACCAGCCGATCAAGGTGATGGCGATCGGCGCGGCGCCCCAGACGATCGCCCAGGGCGTGAAGATCGAATAGACAAACGTACCGCCGACGGCGATTGCCGCCAGCAGCGGCCAGATCGACGGTGTCGCCGATTTCTCGCGAATGTCGGGGTGGGCTTCCGCCACGGTTGAGATCAACAGCTCACGGACATCGACGCGGAGTCCGGTCGCCACAGGCGGCGCCTCCCGTTCGGCCCAGAGCGGCTCGACGTGTGTGACAATCGGTATCCGCGCGAAATTATAGCTTGGCGGCGGCGAAGACGTCGCCCATTCGAGCGTACCGGCATCCCAGGGATTGTTTCCGGCCAGTGCGCCCTTCAACGCGCCGTGTATAAGATTGAACGTGAACAGTACGAAGCTGAGGAAAAAGAGCACCGCGCCGGCGCTGATGAACAGGTTGATGTTGCCCCAGCCAAGCTCGGCCGGATAGGTGTAGACCCTTCGTGGCATGCCCCAGAGCCCGACGAGATGCATTGGGAAAAAAGCTGCGTTGAAGCCGATGAAAGCCAGCCAGAAATGCCAGCGCCCGAGACGCTCGCTCATCATGCGGCCGCTGATCTTGGGGAACCAGAAATAGGCGGCGCCCAGCAGCGGGAAGACCGAACCGCCGATCAGCACGTAATGGAAATGGGCGACGACGAAATAGGTGTCGTGCACCTGGAGGTCCAGCGGCACCGAAGCGAGCATCACGCCGGTGAGGCCGCCGATGACGAAGATGAAAAAGAAGCCGAACACGAACAGCAGCGGCGTGCGGATCACCGGCCTGCCGTCCCACAAGGTCGCCAGCCAGCAGAAGATCTGAACGCCATTGGGGATGGCGATCAGCATGCTCGACGCGGTGAAGAAGCTGGCGCCGAGCTTGGGTAGCCCCGTCGCGAACATGTGATGGACCCAGAGGCCGAACGAAAGGAAACCGACGGCGATCAGCGACAAGACCAGCCCGAGATGCCCGAACACGGGACGCCGGGCGAAGACCGGGATGATCGCGGAGACCATGCCCGTCGCCGGCAGGAAGATGATGTAGACCTCGGGATGGCCAAAGAACCAGAACAGATGCTGGAAGAGCAGTGCGTCGCCGCCCTCGGCGGGGTTGAAGATATGTGTGCCGACCAGCCGGTCGAGGATCAGGAAGGTCGAGGTGATCATCACCGCGGGCATGGCGAAGACGACGACGAAGGAGGTAACCAGCATTGCCCAGACGTAGAGCGGAATCCTGTCCAGCGACATGCCGGGGGCTCGCTGCTTGAACACGGTGACGATGGTTGCCACCGCGACGGCGAGTGAGGAAACTTCTGTATAAGTGATCATCTGGGCCCAGACGTCGGCCCGCTTGCCCGGCGCGAATTCGGGGCCTGACAGCGGCACATAAGCAAACCAGCCGACGTCGGGCGCCATGTTGAGCGCGAAAGACACCCAGGCGAATATGCCGCCCGAAACATAGATCCAGTAGCTGAACGCGTTCAGGCGGGGAAAGGCGATGTTGCGGCTGCCGACCATCAGCGGGACGAGATAGATGCCTGTCGCCTGCACGATGGGCACGGCGAACAGGAACATCATGGTCACACCATGCATCGTGAACAGCTGGTTGTAGAGGTCCGGGCCGATCAGACCGCGCTGCGGCCCTGAGAGCTGGATGCGCATGGCGACAGCGTTGAGCCCGCCCAGGCACAGAAACACGAAGGCGGTGATCAGATAGCGCCGTGCGACGACCTTGTGGTCGACGCTCGACAGCGCGCCGATGATGCCGGGGGGCGTGCGCCATGTCCGCGCCAGCCAGCGATCCAGGCTGGCATCGTCCATGCCGGTGTCGCGCGGTCCGTCATGCTCGGGTGCGACGTCGCCCGCGGTAGAGGTTTCACGCACCGGCGGCAGGTCGCGTTCGCTTGTGAGGTCCGCGCTGCTCATTTAAGCGCCTCGAGGTAGGCGACCATGGCGTTGAGTTCGTCGCCGCTGAGCTCCACCACCGGCATGTGGGATCCGGGCTTGATGCCCTGTGGGTCGGCTATCCAGGCGGCGAGATTGCCGCGGCTCATTGTCAATGTCCCGGCGGCAAGCGTCTGCCGGCTGGCTATATGGGTGAGGTCAGGGGCGACCGTTCCTCCGGCAGGCGTGCCGCCTATTCTGTGACACATCACGCAAGGGCGCTTCAGAAACAGATCCTGGCCGGCCTTGGCTTCGTCCCCCGTCGGAGTAGCGGCCGGCTGCAACTGGTCGTTCCACCAGGCGTCGAACTTCGCACGCGGCTCGGCGATGATGAAGGTGCCCATGTTTGCGTGCTGCGCCCCGCAGAACTCGGCGCATTGACCTCGGTAAACACCAGGCTTGTCTGCCTTGAGGTCGAGCACGTTCATGTGGCCGGGAATGAGGTCGAGCTTGCCCGAAAGGCTCGGGATCCAGAAGGAATGGATGACGTCGGTCGAGGTCAGAAGAAGCCGCACCGGCTCCCCGGCTGGGATATGGATCTCGTTCGCCGTGGTCAGGATGCGGCTTGGCGTGGCATCCTCATAGCGCACCTCCCACCACCATTGATGGCCGGTGACCCGAATGGTCAGTGCGGCATCCGAGCCGATCGCGGCGAGCGTCCTGTTGGCGAAGAAGCTCAGCAAGGTCAGTCCGATCAGGACAATGGCGGTCAACCCGACGGCGGTCATCACCGCGCGCAGCTTCCGGTCGTCGGCGCCGGCCTCGATCGCGAGCGGCTCCGCCTGCGCGCGCGACCGCATCATCAAGGGCACGACGAGGGCGATCATCACCAGCACCCACACCACGGCGCAGAGCGCGGTGAAGAACCAGATCAGCCACGCCAGTTCGCTCGCCGCGGGACCTTTCGGGTCGAGGGCGGATTGCCAGCCCGCGCATCCCTGGAGCAACAGAGCCCCGGCGGTGGCGAACGCCATCGAGACGAGACGTTTCACGGCGACTTCCCCAGCGTGGCCGCGTCGGGCATGCGGTTTTCCGAAGGATGCGCCATCATGTCGTCATTGCGTTGCGGCGCGGCGGAAGACGGCGCGTTGCCGCTCAGCGAGCGCACGAAAGCCGCAAGCTCCCAGATCTGGTCGTCGGGAATTTTGTCGCGGAAGCTCGGCATGCCGTTTGGCCGACCGTCGCGGATCGTGGCATGGATGCTTTCGATCGAGCTGCCATAGAGCCACTTCTGGTCCATCAGGGCCGGCCCCATGCCGCCGCCGCCATTGGCGTGGCATCCCGAACAGTTGAACCAGCCGAAAAGCCGTTTCCCTTCGCTCATGTGGAAGGCGTTGGCCTCGAAGCTCGCCGCCTTGTTGTCGCTGGCGGGGGGCCGCTGTCCGCCGGGCTCCAGCGTGGTCACAGGCGTCGGCTGCTCGCCCGATCCGAGCGCCGATTGCGGGCGCGTGTCACGTTCCTCGCGCTGGCAGGCAGCGAGCGCCAGGACTGGAAACAGGAGCATGGCCACAACGGCTCTCATCGGACCGGGCTCCCCGGGGCATCGAGGCGCGGCACGCCATACTGTGACAGCAAGGCATCTATCTCGACCTTGTGCCTGGACAGGGCGCCATTGACATCGCCGCGCAGCGCATCGTCTTCGCGGCGGACGCCCATCGAGATGTCGTAGATCATCGGCAGTTGCGGTCCGTCGATGCGGGGCGCAACCGGCGTGATGCGGAGCGGCACCTTCTGCCTGGCGGCGAAGTAGCCGGCGAGGGGGCCCCAGACCACGGCAAGGTCGATCTCGCCACTCGCCACCGCTTCGACGATGCGCGCCGGCGGGTTGGGGGCGGAATAATCGCCATAGACCGGATAGCCAACGAGGTGCCCGACGATACCGCGGCGGCCAAGCGCCTGGACCGGAGGCGAATTGGCGCCATCGTCGCCGATGAGCTGAACACCGATCCGCATGTCGCGCAGCCGCGGATCATTGAACGATGCTACGTCGGGGCCGTCCCTGCGGGTGACGAAGACATAGGACGATCGGTAGTAGGGCGTGGTGGTGCGCAGCATTTCGAGGTTGCTCGGCGTGCCCGGCACGAGATCGCACAGGCCCGCCTTCAGCGTGTTGCGGATGAAGCCGCGACGCTGCGCCCACCAGGTATAGGTCAGCTTGGCGCCGAGATCGGACGCAACGATTTCGGCGATCCTGTTCTCGAAGCCCTGACCTGCCGCGTTGGAGAACGGCATGTTGTTCGGATCGGCACAGACCCTCAACTCACGTGCGTCGGCTGTGGCCGTCAAGAACACGAAGGCGATGGCGGCCATGCCGATCACCAGCCGTTGACACGCCTTTCGCGCCGGACCTACGGTCAAGTACAATCCATCAAGGCAGCCGGAACACATAAAGCGTGCCTCCCGAGGTTGTCGCGTTCTTCAGATCCTTCATGGCATTGACGAAACCGAGCGCGGCGGTGGCGTCACGCGGGTCAAGATCGCCCGATACAATGGCGCCGGCCCAGCCACCGACGCCTGAGAGGATGGCGACATATTGGTGCCCGTCGGGACCGCGATAGGTGATGGGCTGGCCGATGATCCCGGACGAGGTCTTGAACTGCCAAAGCAGGTCTCCGGTCTTGGCGCTGACCGCCTTGAACCAGCCTTCCATCGTGCCATAGAAGACAACGTCGCCGGCGGTCACTACCGCGCCGCTCCACACCGGGAAATTCTCCTTGAGGCTCCATGCGGGTTTCTCCGCGGCGATGTCCCAGGCGGTGAAGGCGCCGCGATTACCGCCAGGCCCTGGTATCATGCGGACATTCATGCCCACATAGGGCGTGCCGGCGATGTAGTTCACCTCGACGCCTTCTTCATCCATGCACAGATTGTTGTGCGGGATGTAGAGCAGGCCGGTCTTCGGCGAGAACGCGGAAGGCTGCCAGTCCTTGAGGCCCGACGCCGTCGGACAGATATCGCGAACGACCTTGCCGGTGCCGGTCTTCTTGTCCGGATTTACGATCAGCCGGCCGGTTTTCAGATCCACACCTTTGCTGGAGTTGACCGGACCAAAGGGTTTTGCCGACAGCACCTCGCCGGTGGTCCGGTCGAGGATGTAGAGATAGCCGTTGCGCTCCGGCCGGATCAGCACCTTGCGCGGCTTGCCCTGCCAGGTCATGTCGAGCAGGATCTGCTCGTTGATGCCGTCATAATCGTGGAGGTCATGCGGGCTCCATTGATAAAACCATTTCGCCGCGCCGGTGTCGGGATCGCGCGCGAAAATGCCAGACGTCCACTTGTTGTCGCCCGGCCGCAAATCCGGATTCCATGGTCCGGGATTGCCGGTGCCGTGGAAGATCAGGTTCAGATCGGGATCATAGGAAATCCAGCCCCACATGTTGCCGCCGCCGATCTTCCAGGCTTCCGGCGGCCATGTCGTGACGCCAAGATCCTTGCCTTTGTCCATGTCGTAGTGCGGCTTGAAGTCCGGTCCGATCAGCACGTCCTTGTCCGGCCCGGTGCTATAGGCGATCCAGACGACATGACCGTCGCCGGCGTCGAGCGCCTTTACCCAGCCGCGAACGCCCATCTCGCCGCCGGAATTGCCGACCAGCACTTTGCCCTTCACCACAAGCGGCGCCATGGTGATGGTCTCGCCGATGTTGATGTTGCCGACATGAGTGTTCCAGATCGGCTTGCCCGTGTTCGCATCAAGGGCAATCGTGTGGCCGTCCAGCGTATTGAAAAAGATGCGCCCGTCGGCGAATGTCACCCCGCGGTTGACGACGTCGCAGCAGGCCACTCCCTGTGCCGCCGGCTCGGGATTGGGTTCATACTTCCACTTCATCGGGGCGCCGGGCTTGGAGAGATCGAGCGCATAGACGAAGTTGGGAAAGGGCGTCACGATATACATGGTGTTGCCGACGACCAGCGGCGCTGCTTCCTGGCCCTTGTTCACGCCTGTCGAGAACGTGAACGCGACCTGCAGGTTCTTGACGTTGCCTTCATTGATCTCGGAGAGTTCGCTGAAGCGCGTCGACGCGTAGTTCTTGGCCGGCATCGTCCATTGCCCGTCATCGGGTGGCGAAGCTGCGGCTGGCGGTACGATCGCTGGTGTTTTAGGAGGCTCGGACGCAGCGCCCAGAAGCAGCAGGCAGGCGAGCAGCGTCACCAGAAGGATAGCGCCAAAGGAATTCCCGGCTGCCAATTTGCGGGTACGTCGTTCTACGTCAACGCGCGTTAATGCCAACTGCGGCATAGCTTTCATTTATTGATCGAGCCTCCCACGCCGGCGCCGAGTTCGGCGGCGATGTCGGCCTCCGTTCCGGCACAAAGCGGATGGCCCCAGCCCGAAGCGCTTTTGCCGCCGGGGTCCAGATCGTAGACAATGGCATCCTTGCGATTTGGATTGACGCCTGCCGGGACCTTGTCGAAGCCGAGCGCCGCGCGGATACGCCAGGCGACATTGTGATCGGCGCATGAGGAATCGCCTGAAACGCCGAGGCCGCCGACAATGCTCTTGCCGTCGTAGAGGGCAAGTCCGCCGCCAAACACCACGACGCCTCCGATCGGCTTGCCGACGAGCGGGTCGCCGGCGCTTCCGAACGTTTTGGGATCGCCCGTATAGGCCGCGGCCTGGTTGACGGGATTGGTCTCCTGCAGGCCAAATAGCGGCCCGCCCGGCTGCACCCCCGCATAGAGATTGGCCGTCGAGAGGGCCATCTGAGCCAGGCTGAGACCGTTGGCCGTGTTGGCTTTCTCCGCTGCTATGAGCCGACTTCCCGGCCATTGCGAGTCGGGGGTGGGGCCGCTGAACGCAATCGCGCAGACAGTGCCGTCACGGGCAACGATGGCTGCCCATTCGTTGGTCTCAAAGCCGCCATTGGCTGGTCCGCCGCTTGCCTTCACGTTGGCTTTGAGGGCTGCAAGCAGCTTGTCGTGGTCGGCCGGACAGGGTTCCTGCGCCATGGCCTCGTGCCCGTGGAACAGGCCACCCATCAGCAACAGCAGGCCAAAAAGAGGTACGAAAAGCTGCGAGCGATACATTGTCCTGGCATTCGTTTACAAAACAAGGACCACCCAGGCAGACCGCAGAATGCGAGGATACGTCCAATGGGTCAGTGCCTAACTCGCGTAATGCTTCTATGTTCCTGCTTTGCATAAAATTCGTGCAGTTGGATTTGGGTGCAGGTGTTCAATCAAAGCATGGGACCTGGATACCCGTGGCCACAGGCCAAGCGGTGAGGCAACGCGGCTGATCCAGGAAAAATGCGATCGGGATGGCGCAGACGCACCCGCCCTGACAAACGCTGTTGCCTTGTCACGGCGTTCGACGATGGATGATCTCTTCAATAAGTTTCGCGTCGGCTTCGTACTCCGCGGCCCGCGCAGCCATTTGGCTGGCCAGGCTGTGTCTTTCCCGCGCGGCTTCGCGTTTTGCCGTACGTTTCGCCAACTCAGCCCGCTGCTGGTGCGCTCTTAAAAGGCTCCAAAGAGCCTGTTCCGCATCGTCAGCCTGGGCCTGCATTAAAACGTCCGCTCCGAACGCATGTCCGGTGTGGCAGCGGTAACGGGTAATCGGCCCGTCTTCGATCTCCCATAGGGGGCCATGACATTCGGGGCAGACAAATGTCGAGGGGGCGCCAAGCTGGCCTTCGGTCAATTCCATTGTGCTGTGCTCCTGAGCTGCAATCGCTGCCTCAAGGCGGATGCCGGACGGGATTTCTGGTGTCGGTCCTGCGATTTCGGAAGCAAGCCTGTGCAACAGGCCAGCCATTTCGGACAGAGGGACGCAATGGTCGATTTCCACATTCTGCAAGGCGCTCAGCGGCATGTCGGGTACTGCAGCGTCGCCGGGGTCCTGGACTACGCTGACGCCTCCGCACATCTTGATTGCGTGCAGGCCGGCGGTGCCGTCGGAGAGGCTGCCTGTGAGCACGACGCCGATCACGCTGCCGCCAAAGCTGCAGGCGGCCGACCGAAACAGGGGGTCGATGGCGGGGCGCGCCAGGTTCTCGCGCGGCCCGCGCCGCAGCAGCATATGATCGTCGTGTAACAGAAGGTGAGCTCCCGGCGGTGCAACGAAGATGTGCCCGTTTTTAACCTTCATGCCGTTGGAGGCATTTGCAACGGGCATGTTGGCAGCGCGACCGAGAATGTCGCCGAGGTAACTCGTGGGACCAACGTGCTGTACGACGAGGAGAGCCGCCGGGATGTCCGGCGAAAGATCGCGGACAAGTCTCTTCAGCGCGTCGACGCCGCCGGCCGATGCTCCGATTGTCACGATGCACCGGTTCTCGCAACCGTCGGGACGGACCTTATCCGGCTGGCCCGCACGCTCCGAATCTGGTCGTGGTGCGGCGGTGGCCATGGTTGCTTCACCCACATTCAGCACAGATGTCGATGCGAGCGCTCCGGCCAGTCCGTTGCTGGTCGGATGCCCTGCCTTCGTCGGTCTTAGCTTCCGGCCGCATCGCGGAACATAGATGCCCGCGTCGGCTCTGTGCTAACGCCTACGTGCGCGTTTGACGGCAGCCTCTGCCACGGCCGGGGCCTCCTGAATGCTTGCCGCGCCGCCGAAATCGGCGTTCTTGGTACGGCCAGCTCCCGGGCCTGCTCCTAGATCAGCACCTGTTGTCGGATCGGAAGCCGGATCGGAAAGCGTACGGTCGGCCATCCTGGCCACCACCTTCATGTCTTTGGCCCCCAGCTTGACAGTTGCCAGGCCGTCTCCGCCGTCGACGGGCATCACCTCTTCAAGGTCATCGATCCGATCCCACTCTTCGCCGGAATTCCATGGGCCAGCGACATCGCCGTCGCCTTGAGAGGTGTTGACATACATGCTGGCGTACTTCTCTACGCCTGGGAGCTTGCCGGAAGGGAAATTGTTTTCGATCGCGTAGAGTGCTTTCTCAAACGACTTCTGGTGCGCGATCTCGCGGGTCATCAGGAAGCCGAGCGCGTCCTTGATTCCCGGGTCGTCGGTGATGTTGATGAGGCGTTCGTAAACGATCTTGGCGCGGGCTTCGGCGGCGATATTCGACCGCAAATCCACCGTAGGTTCACCGCGCGAGTCGACATAGGCCGCGGTCCAGGGAACGCCGGCTGAGTCGCACAGCGCGGGAGCGCCGCCGAACAGAATTGATTCCTTGGCTGTTGTGCCGCTGGCGCCGATCATCAGGTAAAGGTCGGCTTCCTTCATTTGGCCCTCGGCCAGCTGTGCCTTGAGCCCCTTGTTGAGCATGGTGACGATTGATCCCACCACTTCGAGATGGCTGAGTTCTTCGGTCGCAATATCGAGCAACATGTCGCGACGGCCAAGATCGTCCTCGCCAAGCCCTTGCGTGAAATAGCGCATGGCCGCTGCAAGCTCGCCATCGGCGCCGCCGAACTGTTCCATGATCATGCAGGCCAGGCGAGGATTCGGCTCCGAGACGCGAACGGTGTATTGCAGGCGCTTGTTGTGCATGAACATGGACATCTCTCCGGTTAGACCATCCGAACATCCCGGCAAGTTGATTGTTCCATCCGGCCATCGGCCAGCGAGCATTTTTACGGTAACTTCAGTGTTGAGCATCGCAGGGAGCCAGAGGCGGCATTTATTTCTCCGACCGGTGACCGGCGGCAACGAGATTTCGATCGTGCTGCGCCATCACGGCAATGAGCAAGGCCGCGGATGGGCAAGAGGTAGACAAAATCTGGAGGGATATTGGCTCGGAAAAGTGAAGCCGGGCCATATTAATACGATGTCGGTGTCGACACCTTCGGCCCGTTTCGCCGCACACCTTACGCGGCAAACGCCGGGTTCGGTCACACGGCGAGCGTCGCGGGCTGTTGCCCGTTCACTTTCGATCCAGCACCTTCCGGACTTTCTCTGCCAATTCGTCGATCGTGTAGGGCTTGGTCAAAAGTTCGGTTCCGAAATCGAGCGTGCCGTTGTGGACAATCGCATTTCGTGTGTAGCCGGTGGTGTAGAGCACTTTTAGCGACGGGTGCATTGTCTTGACCTGACCCACCAGCTCCCGGCCCGACATCTCCGGCATCACCACGTCGGTGAACAGAAGCGACGGCACTTGCCCGCTTTCGACGGCCACCAGCGCTTCGCGTGGACCTTGCATTTCCAGCACGGAGTAGCCCAGTTCCCGCAGCGCTTCCGCGGCCATCAGCCGGACGCGATCTTCATCCTCGACAACCATGATGATCTCGTCTGCACAGCCGGGGTGCTCGCCTGCCACGACGTCGATTTGGCTGTCGAGCACGCCATGGTGCGAGCGCGGCAAATATATTTTCAAGGTGGTTCCGATGCCCTGCTCGGAATAGATCTTCACACTGCCGCCGGACTGGCGAACAAACCCATAGACTTGGCTGAGTCCCAGCCCGGTGCCTTTGCCGACCCCCTTGGTGGTGAAGAACGGATCGAAGGCTCTTGCGACAACATCAGCAGTCATGCCCGTTCCTGTATCGGTGACCGCTATCATCACATACTGGCCGGAGGGGATCGCGTTCTCCCTGGCATAGCGATCGTCGACGTGGGCGTTTGATGTCTCGATCGTCAGCTTGCCGCCAGCAGGCATGGCATCCCTTGCGTTGACGCAAAGGTTGAGCAGCGCGCTTTCCAATTGCCCTGCGTCGGCCTCGACATGCCATAGGCCCGCGGCGAGCACGGTCTCGATCTGGATGGTCTCGCCAAGCGTCCGGTTCAGCAATTCGCTCATACCGGAGACGAGGCGATTTGGATTCAGCCGCTTCGGCGCCAGTGGTTGCTGGCGGGAAAAGGCGAGCAGTCGCCTGGTAAGTTCTGCGGCACGTTGTGCTCCATCGATCGCGCCGGTTACGAATTGGTGGACGTTGGTATCGCCGTTTCTGAGCTTGCGCTGCACAAGGTTCAGGCCGCCGATGATGACGGCCAGCATATTGTTGAAGTCGTGCGCGATGCCACCGGTGAGCTGTCCGACAGCTTCCATCTTCTGGGCTTGGCGCAGGTGCTCTTCTGCTCTGGCGCGTTCCGCAACTTCATCTTTGACACGTTGTTCGAGCGTGCCGTTGAGTGTCTGCAGCGCCTTGAACAGCCGGGAGTTGTCGATGGCCGTCGCGGCATGGCCGGCAAGCCCCAGCAAGGCCGCTTCTTGCTGTTCGGCGAACACGCCGGTCTCTGAATGACCAAGGAAGAGGCCGCCCAGGACCTCGCCCGAACGCGAGACGACCGGCACGGCGAGATAGGAACGCACCGGCAGATGGCCCTCCGGCATTCCCTTGCGGGGCCAGTTCTTTCCGTAACGCGGATCGGTGAGGATATCGTCGGAACGCACCACGCTTGTGCCGCGGAAAGTGGGCTCGAACACCGCGGTGTTGCGCGGCATGGGAAAGTTTTCGAAAGCAGAACGAGGTGCCCCCGAAAGGGCGTAGAGCACATAGCTGTCGCCCTTGTCGTCGATCACATTGTAGAAGAAAGCTCCAAATTGTGCGCCCGACAGCACGACGCCGGCATCGGTTACCGTCTGGACAATTCGCTCCACGTCAAGCTCGGCCGCCACGGCTGCCGCAGTAGCGTTCATCAACTGAAGCTGATGCTCCACCCGCTTTCGCGCGGTGACATCAACCACGGTGCCGATGAAGCGGATCGCACGGCCGGACTGGAAAAGCGCTTCCCCCGTTGCGGCAATCCAGCGCTCCTTGCCATCCCGAAGGCCGATCGTCCGGTATTCGATGTCGTAGCGGGAGGGGGTGCCCGGCGCGAGCGACTGGCGTACGGCCTCGTCGGCCCGTGCGCGATCTTCCGGGTGGAGGCCCGCCAGGAAGGCGCTTTCATATGTCACCTCCGCGTCCGGCGGCAAACCAAAAAGGGCTTTGCACCGGTCGTCCCAACGCAGCACTCCGCTGATGGGATCGTAATCCCAGGTGCCAATAGCGGCCGCGTCGGTGGCAAGCCTCAGCCTCTCCTCGCTGGCCCGTGCCGCCTGTTCCGAGCGAACGCGCTCGATGTGAGCCCAGGACCGCTCCGTCACCTCGGTCAGCAAGGACAGTTCGCGTTGCGACCAGACGCGGCGCTGCTTGTCGTGGATGGCCATCAGGGCAGTCAGTCGACTTTGTTTGACCAAAGGCATACAGATAGTTGCCGTTATCCCGATATCCTGAAAGGTCTTCGCTTCCTCGGGAGCAATTTCCTCAAGGTTGTTGTTGATGATAAGCGGCTTGTTGGCGCTGAGGTTGGTGACAGCCAGGCGACCGAAATCGGCAAGACTGTAATATCCCCTGATGCTGGGCGAGCCAGGTGCGCTCCAATCGCCGCGGATGGTGAAATGGTCTTGGTCCTGCTCCATGTCGGCATAGGCGCAAATCGAGACGCCAAGATGTTCGCCGAGGAGCCGAGTGGTGATCTGCATGACAGCATCGGCGTCGGCCGCGAGGGCTATCTCCCTGCCGAGGCGGTCGAGAAAAGCAAGGCGTTCGGCGTTCTCACGCAGGGCCAGTTCGGCGCGAAGGCGTTCTATCGCCGTACGCGTCCGGTCCGCGACTGCCGAAATGAGGGCTACTTCCTCCGTCGCCCAGCGTCTGGGCGCGGAGTGGTTCAGGTATAACAGCGCCACCAGCCCGCCATGCTCGGTAACGGGCATGTTGATGACGGATTGGGCGCTGATGGCTTTGAGTGCCTCCGCATGGCTGCTGGTTCGCGGATCTGTCTCGGCGTTTTCAAAGACAACGGTTTCGCCTCGCTTCAAATCCTCGATATACGAGCCGTAGTTCCTGAAATTCAGCGTCCCAGCCAGGCTTTTGATGCCTGGCGCGTTCCAATCCCTGTCAATGGTGATCGTTTCTTTCTCTAGATCGATCGTGCCGTATCCGGCTCGGCTGATGCCAAAATGGTTCCCCAGCAGTTCCGCGGCTGCGTAGGCCAGTTCTGCGGGATCCGTAATCTCGCGAATACGGTCGCCCAGCGCTGCCAAAAGCTCGAAGCGCTGCAGTTCAGATCGCGGATTGCTTGAAGTGGCCCCCATTTCGCCCCCGTTTTGCCCGGACTTAAATGCAGTCTGCGGCCAAGAGTTCCCCGCAGGACGGCAGTTTCTTTGGCGGGCCGGTCAGCCGAACACGCCGCACCGGTCATAGGTTAATGACAGCTTGGCGCGCTGTGGCGGATAAAGGGGAAACCAGCGGCACTTGACGAGGTCCCGCTGGCTGGGTGCCCGAACCGCACTTCACTCGTTTGGAGACGTTTGATGCTTGACCGACCCATTCTTACGAATACGGACGCTCTCTATCCAGACGACCTGAAAACGCTTCGGTCGGTCTTCGACGCGCTGTGTCAGGAATTTGAGATTTCGTCGGACACTACCGCGGCAGAATCCATCGCGAGAGAGCTGGTCAGACTTTTCCAGACCGGGATGACGGAAGCGGCCATGCTGATGATTGCCGTGCGCGCACGTTGGCAGGGTGATTGGAAAATGGGAGGCAGCAGCGCTGCCCAGGCTTAACGGTCCCAACTCCATGGAGAAGGCCTACTTTAGCCGCTTGAGCCGGTTGTACAGCGTTGTCTTGTCTGGCGGAACAAGCTTTCGCCCCGAGAGTTGGGGTCGGCAGATGGTTTCCAACAGGCACGTGCATGGCGTTCGACAGAGATGGACCGAAACTCGCGACCGGGTTGCTCGCGGCCTCGTTGGCGGCGCTGGCGGCATACAACGCTATCCGCGCCAAACGTGCGATTGCCGGCCGGGCGTGCGGACGTGTGATGGAGATCTATGGTGTGCGCCTGCATTTTATCGAAGCCGGAACCGGCATGCCGCTGCTTCTCCTGCATGGCAATGGATCCATGGCGGAGGATTTCAAGTCGAGCGGCATCTTCGATGAGGCGGCAAAGACCTACCGGGTGCTTGCATTTGATCGTCCCGGTTTTGGGCGAAGCTCACGGCCGCGCGGCCGGCGTTGGTCCGCTCGCGACCAAGCCGACCTTATACATGCCGCGGCCTGCGGGCTGGGTATAGAGAAATACCTCGTGCTTGGACATTCCTGGGGAGCTTGGATCGCCCTCGAATTGGCGCGCAGGCATTCTCAATCGGTCGTCGGCATCGTGCTGGTCTCGGGCTATTACTATCCGCCACCGCGGCTGGATCTTGCACTGGCCGCACTCCCTGCACTGCCTGTGATCGGCACCGCGTTTCGTCACACCTTGCTGCCGCCGCTTGTAAGGCTTGCTTGGCATTGGGCAATGGAGAAGATCTTTAAACCCGCCATCGTCGCCAGCGAGTTCGCCGCACTCGCCAAAGATGTCGCCAGCCGCCCTTCCCAACTGCGGGCGGTTTCTCTGGAGACAGCATCGATGCTGGTCGCGTCCCTGTTGGGAAAGGCCAACTATAGGGACATTGCCGTGCCCACCGGCATCATGGCGGGATCCGGGGATCGGTTGTTCGACGCGCAACGCGATGCACGACGCTTGCACTCGGAAGTCGGTGGGTCTCTCCTTGAGGTGGTTCCGGGCGCCGGCCACATGGTTCATCAGAGCGCCCCCCAAGCAGTGGTCGGCATGGTGCACACTATTGCAGGACGGCACGCCTTGTTCCAAGCGGGCCGTGGGCAGCGACCCAAGTCGTGTGCCGACGAGTTCAAGGCAGATCCGGCCTCGCGGGAGCCACCGGCGATAAGCGACGCCGCTTGCACGGAATGATCTCCAAACGGGGCTTTCAAATGAGCGACCAGCGTCCAGCCGACATGCAGTCGGTGCTCCACCAGAACATACAGGCCCTGGTGGAGCACAGGCGACAGCAAGAGGAGCACCAAGGCGTTCAAGCGTGGGTCGCCGGCGCCGTTTCGCGCTTCGCGGGAAGCATGACTTTCGTCTATCTGCACCTTGCAATTCTTGTCGTCTGGGTCCTCGCGAACCTTGGCGCGATACCAGCCGTCCCAGCTTGGGACCCGACTTTCGTGATCCTGGCCATGGTCGCCTCGGTTGAGGCAATCTTCCTGTCTACCTTTGTGCTGATCAATCAGAACAGAATGGCCGCACACAGCGAGCGGCGAGCCGAACTGGATTTGCAGATCAGCCTTCTGAACGAACATGAAACCACGCGGCTGATCGAGATGGTGGCTGCCTTGACGGCGCGTCTGAATATCTCGACCCCGGCCGACAAAGAGCTGCCGGAACTCGCCGAGAATGTGGATCCCCAAAAGGTGATGACGCAGATCCAGCAAGCTTCTGGAGATCAGGAGAACGCTTGATTAAAGCGACCTCGTTGGCAACGGTTAAGCGTCGGCTACAACCTGTAATTCAGCCTCATTGTCCAAGGCTGTCGAAGCAGCTAAGCCGGTGTCGGCCTTTTCCAGGGTGGCTTCCCGACGTCACAAGTCCGCCGCGCAATCGAGGCAGCGTAGAGCTTCGATACCAACAGGCTGCTGCGCGTCAGATGGAACCAAGTTGACGCCGAACTCGTATTAGCGGTGGCGGCTTGGGGAGATTCCGGATGAGCGAAGGTGCTGTTCTGATCGTCGAAGATGAGACAATGATCCTGCTCGACCTCGAGTCAGCTTTGGAGGAGGCCGGCTTCCAGGTCGTCGGCACTCGGAGTGCCGCCGAGGCGCTGGCGGCTTTCGACCCCGATCCGACCAAGTTCAAGGCCGTGCTCACGGACATCCGTCTGGGAGCAGGACAGTCGGGGTGGGAGGTCGCTCGGCACTTGCGAAGGTCCAACTCGACCATCCCGGTTGTCTATATCAGTGGCGACAGCGCGGTACACTGGGGAGCGGAAGGTGTGCCCAACAGCATAATGATCACCAAGCCCTTTTTTCTGCCGCAGATCATAACTGCCGTTTCTCAACTTTTAAACGCGCAGCAAGGTGCAGAAACTCACCTCTAGGAATCGGACCCCGGCTCCACGAAACCACCGAACATTCTTTCTTCGGCCGATCGGCGCCGTCCGGCGTAAAGCGTTCGCGTCTGCTTGGGTCAAATGTCGGCGGCCTCAACCAGATGTCGACCTCAGCTCCTTTCCCTCGCCACCGGCTCGCATACACTCGGAAGCCCTCCCGAAAGCAGAGGCGCTCATTGGTTGAGCTTTCGGTCGAGTTCGTCAAGCAATGATCGATGCTCGCTGGGCATGTCCGCGTCTGTCGGCAGATCCAGCAACTGGCGAAGCTGGCGACGATTGGCGTCCGATGAAATCCACTCCCGTATGAGGCGGGCTATGACCTTTTGTTGTGCCTTGCCGATTTCTTCCATGTTAGATTCCGAGCTTGTCCGTTGGACGAACTCGGCGGCTCTTTGATGGTTCCCCGTCCTGTACACAAATCGAGGCACAATCTATGGGTTAATGCATGTCGCTCAAAAGTGGCCCTGGTTTTGAGACACGACACGCCAGTGGATGTTTGCAGTCCCAGTCCGCTCGCCTAACGCTGCGCGTAGAGTGCAAATTTATACGTTCGATTTTACCCGAAGCGAGAGGCTCAGCCGCAAAATCTTGGCGCCATTTTCATCGCGCACTTCGATAAACAATTGCTGCCCGTCGACGCTCTTCAGTGACTCTCTCGTGAGGTCGACAAGGCCCTCGAATCCCGCGCGGCGGACCTCCTCGAGGCCAGCGCATTCGACACCTATTTCGTCCTCGAAGATGAGATCGCCATCGCCGCTGTCGAAGAAAAATCGTGCCATCGGAGAGCTTCCGTCACTGCTAATCTGCGGGGTTCCTTTGGTGCAGGTAGGTCGTGTCGAAATCTCCTGCGTGAGTGAGGCCAGCCCAGTCCAGTGCGTGAACTTTTGATCCCGAGGTGGCAATGAGGCCTCTGCGTCGTAGTTCCTGGAGCATCCGGTTGACGTGGACCGTGGACAAACCCAGTGCATCGCCAAGGGCCGCCTGTGTAATGGGGATATCCGCCACGTGATCCTCAATGCGCCCCATGGAGCGCAAGCGAAAAATCAGTTCGCACAGGATGTGAGCCATGCGGGTGTATGCCTCGCGTCTTCCCACATTGATGACCCACTCCCTGTAAATCGCGGCATCTATTAACGTCGACCGCCAAAAAGCGGTGGCGATGCGAGGGTGCTGGTCGCAAACGGCGCGCAGAGTGTCATGCCGCATGAAACCTATTCGCGCCGGCGTAAGGGTCGAGAAGTTACAATCCATGACCGACAGATGCAGCCCATGCAGATCAGGAATGTCGCCGGCGACGAAGAATGATGTGATTTGTCGCTTTCCTTCGCCCGTATGTTTGGTGGAACCGACCAAGCCATCAAGAACGATAAACGAGTAAACAGGACGGTCGCCCTCACGCACCAGATCGTGGTTGGCCAAATATTCCTTCTCCTGGATCGGAATGCCTTTCAGAACGCCGATGTCGGCCTCTCGAAGATCCGAGATGGTCTGAAGCTTGCGAATGAGTACATCCGAGGATGAGGTGGGGAACAAATTGACTACCTGGCTGATGTTGGTGATCGAACTATTATCCGCGCCAAAAGTTCCGACTGGCATGGGGACATGTGCGCGGCGGCAGAAGGCGCCGCCGTGCGGCATGGTCCCATGCCTGGAGCGTTTTGCCAGCGTCGAGCGTGGTTGAAGATCCCGGAATGATCGAAGCACCAGTTTTTAAGACAGCCATAGGTGAGCAAGGCAGCAATGCATTAACCTATGACATAGGCTCGGTTAGAAATTTTCCCGCTGGGCAGCCAGCCCCAGGAGTTCGCCGATCACGGCGCAGCTTTGACCCTGTCGCTCCGCCCATTTCAAGGGCTGCACCCGCAGCCCGTCCTGGAACTCTTTGATGCGCCGCCAGGAACGGGGTGGCTCCGCTGACGTTGTCTCAGTGGCAAGGTGAGATTTCAGTGAACAGGCATATTTCGCGGACGGATGTCGAACAAATCGATCACACGGATGACAGCGGGTTTGCGATAGGGCACGGCGGACCGCCATCCTCAGCAATCGCGGTAGCGCTGGCCCGTGGCCTGGAGACCAGTCGGGACAAGCACATCATCCATATAGCTCCCTCGGAACGCAGTGCCGAGGAGATCGCCGGCGCCTTGCGTCAGTTCCTGCCTGACGCGGATATCATCTTGCTGCCGTCCTGGGATTGTCTGCCCTACGACAGGGTATGGCCCACACGCGCCAATATGGGGCGAAGGCTTCGCGCGTTGCGTGAGATCGCAACGAAGCCGGATCGCCCGCGCATCGCTGTAATGTCGCTCGAAGCCATTCTGCAGCGGGTGCCGCCTGCTCCGGTCATCGCTGCCGGTTTCACAATTCTGGAGGTGGGACAAAAGCTCGACCGTGACGATTTCAGAACCAGGTCCGAAGCAATTGGCTATGTCGTCGACGAGAGGGTCGACGAACCGGGTGAGATAGCCTTTCGGGGCGATCCCATCGATATTTTTCCTGCTGGCGCGGACGGCCCCGTTCGCATCATCGTTGGTCCCGATGCCTGCATCCGCCAGCTCAAGACCTACGACCCGCTCAGTCAGCTCAGCGATCAGGTTCGAGACTCGATTACGGTCGGACCGGCATCCGAGCTGATCTTTAAAGCTGGTGAGCATCCTGAGTTGACAGCGATGCGCGCGACGTCGATGGAGGAGCGCCTGGTCGCATCGTATGGCGCTATGCCATCCGTCTTCGATGCGGCTTCCAGCGCTTCGATCTCCTTCCTTGAAGGGACCGACGGGCAGCCGCTCGGCAGAATTCTGGATCTGGTCGAGGATGCACGTCGTGCCAGGCAGGAGGCAGCCGGAACGAAAAAACCTTTGCCGGGACGATTTTACCTATCCCGTGAAGAGTGGGACGCTGCTCTGCTTAACCGCTGCTGCGTGAGACTAGCCGTTTCTGCCGTGGGAGTTCCCAAATTCTTCCGCCAGGCCCGACCCGGGTATGATTTCGCGGAATTCATCAGAGGGCAGACGAGTGCCGGAGTCAGAGTAGTGTTCACCGGCGATGCCTCTGAACTGCAGCGAGCAGATCGCCTGCTCGATAGGAGACTAGGCCGGCGGGCAGAGGAAGCGGCCGACTTGCCGCAAATCCTTTCGGCCGCGAGGGGCTCTGTTCTCAAGGCTGAATTCGTCCTCGACGAAGGGTTTGTCGACGCGCAATCCAATATCGCCGTGGTGGCCGCATCCGACCTGTTTGGGCCCGCGTTAAAGGCGAGCGGGAGCGCGACCACGGGCATACTCGAACCCGAGTTGCGCATTGGCGATGTCGTCGTCCATGAAGACCATGGCCTGGGCGTGCTCGCCGCGGTCGAACAGGTCGAGTTGGCTGGCCAGCAACAGGATGTCGTCAGACTGGAATATCATGGCGGGGCTTCCTTGCTGGTTCCGGTCGACGACTTTGGACGAATATGGCGCTACGGCTCGGAACCGGAGGCAGTGTCGCTTGATCGCCTCAAAGGCGAGGGCTGGCCGAAGCGACGCGAAGCTGCGTTGCGCGAGATCGACAGGCTGGCCAAACGCCTCTTGAGTCTTGCCAAAATCAGGTCCAGCCAGCCTGCCGAGATCATAAAGCCCTCCCGCACGGACTTGGCCCGTTTTGCGGCGAGATTTCCCTATACGGAGACGCCCGACCAAGCGGCCGCCATCCGCGCTGTGCTCGATGATCTTTCGTCGGGAAGAACAATGAACCGGCTCGTCTGCGGCGATGTCGGCTTCGGCAAGACAGAGGTCGCCCTGCGTGCTTGCGCCGCCGCGGCTTTCTGCGGGAAACAGGTTGCTATCATAGCGCCGACAACGGTGTTGGCACGACAGCACTATGAGACGTTCAGCCGCCGCTTCGCAGGAACCGGGCTGCAGGTCGCCCACCTTTCAAGAATGGTCGGGGCAGCGGACGCGAGAGCGGCAAAAGAGGGTCTGCGGAGCGGCCAAGTTGCGGTCGTTGTGGGTACTCAGGCCCTGGCGTCCAGGAGCGTCACCTTCGCCAATCTTGGACTGCTGGTGATCGACGAGGAGCACCGGTTCGGGGTCAAGTTGAAGCGGGCCCTGCGGACCATGGCGCCTCGCCTCCATACGCTGAGCATGAGCGCCACACCGATACCCCGGACGCTGCAATCGGCGTTGTCAGGCATCCAGGACGTCAGCGTTCTAAACTCTCCGCCCGCCAAAAGACGTCCCGTTCGCACGATCTTGGCAGCGTTCGATCCAGCATCGGTGCGCGCGGCCCTCCTGCGTGAATTTCACCGGGGTGGACAGAGCTTCTTCGTGGTCCCGCGTATCGAGGATATTGCCCCGGCCTGTGACCAGCTGAACAGACTGGTGCCGGAACTCGGGGTCAAGACGGCGCATGGTGAAATGAAGGGGAGACAGCTGGACGAAGTCATGGTCGGATTCGCCGACGGTGATGGCGACATTTTGTTGAGCACCGACATCATCGAGAGCGGCCTCGATGTGCCGCGGGCCAACACCATCATCGTTTGGCGCCCCGACCGGTTCGGTCTGGCGCAGTTGCACCAGTTGCGGGGCCGGGTCGGAAGGGGGGCGGTGCAGGCCGTAGCGTTTCTTCTGACCCAACCTGGCGTTGAACTGGCCGAAGGCACCAAGGCCCGGCTTTCGACGATGCTTGCGCTCGATCGGCTCGGCTCCGGCCTGGCAATCAGTCAAAGAGACCTCGACCTGCGTGGCGCCGGAGATCTTTTCGGCGAAGACCAGGCCGGGCATATGAAGCTGATCGGAGTGGGCTTGTACGAGCACTTGCTGGAGCGGGCGGTCTCGGCGGCTGGCGGAGGGGCCGACTTCAGCAAGCAACTTGCCGAGATCAATGGCTCGGGAAAGGGGGCTTTTCCCGAGAGCTATGTCGACGAGCCTACGGTGCGCGTTGGCCTCTATGCGCGGCTCTCCCGCATCCGTTCGGAGCCGGACCTCGATACATTCAGCGAAGAGCTCGAGGACCGCTTTGGAGACATGCCTGGCGAAGTAGCCCTTTTGCTGGAATTTACCAGGTTGCGAATAGCAGCGTCGGAATTGGGCGTCGGCAAAGTCGATGTGGGTCCCGAGGCCATCGCGATCACCCCTCGGAACAAGCCGTCCGCGTCCCAATGGCGGAACAGCAAGGCGTTGGGCCTGGACTACCGGAACGGCCGCCTGATTTTCAGGCCGATCCAGCCCAGCGTCTCAGGCATCGATGCGGTTCGCTTAGCGCTTGATGCCCTACGCGCAGCCCAGCCAAAGCACGAGATCTGACGAGCCTTTTGTCTCCTGGGGCCATCGGTGCGAATGGCGCTGCGGGCGGCCGTGCGTTCGCGGGTAGCGTTCAAGGCATGGTTCCGGCTTGATGGGGTGTCATGGCAGCCATGTTTTCATTCAGATGGGCCATGATCCAGATAGAGCCCAGAACCACCAGCGCGACGATCAGCACGCCGAAGGCCAGCGCCAGGATGTTGTTGGTGTTGTCCGGCCCGGTGGTCAGGTGCAGAAAGAAGACAAGATGCACGCCCATCTGCGCAACAGCGAGCACCACCAGGGCCGAGATGACCGCGGGCTGGTAAATCAGATCGGTTCGCGCCGCCAGGAATGACGCGATCGTGAGCAGGATGGCCAGCCCGAAGCCGAGCACATAGCCCGAGAGGCCCCCAGCCGTTTCGTGCTCGCTTATGTGTTCCTCGCCCGGCGCTGAATCGCGGCGGTCCTGCAACTCGCCGGTCTTGCTCTCGAACTCGGTCATGACGATGCTCCCAGCAGATAGACCAGGGTGAAGATGGCAACCCAGATGATGTCGAGGGCGTGCCAGAAGAGCCCGAAGCAGTGGAGCCGCCGCAAGATGTCGGGCCGAAAGCCCTTGACCCACAGCTGCGCCATCATCGTTCCCAGCCAGAGCAGGCCGAGACCGACGTGGGCACCGTGGCAGCCAACGAGCGCAAAGAAGGCAGAAAGAAATGCGCTGCGCGAGGGGCCTGCCTGCTCGCCGATCATTGCCGCGAACTCCTGTAGTTCCAGGAACAGGAACGCTGCCCCGAGCAACCCCGTGACGAGAAGCCAGAACTGCGTGGCAGCCATTGATCTGCGACGGGTGGCGAGTGTTGCCACGCCGCCGGTGAAGCTCGAAGTGAGCAGAAGGCCCGTCTGGACCGCAACCCGTGTCGGTTCGAACAGATCCTTGCCTGTCGGTCCGCCGGCGGTTGCCTTGGCGAGCACGGCGTAGGCGGCGAAAAATGCCGAGAACATGATGATGTCGGACAGGAGAAAGATCCAGAAGCCGTAGGTCACCGTGACGAACTTTGAGGCCGGGCCGCCTTCTCCGTGGCCCGTCGCAGAGCGCACCGCATGCCGACCGGTGTGATTAAGCCGATACGGGTCCCGTGCCTGGGTGCCGGCGCTGATGTCGCCGGAGAATGCGTGATCGCTCATGCCGGGCGCTCCCACCCGCGCAGCCGGGCAAACTGGGCTGCCTTGTGGTCATGGTCGATGCGGGCGACCTCGTCGACAGGGATCTCGTAGTCTCCATGATCGCGCCAGGCGAATACGACGAAGGTTGCGTAGGCGCCGATGAAGCCGACGATCGCCAGCCACCATATATGCCAGATCAGCGCGAAGCCGATCAGTGTGCTGAAGAAGGCGGTGACGAAGCCAGTCGGGCTGTTGCGAGGCATCTCGATCGGCTCATATGCCTTTTCCTCGTCCGAGCTCTGTTCGATCCCTCGTTGCTTGATGCTCCAGTAGGGCTCTTCGTCTTCCACGTGAGGCAGCCGTGCATAATTGAAGACAGGAGGAGGGGAAGATGTCGACCACTCCAGCGAACGCCCGTCCCACGGGTCGCCGGTTTCGTCGCGAAACTTGTCGCGATGCCGGATCGAAACGAAAAGCTGTGTGATCTGCAGCGCCGCGCCGGCGATCATCACCACCACGCCGAAAGCGGCCACCACCAGCCACGGTGCCCAAAGGTCCATATCGATATGTTGCAGGCGCCGCGTCATGCCGAGCAGACCGACGATATAGAGCGGTACGAAGACCAGCATGTAGCCGGCCAAGGTGACCCAAAATGCCGCCTTTCCCCAGCCTTCGTGCAAACGGAAGCCGAACGCCTTGGGGAACCAGTAGGTGAAGCCGGCGAATGCTCCAAACAACACGCCCGAGATGATGACGTTATGGAAATGCGCGACGAGGAAAAGGGAATTGTGTAGCACGAAGTCGGCCGGCGGGACGGCAAGCAGGACGCCAGTCATGCCGCCGACGGTGAAGGTGGTCACGAAAGCCAGTGCCCAAAGCATCGGCGTGTCGAAACGAACGCGCCCGCCATACATGGTGAAGAGCCAGTTGTAGATTTTCACACCGGTTCCCACGGCAATGACCGACGTGGCGATGCCGAAGGCGGCATTAACGTCCGCTCCGGCACCCATGGTGAAGAAGTGATGCAGCCAGACCATGAACGAGACGATGCAGATGAACATCGTGGCCGCGACCATCGAACGGTATCCGAACAGCGGCTTCGATGAAAAAGTCGAGAAAATCTCGGAAAAGATTCCGAAGGCGGGAAGCACCAGGATGTATACTTCGGGATGGCCCCACGCCCAGATCAGGTCGACGAACATCATCTGATTTCCACCGGCTTCGTTGGTGAAGAAGTGGAAGCCGAGATACCGGTCCAGCGTCAGCATTGCGAGCGTGGCGGTAAGGATCGGGAAGGCTGCGACAATGAGCAGGTTGGACGCGAGCGAGGTCCAGCAGAACATCGGCATTCGCAGATAGCCCATTCCCGGCGCCCGCATCTTGAGGATGGTCGTCACCAGGTTGACACCGGTGAGCAGCGTGCCGACGCCGGAGATCTGGATCGCCCACAGATAATAATCGACACCGACGCCCGGCGAGTAGGTGGTTTCCGACAAAGGGGCATAGGGCAGCCAGCCGGTGCGCGCGAACTCACCGACCACAAGCGAGATGTTGACCAGCAGGGCTCCGGAAGCCGTCAGCCAGAAGCTGACGGAATTGAGCGTCGGAAAAGCGACATCGCGTACGCCAAGCTGCAGCGGCACGACGAAATTCATCAGGCCGATCATGAACGGCATCGCGGCGAAGAAGATCATGATCGTGCCGTGCGCGGAAAAGATCTGGTCGTAATGCTCCGGCGGGAGGTAGCCCGGCCCGTGAATCGCCAGCACCTGTTGTGTGCGCATCATGATAGCATCGATAAAACCACGAAGAAGCATGAGCATCGCCAGCACAATGTACATCACGCCGATGCGCTTGTGGTCGACCGAGCTTATCCACTCGCTCCACAGATATGGCCAGTAGCCCTTCACCGTTATCCAGCCAAGCACGGCGGCTGCTGCCAGAAAGACGCCAAGGGCTGCGCCGAGGGGGATGGGTTGATCGAAAGGAACGGCCGACCAGTCGAGCTTGCCCAGCATCGTCATTCTGCGCCTTGTGGATGATGGGTCATCGTTGCCGCCGCCGCGGGTAATGCCCTTGGGCTCACCTGTGGCTCGCCGCTGGCTGCGCTCTCAGCAGGCCCCGGACCCGGTGCGAGCGTCTGCTGAACGACCGCTTCGAACAGCCCAGGCTGGACATGACCGAAGGAAGCCGGCGCCACATTTGTGCTTTGCCGGGCGAGTTCGCGATAGGCGTTGGCATTCAGCACGCCGCCCCCGCCACGCAGCGATGACGCCCAGCGGGTGAAGGCATCGGCTGAAACCGCGCTCACACTGAAATTCATATCCGAGAAGCCGTCGCCGCTGAAGTGCGCCGACTGGCCGAAAAAGCTGCCCTCGCGGTCGGCCTGCAGATGCAATTCGGTCTGCATGCCGTTCATGACGTAGACCATGCTGCCAAGCTGGGGCACGAAGAACGTGTTCATCACGCTGGCCGAGGTCAACTTGAAACGCACTGGAACACCGGCGGGGATAACCAGTTGATTGACAGCACCCACGCCCTGCTCGGGATAGAGGAACAGCCATTTCCAGTCGAGCGCCACCACCTGAATGTCGAGCGGCGGCTGGCTAGAAGGGATCGGTTTGCGCGGATCGAGTTGATACGATCCGTAGTAGATCAGCCCGCCAATGAACAGGATGGTGAGCGTCGGGATCGACCAGACGATCAACTCCACGCGTCCCGAATAGGTGAACTCCGGGTTATAGCGGGCGTTGCTGTTCGAGGCGCGGAACTTCCAGGCGAATGCCAGAAGTGCAACAAGCGTGGGAACAACGATCACCAGCATCACCGCCAGCGAGTTCAAAAGGATCGTGCGATTGCCGACGCCAATTGGTCCTTGGGGATCGAGCACTCCCCCCGCGCAACCGGGCAAGAATGCGCCTCCGAGGATCCAGAGCAGTTGGCGTGTCAACTTAGGGCTGGATGGCAACAACACCGGTTCTGCAATCTCTCTTTGCGGGAACGCGCGTTAGAAGCATGCGTTCATCGGGTTTCCATCTGAGCCTCCCCATGGCGCGGAACCTCGCGGCACTTCGCAGGGTGTCGCCCCCTGAGCGAGTGCCCCAACTGTCGCCGGAGGGGTTTGTTCCGCTGGACCGAGTTACTCTGTCCGATGGTCCCGCGTTGGCCAATCCGACCATAATTTCAGAACGATGGCGGCTCGATTGGCCTAGCTATCGGCGACGCTGGCTCGCGCACGAATTTCAATTTCGGCGGGACGGCGAATACCCTGAACCGCTCAGCCAGGTTGTCGAGAGCCTGACGCATGCCCACTCCCGCAGCAGCCGCGCCGTGCCCACTGATGACCATCTGGGGGCCCAAGGCAGCCAGATGCTTCACGGACCTTTCCGCTGCATCCCAGTCTGGCGTGAAATAGCGCGGCGGACCGTGCATCTCGAGATCCTGAATGGCGACTTCATAGACCGACTCCTGACCGGTGGTGATGAAAGCGTCTCCTACGATGAGCGAGCGGTCTTGCTCGCGCCAGAGCGAGATATGCCCAGGGGCATGTCCGGGTGTGTGCAGCCATTGCCATCCGGGCATTCCGGGGATCGATCCATCGGCGGGCAAGGGTTGCAAACGGCTGCCAAGATCGATTGGCCCGCGTGGAAAAAGCGGTGAAAGCAGCGCCATCAGTCCACCCCCAACCCAGGGATCCGGTGGCGGATAGGATGTGGTGCCGTCCAAATAGGGGTGCTCGAGTGGATGGGCGAAGACAGGCACGTCCCAGCCATTTGCGAGTTCTAGAACCGTTCCCACATGGTCGAAATGGCCATGGGTCAGGATGATTGCAGCCGGCCGTGCGTTGACGCCGAACCGCTTTTCCGCGGCCGCTAGAATGCTGCTGCGAGACGTCGGCAACCCGGTATCGATCAGCACCCAGTTCCGATCTCCGCTGCCCGGTTCGCCGAAGAACACGACATTGACGATTGCTAGCCGCAAGTAACCCAGGTCCGGTGCGATGCTCCAAGCGCCGTCGCCACGATCCTCGCGCCTGGCGTGGTCGATCTCGGAAAGTCGAATCTGAACGGTCATGTGATCCCATGCCTCTGTTGTTGCCGAGCAGCCGCTCGAGTGGATGACGGCGGCTGTACATCGCCCCGAACTTGGGACGGGCCTCCTTGTTCCTCATTTGCACGCGGCGCCCGGACAGTTCACCACCGGAACAAAGGCTCTACCAATGGGTTCGGCACTACCCGGCCACGCAAGGACGAGCTGGACTGAGCAACGAACATGGGGCGCGCCCGACCGAATTCGGTATTTCGCCAACGCGGTTCCCGGTCCGGACAAGGCGGCCGAGTTCGAAGCCGATTGCCCAAAGGAGACTTCGAAAAATGAGCGAAGTGGGACGCCAGACGGAGGCCTCGGTTCCGGAAGCTTCGCGCTTCGCCAGTTTTTTCATGGCAGGCTTTGAATGCTCCTCGCACCGGCGCAAGGACGGCGTTCGCCTCGATCTTATTCGTGCGACCTCGCATAATTTGCATGCCCTGGGCGACTACCGCGGCTGCGCCGAACTCGGCCTTCGCACGATCCGCGACGGCCTGCGTTGGCATTTGATCGAAACCGCTCCCGGAACCTATGACTGGTCAAGTTGGGCGCCAATGGTGGAGGCAGCCCGATCGGCAGGTGTTCAGGTAATCTGGGACATCTTTCACTACGGATCTCCGGACCATGTCGATCAGGGCTCGCTGCATTTCATCGACGCCTATGCCTCGTTCGCGGCAGAAGCCGTCAAGGTACACCGTTCGATCACCGGAACATCGCCTCTGTTGTGTCCCATCAACGAAATCTCCTTTTTCGCATGGGCTGTCGAGGTCGGCTATTTCCCGCGCGTGGGGCCGAACAAACGTGGATGGTTCAAGCGGCACCTCGTGAAGGCCGCCATCGCGGGTGTTCGTGCAATGCGGGAGATCGACCCCGCCTGCAGATTTGTGTGGGCCGAGCCGCTTATCCATATCGCCCCTCGTGACCGGACCCGCAGCGAACGGCGCCGGGCCGAAAACGCCCGACAGGGGCAGTTCGAAGCTTACGACATGTTGCTGGGCCGCGTCGAACCTGAGTTGGGCGGGAGCGAAGATGTTGTCGATGTCGTGGGCTTGAATTTTTATCCGCACAATCAATGGTACGTAAACGGGCCGACGATTCCGATGGGACACCACGAGTACCGCGCCCTGTCAGAAATGTTGCTAGAAGTTGCCCACCGCTACGGTAAGCCGATGTTCATTGCGGAGACCGGTTCCGAGGGATCCGGCGGGCCGGCTTGGCTCCACTATGTCTGCGACGAGGTGCGTTCCGCAATCAGTCTCGGAGCGCCGATCGAGGGTATTTGCCTGTACCCGATAACGGCCTACCCGGGCTGGGACAATTCGCGACACGCCGAGGTTGGTTTGTTTTCCGTCATCCAGGCTGATGGCAGGCGACACCTGCGCAAACCCACAGCAGATGAACTGGCCCGTCAGCAAGCTCTTCTCGTGGCGGACACGACGCCTTGAAGAGGCCTCAAACGAGGGAGGGGCGGGCGAGCGTCTGTTTCGAAACGCCGCCCGCGCCGGTGCGGTGCATCAGCTTTTTGCAGTCGCCCCGGCCTCGCGCAACCTGGCATACCGCATGGTAACGTCGCTCAGATTTTCCTTGAGCCAGTTGGCCATGGCTTCCTCTTCGTTCAGGTTCTGCTTGAGGGCCCTTTCAGCATCCTGGAAGCCCCCGGCGTCGGCCAGTACCAGCAGCGAATTGTAGGCAGCAATCTCGTAGTTCTCGAATGCGAAATTCGCCAGGCTGTTCTTGATGATCTCGTCGCCGGCCATCGAATGTCCAATGGCGGCCACGCTGCCAACCATCGACAAGGCGGTGTCCTTGAGGGTGGAGTGCTCCTCGCCAAGGCCCTCCAGGACGGACTCGAGTCTCGTGATCTGGCCTTCGGTTTCCTGAATGTGCCGGCGCAAGCGATCGGCCACCTCCGGATAGTTCTCTATACGCTCGACCTGAGGCTTCATGATCGACAGCGCTTGATTTTCCATGGCGTGCGCGTTGCGCAAGCCGACGATAAATATCTCACGGCTTTCCGAGTTGAAGTTTGTATCCATCGAGTTTCTCCTTCTGATACCCGCCCGATCTTCCGTCTTGAAAGAAACTATCTTCTCGGCTCGGCCAACAACGGCTCGTCCGTGCGCGCCCAGGCCGGGAGGCTTTTTTGGATGCGCGAGAAAGTGGCCAGAGCCTGTCCGACTACCTGGTCCATGTTGTAATAGCGGTAAGTTGCAAGCCGACCGACAAACCAGACGTCTGGGCAGCTTGCCGCGAGCGCTTCATAGCGCTTGTAGAGCACTTCGTTTTCGGGCCGGGGCACGGGATAGTACGGGTCCCCGATGTCCGTGGGGTATTCGTAGGTCAGGCTGGTCCGCGAACTCTGCTGGCCGGTCAGATGTTTGTACTCGGTAATGCGCGTGTAATCTTCCGTCTGGGGATAATTGACCACGGCAACCGGCTGAAATTGCTCGCAATCCAGTGTAACGTGCTCGAAACGAAGCGAACGGTACGGAAGGTGCCCGAGCTGCCAGCCGAAATATTCATCGATCGGGCCGGTATAAACCATGCGCCTGAACGGTATCTTCTCACGAATTTCACGGAAGTCGGTCTGCAGCATGATCTTGATGTTCGGATGATCGAGCATGCGTTCGAACATCCGCGTGTACCCGCCGGCCGGCATTTTCTGGAAGCTGTCGCTGAAATAGCGGTCGTCACGGTTGGTCCTGGTCGGCACTCGTGCCGTCACGGATTTGCTCAGCTGACTGGGATCGACGCCCCATTGCTTTCTTGTGTAGCCGCGGAAGAATTTTTCATAGAGCTCGCGCCCCACGGTGCTGACGACGACGTCCTCAGCCGTTCGGACGTCCTCCACCGTTTCGCGTCGCGACGCGAAGAAATCCTCCAGCTGTGCCGAGGTCAGGTCTAGCCCGTAAAGCCGGTTGATGGTGTCGAGATTGATCGGGATGGGAACGAGTTGCCCGTCCACGGCCGCCAACACCCTGTGCTCGTACGGCCGCCATTGCGTGAACTGGGAAAGGTGGTCCACGATCGTTTGGCTGTTGGTGTGGAAGATGTGCGGGCCGTAGCGATGAATGAGGATGCCGGCTTCATTGTAGCAGTCGTAGGCGTTGCCTCCCACATGGCTGCGGCGATCGATCAGCAAAACGCTTTCCTGACGCTGCGACGCTATCCTTTCGGCAAGCACACTGCCGGCGAAACCCGCGCCGACGATCAGCCAATCGAACATGGCTATGCACTCCTGCGAAGGGGCACGACCTTCTTGCGTTGATAGGCGCGCTCAATGTGAGCTGCCATGGCATTCCATGTCCGTTCCCAGGACATGTCCGCAAGGTAGGCATCGACTTGCTGCAGGAGCATCTGACGCGGTCGCGAAAGAACGGAGCGCAGCTTGATTTCCAGATCGTCACAGTCGGCGATTTCCACCAGCCCGGCAGCACCGTAACTGCGAACCACGTCGACGATTGCCGTCGAGATCACCGGCAGACCCGCCGCGAGAAATTCCGGCGTCTTGGTCGGGCTGATGAAACGCGTCGCCTCGTTGAGGGCAAACGGCATCCATCCGGCGTCCCAATGGCGCAAATAGTCGGGCAGATCGCAGTAGGCTTTCGGCCCAAGCCAATGAAGGTTTTCGGCTTGCGGCAGGCTTGCAGGGTCGATCTTGACAACCGGACCGAGCATGACGAAATGCACGTCCGGCATTGTCTTTGCCGCTAGCGCCACGAGATCGACGTCCAGCCGCTCGTCGATGACGCCGAAATATCCAACCCTCGGGGAAGGAATGCCCGCCTGGTCGGCTGGGTCCCTTCCTGGCTGTCTTGCGGTGTGAAAGTGCCTCACATCGATGCTGCTCGGAAATGGAAAGATGGCGGGATGGAGGTGACGCTTGGTCTCGAACAAGCTTAGACCACCGGTGAAAACCAGATCCGCGCGGCGCAGAAGCGCCTTTTCCATCTGGCCCAGCTCGGGGGGCGCATTCCTGAACGCAGAGAGTTCGTCCATGCAGTCATAGACGCATATGTCTGGGTCGAGGAATTCCGTAAAGCGGAGAGCCATTGGGGTGTAGTACCAGGCGATCAGCCGGCTATGCGGCATAGAAGCGATGGTCTGCTGCACAAATCTCCGCTGGACGGCATCTGCTTTCGCGGCCGACGTGCCAAGCGGCAGCACTGGTGTGACAATCAGAATGTTTTCCGATGCCACGCTCGTCCGCATCAGCGGCTGCGGCAATTCTTCGAAAACGGGTTCTTCAAAGTAGACCACTCTCTGCTGAGCGGATGCGAGAGTGAGGAGATGCTGCGGACGCTGGTGAACAAAATTCCATCGTAAGTGGGAGAAGCAAACCAGTATATTTTCGCGACGAACATATTGACTGCCGGTTACCCCGCCAAAGGCCGCTTCCATTGACATACTCCCTCTGTGACACTATTTATGTTACGATTAACATTTGTTAATCGCGAATGGAGAGAACTACTTAGTTCCAGCTCCTAACTTTCGATCAGGTGAGTTGTTCCAACTGAAATGAAGAAGGCCCAGTCGCCCGCTTGGTCCACGCACGAAGCGGGATCTGGTTGCGGAGGTAAGGGCGGCTGTCGGAACCCGGCCGCCACTGAAAGCGTGGTTCAACGAGGAATGCTGGTGGACAGCGGCATTGCCGTATTTGCGTTGAACTCGTTGGCTATAGAATGTGCCTAACATCAATGATTCGCCTGTATCTCTGCGCGTCTCCGACTGCCGAGGCGAATTCCGGGGCTGACATGAACATCAACTTTGAAACCAACGTTTTTCCACTGTTTCATCCGCAAAGCGTGGATGATCTCAAGGACCCGTGTCCTGTCTTCGATGGCCGTGTCTGGCACGTCTTCGGGTCAAGCGGCACGGTCACCACCGAGACGTGGAGAATCTTGCATGCCACGGCGCCCGATCTTTATGGGCCGTGGGCCGAGCATGAGCCGATCGAACTTCCAATCAACGGTACTGGTGTTGCGGCTCCCGGTGTGACCCACGAGTGCGGCGTCTTCCACATGTTCATCCAGACGGAATTCATGAAGTCGGGTGGCCGTTGCGAGCATGCGGTTTCCAACGACGGGTTCCATTGGGTAGTCCTCAGTCCGGCCATTCTGGCCATCCCGGACACGGAAGAGGACGGCATTTACGATCCGCATCCAGCAGTCATTGGAGGTGGGCGCTACCTGGTTTATTCGGCTATGCCAAAATTCACGAGGGTGCCTCAGCCCGACATCTATCTGGCACGTAGCCAGTCCGACTCGTGGTTCGGTCCGTGGAAGCGGATCGGCAAAATCCTCGACCACAACGATGTTCCCCACCATAACACCAGAGATGATCCCGACTACGAATGGGGCATTGAGGGCGCGCAACTGATCGAGCTGCCGGACGGCCGGGTGCTTCTCAACGCCACCTGCTTTCTTCCGAATGGCCTTCGGGGAAACCGGCAACGGGTGTTTTTTGCCATCGCCGACGAGGTCAGCGGCCCTTACGTTTCGATCGGCCCGGTGTTGGAGCCAGGTCAACCGGGCGAGAACGGCCACTCGACTGTGATGATCGATGGCAGTCAGCTTTCACTGTTCTACCAGAGCCGGGTTGCCACAACCGATCACCGATGGCGCTATGGTTTGGCCAGATGCGACGTAGCTCTCCTTTCAAAGGTCGCGTGATTCCAGGCTGCCATTAGCGCCTTGAGGCGGATGCGCGTCATGCGGCCATGGAACTCCGGAGGGTTGAAGGTGATCCGCGTCGGTGACGGTAGCAAAGTGTCATCGCGAAATGATGTCAGCCCGTTCGTCAATTGTCTCCGCGCATCGATGACACCGCCAGACGCCCGACTAATGGGCTCATAGCTATTTCTTCGGTCCCTTGACAGGGAATGTCGCGTCGCCGTCTTTTTTGCCGGAGATCACCCGCGGATCGGCGCTGGCGACGCCATCGTTTCCGCCGCCCTTGTGGTCCTTTTCCGACTGACCCTTAGCGTCCTGCTCGGGTGTCCGTCTTGATGTTCGAAGCGTCTTGTCCGCCATCATGGCCTCGCGTTTGCCATCCAAACTTCCGGCAATTTCGAAAGTTCCACCGCTTTAGCAAGCCGAAGGACCCAGTGAGTTGGAACGTCGTGGCGGGACGTGAGTTGTAAGCGAGGATATTCACCCGCAGGAGGACGCTTATGGCTAACCGCCGAGAGCAGCAGACGGACCTCACGCCCGCCGAGGCGACAGACCGCATCTGGGAACTCGCCGAGGACATCGACGTCTGCATGTTTGTGACCTGGGACGGCGAGTACAATCGAGCCCGTCCGCTATCTGCGCGTGTGGTCCGTGAAGAAAACGCCATATATTTCCTCGTCAATGACGACAGCGCCAAGAGCAAGCAGCTGTCGACCTATCCAAAGGTCACATTGGCCTGGAGTGACAACAGCCACTACAAATACGTCACGATGTCAGGCCCGGCCACAGTGACAAATGACAGGGAAAAGATCGCCGAGCTCTGGGAGAAAACTGACTCAGCCTGGTGGGATAATGCCGATGATCCCGAGATTCGTCTGATAACGGTCAAACCCGACGAAGGCGAATTGTGGGACAGCCCGGGGCTAATCATGGCTACCGCAACGATGGTGTTTGCGGCCGTTACCGGCGCCAAGCCGAATGTGGGCGACAACGCAAAGGTCGAGCTCTGAGCGAGCGGCTAAACTAACCTCTGCTTTAGAGGCAGCGTCGATGAGCATTTTGGAAACCAGCAAGAAGGTGATCGAGAACGTCACCGGTTTCGCAAGACCGCGCATGGAAATCGTCGCCGGATTGGTGAGGCAGCGAAAGTCGAATGAGTTCTGGTTCAAGGATGATGGACTTGTGCCCAATCATCCAGCATGGCCGCTCGTCGTTTATCGCGGCGCCGTCGAATTGCCCGAAGGACTTGATTCAGCAGCCGTCATGGAGGTGCTTTTCGATGCAAACGGATGGGGCGATAGCTGGCGAAACGGCATCTATGATTACGTTCACTATCATTCGCAAATACACGAGGTTCTGGGAATTGCGCGCGGAAATGCTGAAGTCCGGTTTGGCGGCAAGAAAGGACGAACGCTGTCGCTGAAGGCCGGTGACGTCGCGGTCCTCCCGGCAGGCACCGGGCACCAATGCGTCTCGGCATCCGATGATTTTTTGGTTGTCGGCGCGTATCCTCCGTTTGGGAGTTATGACGAATGTAGGAGCAAGGATCAGCATAGCGATGCGCTCGCAACCATCCCCAGCGTGGGGCGTCCGCGCAAGGATCCTGCATATGGTAGCCAAGGTCCGCTGCTGAAAAGTTGAAGCGCTAATTTAGTCGTCGGGGTCGAAAGCCTTGGCAACTGCGTCTTTCTCAGCCTGCGGCAGGACTGTCATTGTGAGAATGAAGGCTGACAGCAGGAGACAGACGCCATTCGTGATTATGATCGGCCACTCTGCCTTCATGATGCCGAAGGCCAGCCACAAGGCGAAGCCCAACACAGTGATGGCATACGTCGGCGCGGAGATGCCGCTTGTCTCCCGTGTCCTGATGATTTTCCAGGCTTGCGGGGTGAAACTGCTCATCGAGCAGACGGTCGCGAGATAGCCGATGAGCGTGACTGTCTGCATGGAAGCGGCCCTGACCTACGTCGCAGATACGCGCTTGAGATCAGATACGCGGACCACGCCGTGCTGACTGACAAAGGTCAGGGTGGAGGCCGTGCTCTGGCTCTGCGAAACACCGGATATGCGATGGTCGCCTGTGTCATAAATCTCCGTCTTTCCATGATCGTCGATGACCAGGCGGCTTCGCTCAGGAAACGCTGCGTAGCGCATATTGTTTTGAGAACCAGCGGCAGACGGGCTCCCAAGCTCCTCAGGCCACCATGAGCCGGCGTGGGCCATACCTGCAGAACGATAGCTCACATTCGTGTCGTCGCGTTGTGGCTTGGCGGGATGTTCGCGCAAGTAGGCCGAGAGCTCCGCCGCGATAGTGTTGAGCTTCGCCTTGAGGCTGTCATCGAACATGTCGCCGACCATCGTCATGCCGGAGGACCATTGTGACATTCCTCCGAAGTCGACGTGGCTGAACTGGGCCATGGTTCCACCACCACGCCGCAACGCCTCAAGGACAGCCATGACAGCGCCATCGGCGACGCCATGCTGGCGTGCAAGGCGCGCAATCAGTTCAGCTTCCTTTTGAGTGTTTGTCATCATTGCGTCCTTGAATCGCTTGGCGCCGGCAGTCCTCATTGTTGACGATAGACATGCGCGGCCAAATGTAATCACGAAGGAGCGCCACTAGGTCTTCAGGCTCCTTGCCGAGGAAGCTCAATCAAGTTCTATCCAGGCTGGCGCATGATCGCTCGGCTTGTCCCATGCACGCGTTTCGGCATCTACTCCGGCATTCTTCAGGCGATCCAATAGGGATGAACTCAGCAAGAGATGGTCCATCCGGAGCCCGGAACTCCGATCGTACCCGCCGCGGTAGGAGAAGTTCCAATAGGTGTAAATTCCTTTTTCTGGATGAATGCGACGAACCGCATCGAACCAGCCCTGAGCAAGCATTTCGGCGTACGCGCTCCGGCTCTCGGGGAAGTAAACGGCATCGCCAACCCAGCGCCCCGGCACCGCCGCGTCGATCGGGCCTGGAACGACGTTATAGTCGCCGCACAGGATGGTCGGTGAGCTATCGCCGAGCAGCACCTGGCCATAGGTGATCAAACGTCGGAACCAGCGAAGTTTGTAGTCGAACTTCGGCCCCGGCGCTGGATTGCCATTGGGCAAATACAGGCAGCCGACAACAAGCCCATTCACATCTGCCTCGATGTAGCGGCTGTGCGAATCGTCGGGATCGCCCGGCAGACCTCGACGACGTTCCAGCGGCTCAATCCCGCGAGCGAGGATTGCCACGCCATTGTAGGACTTCTGTCCGTGCCAGATTGCGCCATAGCCGGCGTTTCTAATCGGATCGACGGGAAATTTTTCGTCAGAGGTCTTCAGTTCTTGAAGGCAGACGATGTCATAGCCGGTTTCGCCAAGCCACTTGAGAAGCACTGGCAGTCGGCCGTTGACGCCATTGACGTTGAAGGTTGCGATGCGGGTCATCTCGACGATTTAACGTCTTTGCGCCGCTTCGATGCGACATAGGGTCGGTAGCCAAATCTTGCCTTTTGTCATCGTCCATCTGCATTTTTGCTCGAAGCATTGGTGCTTTGACCGGAAGCAGCGGATGTCTTTGCATCTTTGGAATGCGCGGCAATCGCCGGACCCGCGCCGGTAGCTTTACGCATATCGCCGCTCCCCTTGCCGTCAGTCGATTTCTTGCTCAACAGTCCTGAGAAATATTTTCCAAAGAAGCCCATCCGACTCTCCATCTTGGCGCTCATTCGGCGACTTTGCGGGCCCTGAACTCATCTCTGCGCTGTTCTCGCAACTGCCGAGGATCGCTGCGCGAACCACCAAGGGCGCGGCGCCTGACCAGCGCGGCCGAACACTCAAGCAGGAAACATTCCAGTCCTTTGTAGATATGCGTGACCATGTCCTTCATCTCCCGCGACCGCCTCGGCACATGGGTCGCCGAGGCGGTTGGGTAGGCGATCAATCAAGCCGCTTTCCGTTCTGCCGCTCGTTCGTTGACGCCGGCTTCACCGAGGGCAGTCAGCGCCTCGTCGGTGGCCTTCTCCTCCTCAAGTGTCGCATTGAGGAGCGCAACCACGTCATCCTTGCCGAGCGTCGTAGCCCAGGCAATCAGGGTTCCATACCTGGCAATCTCATAGTGCTCCACGGCTTGCGCGGCACCGACGAGCCCTGCATCGAGCGAAGTCGAACCCTTGTACTCCTGAAGGATTTCAGATCCTTCCTCCAGGATGCCGTCGATCGCCGGGCAGGTTTTGCCGCGCGCGGCCGCGCCGAGAATCTCGAAGACCTCCTCCAGACGTTCGACCTGCCCCTCGGTTTCTGCGAGGTGCTTCTCGAATGCTGCCGAAACTTGCTCTTCGGATGCGCCTTTGGCCATCTTCGGCAAGGCTTTCAGAATTTTCTTCTCGGCATAGTAGATGTCTTTGAGGCCATCGAGGAAAAGGTCCTCCAGGTCCTTGTTGTTGCCATTGGCTTTCTTGGCAGTGGGCATTGTGCCGTCTCCTCTGTTGAAAATTGCCCGTCGCGAGCATTTTCTTAACTCGGAAACCCGAACCCGGTTCCGGCATAATGGAGATATCTAAATTTAAGGGGTCGTGCGCTTCAGTGAGAACAACGACCACGTCATTCTCGTCGAAGAGCCGCGGCGGGGCGCACGCCATCGGGCTCTCGCCAACAGTTCACGGTGTGAGGGGCTGGCACTACAGGAGAAGCAAGTTCCGCGGCGGCAGCAGAGCAGTCGGGTCAACGCCTCTCAAGCCTCCTTACCGCTCTGCAGCCGCTTGATTGCTGGGCCCCGCTTGCATCCAGGAATTGGGTGATTGGACGCTGCGTATGCAACCAGAATACCTCAGAATGGTTCTAGCTATGATTTAAGCGGGATGGCGCGAGCGCCGTCCAAAGGTGGCAATTTTCATGGACGTATCGCTTTCGCGAACCGCAGACCACAACATCAAGGCCGGCAAGAGCGGCTTGCTGCTTGTCTCGGACAATTATGACGCTTTCGCCGTGCGCGTGCTGGCGGCAAGGAGCGCTGAGCGCAGTCTCGACCTGATGTATTACCTTTGGCATGATGACCACACCGGCCGCTTGCTGCTTCGCGAGGTTTTTCGAGCTGCTGAGCGCGGTGTTCGGGTGCGCATGCTCCTTGACGACGTCAATCCGCGCAAAAATGATGCGGCATATCTGGCGCTGAACCACCATCCAAACATCGAACTGAAGTTGTTCAATCCGAGCGGTATCAGGCGCGGCCGGATCATGCGTGGTGTGGAAGTGCTGTTGCGGCTCTTTGCATTGACGCGACGGATGCACAACAAGGCTTGGATCGTCGACGACAAATTTGCCATTGTCGGCGGTCGGAATGTTGGCGATGCCTATTTCGATGCGGCAGAAACCAATTTCCGGGACCTCGATCTGCTGCTCCTGGGGCCTGCGGTACGGCAAACCGCGGCGATATTCGATGCCTTCTGGGCTTGCAATGAAGCCAAGCCAATCAAAACCTTGGGATCAGTGGCTGAGCATGAGCATGCCAAATGGCTTGAAGGAAGCGATACCGGCCCCGATCCCAAATTCCTGAACGGCATCGGCAACCGGGGCTCGATCACAGAGTTTATTGCGGCCAGCAACGACGTTCATTGGGTGGATGGCGTGCGGGTCATTTCCGATCCGCCGGAGAAGGTTCGTGGTTGGAGACGTCGCAGCTGGCTTATGAAAGAGCTGCGTCCGATCATCCAATCCACGCGCGGGTGTCTGGAAATTGTGTCGCCCTATTTCATCCCCGGCAAAAGGGGCACAGCGATCTTGCTGGACCTTGTCGGCGCCGGTGTTGACGTTTCGGTTCTGACCAACTCCCTGGCCGCTACCGACGTGGCCGCAGTCCATGGCGCTTACGCAAACTATCGCAAGCGGCTGCTGAGGAATGGCGTCAAAATTTTCGAGCTTCAGCCGTTCAACCGGCGCTCGGCAATCTCGGTGTTTGGCTCGAAGGGCGCCAGTCTGCATACGAAAGCTTTCACCGTCGACGACAATATCGGCTTTGTTGGTTCCTTCAATTTCGATCCACGGTCAGTGTCCTTGAATTCGGAAATGGGCGTTCTGTTTGAGGATCCGAAAATGGTCGCCGAGCTGCGGCATCGATTCCAATCGGAAATATCTCCGGAAACAAGCTATCGGCTCGAACTGAAACACAATGTCCTGCATTGGCATGGATGCGGCGAAGGCAAGATTCAGGACTATACGCATGAACCAGAAGCCGGATTTTTTCGCCGTATCCTGGCGGTCTTCGTCCGTCACCTCCCGATCGAATCTCAGCTCTAGCATCTGATGATGGCCGAGGACCTCGCGATCTCAGCGAATTGCCCTGCCGGGGATCGCGTGAGCGAAACGTGAAACCCTGATCTACCACGGGTCAGCCAGACCGCATCACACCCGGTTCTTCGACAACCGCGTCGCCAATCCCATGCTGTCCGGCGTCCGGATCACTCGGCAACACGTCGGAAAAATTGACTGTGGCGACCAGGTATCCGGCTTCATCGTAGACCTTGATAGTCGATCCCGATTGCTTGGTTCCTGACCCAGGATCCGCCGCCACCGCTACGCGCGCCATCTCTATTGCTCTCGGACTGGCCATCTCCGCACTCGCTAGCTCTTCCTCGAGAGCGGTAGTCTGGCCGGATACTGTCGTCTCAAAGCGGAATTTTGGCATGGGCAACCTCCTGTTCCTATGCAATTCCGGTGTCCGGGTTGCGTTCCAAAGAAACAGAATTGGTGGGAAGCAGCTAAGATCGCCGCGATGGCCAGACCCGTGTCGCCACGAAGGTCAGCAAACCCGTGATCACAATCCAGGCCTGCACCTCGCGTTGGATGGTTGGTCCAAGGTTCGATGTCTGTCGCGACGGGCTCTCTGCCTCCACTATCGGTTGAAGGTCGGACCGACTGCCGAGACGGACGGAATAGGCCCGCGTGAACTCGGCGCCGAGCAGGAATATCTCAGACGAATAGTAAACCCAAAGCAGCACGACCAGCAGTGCACCCGCCGCGCCATAGGAGGATGCAATCGCGCTGGTTCCGATATACCAGCCAATCAGCGACTTGCCGATGGTGAAGAGCAAAGCGGTCACTGCCGCGCCAATTGCGACATCGCGCCAAGCGAGCGACCGGTCCGGCAGGATCTTGAAGATCGCGGCAAACAGAGCGGAAATCAGCACGAATGATACAATGCCGTTTATCGACGCGAGAATGATCGTGCCGAACGGCAGATGGGCGTTGATGACAGCGCCAAGCGCGGAAATGGCGGCACTCGCCGCCAACGACACAAGCAGTAGAAATCCCAACGCTGCAACCAGACCCAGGCTGGCCGCCCGCGCCCGCACCAATCGCGACACAGACATGGGTGGTGGGTCAATCTTCCAGATTGTGTTGAGCGAAAGCTGCATTTCGCCAAACACCCCGGAGGCTGTCACGAAGAGGGTGACGATGCCCACCAAGGTGGCAACAGTGCCGGCGGTTCTGTGAGAAGCGCTTTCGATGGTGCTGCGCAGAAGGTCGCCGGTTTGCGATCCCATCACGCCTGCGATTTCGGCCGACAGAGCGAGTTGAGCTGCTTCATGCCCAAAGACAAGTCCAGCAATCGCAACAACGATCAACAAGATCGGGGCCAGGGACGTAACGGCATAGAACGCCATCGCCGCACCGTGGCTGAGGGCATTGTCGTTGATGAATCCGAGGATGCTCTCCTTGCCAAGAACCCAGGCTTCGCGTGCCACCCGCATGGGGAATTCCTTTTGCCTCAACGAGCAACCTAGTGCTGTCGGCAACGAAAGCGAGACCTGCCGCCAGTGCGCGAGGCGCGATTGCCGAGACACGCCCGCTTGTCTCTGCACGAACGGCCAGAAATGTTCCATGCGGCGCCGGAACTCGCCGGGCTCGTAATGGTTATCGGTCATCCGATTGGAGTGATCAAAAATGCCTGATAATGAAAACCGTCGCGAGACCGGCGCAACGAAGTACCCGGCTAGAACAGGTCCTGATCCTTCGGATGCGTTCTCTCAGGATGCGGCCGGCAACAAGAAACCCAAGAGTGGGGTCGGTCTGACGCGGCCAGTCAATGAGGTGGATGACAAGACGCACCAATCCGATGGCCAGAACGCCCCGGCGAGGCCGGGCGGCGGAAACACGGTCAAGCCATGAACGTTGCCAATCTTCAGCTTGAAGGGTTGATGATGGCGGTCGCGTCAATCAACAACCTGCTCGTTCACAAAGGTCTGCTGTCAATTGACGAGATCGATACCGCCCTGCGAAAGGCAGAGGCGTCCATGACAGGTGACGAGCGGACCTACGAAGACATGTCACCGGCCAACCGTGACGCGATCTGCTTCCCGATCCGGCTTCTGCAGATCGCAAACAACGCGCAAGGCGAACTGGACATCCCACCATTTTCAGAGCTTGCAAAAATGGTTGGGCAAACCAAGGAACCTTAACGTCAGCGGTGACGACACCTGTAGTCTCCGTGAAGGCCTCATTTGACGCCGATGCCACTCTGAAGCGGAAAAGCAGCATCGGCGTCGTCTCGGCTATGAACCGAACCAAATCTCACCCACTGCGTTGAGTCCGGCGATGCGTCATTAGTCGGGGCACTTCCATGAAAACGGGCGAGCTTTCAACCTACCGGGCCAAAAGGGATTTCGCGAAGACGAAAGAGCCCAGCGGCGAAAGCTCGATTGCGGGTTCGAACCGGCTCCGGTTCGTCATCCAAAAACACGCGGCCACGCGGCTGCACTATGATCTTCGCCTCGAGCTTGGCGGGGTCTTCAAATCATGGGCTGTGACCAAAGGTCCATCACTGGATCCTCACGACAAACGACTTGCCGTGGAGGTTGAGGATCACCCGCTGGAGTACGGCGACTTCGAAGGCACGATTCCCAAAGGACAATATGGTGGCGGCACGGTGCAGTTGTGGGATCGCGGATATTGGGAACCGGAAGGCGCCATGTCTCCCGAAAAGGCGTTGGAAAAAGGCGACCTGAAATTCACGCTGCAGGGCAAGCGCCTGCATGGAAGCTTCGTCCTCGTGCGCATGAAGCATGACCGCAATGGCGGGAAGCGGACCAACTGGCTGCTGATCAAACACCGCGACAAATACGCGACAGAGGGCAATGGCGATGCGGTGCTGGCTCAGGACCGATCCGTCGCCTCCGGTCGGAGCATGGAAAGGATTGCAGCGGGAAAGGGGGCAGGTCCGAAGCCGTTCATGATCAAAGGTTCATCGTTGGCCGATGCGGATGCCGTTTGGGACAGCAAGCGCGGCCATGCCGACAAGCGCGCCGCCAGGTCGGCAAAGCCTGCTCCGCGGCCGAAGCGAGCCGCTGGTGCCTCAGCGGCGAAGATGCCCGACTTCATCCCACCACAGCTTTGCGCGACGCTCTCCCGGCCGCCGGCCGGGACGAACTGGGTTCACGAAATCAAGTTTGACGGTTATCGCGTCCAGTTGCGCGTGGAAGACAAGGACATCGCGCTTAGGACCCGCAAGGGTCTTGACTGGACGGAGAAATTTGGCGCCATCGCAAAGGAGGCCGCCAGTCTTCCCAACGTCATCATCGACGGCGAGATCGTAGCGCTTGGCAAGAACGGCGCGCCCGATTTTGCCGCACTGCAGGCAGCGCTGTCGGAGCGCCGGACGAAGGACCTGATCTACTTTGCCTTTGACCTGCTCTTCGCAAATGGCGTCGATCTGCGAAAGATGCCTCTCTCACAACGGAAGGAACGTCTGAGCGAGATGCTCGGCGAAGTCGATCGCGGCGAGCAAAATCTCATCCGCTATGTCGAGCACTTCAGCAATGGCGGCGACGCGGTGCTGCGTTCTGCCTGTCGCCTTTCGCTTGAGGGGATTGTCTCCAAGAGGGCCGATGCAACCTATGTTTCGGGGAGGACCGACACCTGGGCAAAATCGAAATGCCGCGCCGGGCATGAGGTGGTCATCGGCGGCTGGTCGACGACCAACGGCAAATTCCGGTCATTGCTCGTCGGCGTCAATCGCGGCGAACATTTCGCCTATATCGGCCGTGTGGGGACCGGATTCAGCGAGGCAAAGGTCAAGCAGCTGATGCCCAGGCTGAAGGAGATGAAAGCCGCGACGTCGCCGTTTACCGGCGATGGTGCACCGAAAAGGAATTCAACCGTCTTCTGGACGAAGCCGGAATTGGTCACGGAAATCGAGTTCGCCGGCTGGACCGGGGGTGGCAATATCAGGCAGGCCGCCTTCAAAGGCCTGCGTGACGACAAGCCCGCAAAAGACGTGGAGGCCGAGCGTCCAGCCGATCCTCAAGAGACGCCGATTGCCGATCCTGCCAAGATGACTGGCAAGACAGGCAAAAGCCCGGTTGTCATGGGCGTCATCATTTCCAAGCCGGACAAGCCGCTTTGGCCGAATGCCGGCGACGGTCAGCCCGTCGACAAGCTCGATCTTGCAGAATATTTCGAGACCGTTGGCCCCTGGATGATCAGACATATCAAAGGTCGTCCCTGTTCACTCGTGCGCGCGCCGGATGGCTACGCTGGCGAGCAGTTTTTCCAGCGCCACGCAATGCCAGGCACATCCAATCTGCTGGAACTGGTGAAAGTCTTCGGCGATCACAAACCGTATCTGCAAATCGACCGCGTCGAGGGTCTGGCCGCGATCGCCCAGATAGGCGGCCTTGAGCTTCACCCCTGGAATTGCCAGCCGGGTCATCCCGAAATACCTGGCCGACTTGTCTTCGACCTTGACCCTGGTCCGGAAGTCCCTTTTGCGAAGGTGGTCGCGGCTGCCAAGGAAATGCGCGATCGTCTCGAAGATCTGGGCTTGGTGAGCTTCTGCAAAACCACGGGCGGCAAAGGCTTGCATGTCGTGACGCCATTGGCGGCCCAACGCAGCAACACGACATGGGCCGAGGCCAAGGCCTTCGCAAAGGCCGTCTGCATCCAGATGGCGGCAGACAGCCCGGATCTCTACCTCGTCAACATGGCCAAGAAGCTGCGGACATCCCGGATTTTTCTCGACTATCTCAGGAATGATCGCATGGCGACAGCCGTCGCCCCTCTCTCCCCTCGCGCCAGGGAAGGCGCGACTGTATCCATGCCGCTGACCTGGAGTCAGGTGAAGGCGGATCTCGATCCGAAAAAATACACCGTTCGCACGGTTCCGGGCCACCTGAAAAAGACCGTCGCCTGGGCCGACTACGACGATGGCGAACGGTCGATCAGCATCGCCATCAAACGGATCGGTTCAGCAAAGCTCGCCGCATGACGACGTCGGTTCGCGCAAGAACGCCATGACAGCTGCGGCTACCGCGTCGGCTGCTTCTTCGGCCATATGATGTCCGCTATCGATCCGTTGGCCCTTCAGTTCGGTGGTCCAGGGTCGCCAAACATCCAGCACGTTGCCGTAAAGTGCCTCAAGATCATCGCGGGCGGACCAGAGCGCCAAGGTCGGGCACGCGACCCGGCGACCAGCTTTCCTGTCATCGGTATCGTGCAATTGATCGATGGCCAGACCTGCCCGATAGTCTTCAAGCATGCCGTGAACAACATTCGGATCGTGGATTGCGTCCTTGTAGTCGACATAGGCCTCAGCCCCCATGGACTCGGCTGAGCCGCCATACCATGCGTCAGGATCGGCCATGATTGCGCGTTCGGGCTTGTCCGGCTGTGCAAAAAAGAACCAGTGCCACCAGAGCTTCGCAAAGCGGGCGTCGCAGCGTTCGAGGGCTTCCAGGATAGGGACGCTATCCATGACGATCAGATGGCTGATCGCTGACGGGTGATCCATCGCTGCTCGGAACGCTGTGTAGCTGCCGCGGTCATGGCCTGCGATCGCAAACCGGCCAAAGCCGAGATGTCGCATGAGAGCGATGCAGTCCCTGGCTTTGGCACGCTTGGAGGATCCAGCATGGTCCATGGCGTCCGCCGGTACCGAGGACCGGCCAAAGCCCCTCAGATCGGGGCAGACAACTGTGTGGTCGGCGGCGAGAAGTGGGGCTACCCGGTGCCAGGTAACGTGCGTCCGAGGATGGCCATGCAGCAAAAGAAGCGGCGGGCCTGAACCTCCATACCTGACTCGCAGTGAGGACTCGGGCAGATCCACAGTCTCTAGCTTGAATCCTTCAAACATCCGCTTCTTTGTCGTCAGACTGTGAAAACAAGTCCCCCATGTCCATCTTCAACCCACGCCGGTGAAATTGGTTTCGGGCATTTGTCCGTTTGGAGATCTCTCTCATTCCAATGGTTCGGCCGCGTTCCGCCAGCCCTGGCGCTGGCTTGCAGGTACGACGCCCGAGATCCAGCCTCCTGCCTCACCGGTCTCTGGGATTGCCCAGGGCGGGGTCGCGCGCTCGGGTGTAGCCCTCGACGCGAGGCAAACCGTCATCCATCCTGATGAACGGCAGTCGCATTTCCCAATAGGCCTGGGCTTGGGGATGGAACTTCTCGGGCGCGTCCATGAATCCGATCGAGATGTAGAACTCGTTTGGCAAGCCTTCATCGGTGTACCCAATCGAGGTGCCACATTCCGAACAGAAGGAGCGCACGACGCCCCTGGTTTTCGAGAATGTTTTTGGTTTTGGGCCGAGCCAATGGACCTGATCTGGACGATAGCCAATCCAGATCGTCAGTGGGCTGCCGATCGCTCGTCGGCAGTCATCGTCGTGGTCGAAACAAATCCAAAAGGGATCGCCACTGAATTCAGCTGTGATGGCTCCGCAAAAGCAATGCCCTCGATCAATCCGGGCCGGTTTTCTGATCGTCGTTCGGGGTTTGTCGTCCATGGTAATCTTCCGGCCAGCATGGTGGCGTAACGCCGCAGACGGCAAGCAGTTCCTTTGGACGTCACAGAGCCGCAGATGCGCGCAACCGGCGGGCTGCTCGTCAATATCATTTGAGGCAGATCAGGCCTTAATTTGTTGGGAACATTTTTTCAGGTCCGCACTTTGTTCGCCGTCTGACCAAAGGAGGCGACCTTGAAAACACGACGCATCGACAGGGAAAAGATCGAGAGGGCGGATCGAGAAGCCAAGTTGCTGTTGGAAGCGGAGCGGCATGCCAGGGAAGCCAAGACGGCGCGGCTTAGAGAACAGCGACAGTTGTTGGAGGCATCGATAGCGCAGACCCCGCCCGCGCCCGTAGCCGCAAAGCAGCCGCCCCGCCAACGAAAGCCGACGCGCAAGGTAATCGAGGTGGACTGACGGTTTGGTCAGTTGGGGCTTTTGCCAAGGTGGGGAGTTGATATGAGGGGATCCGGCAGCATGAATACCAAAGCGGTAAGTCCGGCCGTCGCCAAAGCGGCTGCTCGGCGTGCTGGATCGGGGTCTCATCACCGGTGCGTCCGACGACGATCCTGCGAGAGCCGCTGAAAAAGGCGCCGAGCGGGCCGAGAATGTGATCCAGCGAGTCCGGCTGGACACTTACGTCGGGAACAATCGCACGCGCGGACCGTTCCCCAAGCGATCTTCACGCTCAGGATTTGCTCTTGTTGCAGCGACCGGATGAAATTTTCAACGAGGCCTCGCAAACGGTTGGTGATCCCCTTGAGCGCGACGCCTTAGGTGGGGAGGCTGAGCTAACTGGCGATCGCGCCATCCCGCGTCGTCTGGTTGTCGTCTCGAACAGGCTGGGGAACATTCGCGATCTGTCGCAAGCCGGCGGACTTGCTGTAGGCATCGGGGATGCGTTGGCCGAGCGTGGAGGCCTGTGGCTAGGAGCAAGCGCCGAGTATCAGGACTACGCCGCGAGCGACGAACCGCTGATCCGCTTGGAACGCGTGGGAAAGATCGAGACGGCTGCGCTTACCCTGCCCTATGAGGAGTATTCGCTCTATTACAATGGCTATGCCAACAGCACGCTGTGGCCGCTTTTTCATTACCGACTCGACCTGGTGAACCACCGGGCAGAGTTTCTACACGCCTACCGGCAGATCAATGCGCGGTTCGCGAAGGCGCTCGCAGGACTGCTGTCGGGCAACGACGACCTGGTGTGGGTTCACGACTACCACCTTATCCCCTTGGCCGCCCAGTTGCGGCGGCTGGGAGTCCGGAATCGGATCGGTTTCTTTCTTCACATACCGTTCCCGCCGCCCGACCTGTTTGTAGCCACGCCCGACCATGAAGAACTCATCGATGACCTGCTTCAATATGACGTCGTGGGGTTCCAGACCGAAACGGACGTGGGGAATTTCCGGCGCTCAGTGCAGGCGGCCAACTCCATTACTTTTGATATCAATGGTTCGGCTGAGATGAACGGCCGCACGGTGTTATCGAGGTGTTTTCCGATAGGCATCGACGTCGATTCAATCGCACGCATGGCCAATGAGGCGGCGGAGGATGTGCAGATCGATTCCATGCGCCGCCAGATTCTGGGCCTCAAGCAAATCATCGGCGTCGATCGGCTGGACTACTCCAAGGGTCTCCCCGGCCGCATGCAGGCTTTCGCTCGTCTTTTGGAAAGGCATCCGGAACACGAGCGAGCGGCAACCTATTTGCAGATTGCGTCGCCGACGCGGGAGGAGGTCAGCGCCTATGCCGACATCCGGGCCCAGCTTGAGGCAACCGCCGGCGCGGTCAACGGAAGATACGCGGATTTGGCTTGGACCCCGATCCGCTACATCCACCGTGCCGTATCACGCTCTCGGCTTGCTGGCCTGTTGCGCGCTAGCCAGGTCGGATTGGTCACGCCCCTGCGTGACGGAATGAACCTCGTCGCCAAGGAATACATAGCCGCGCAGGACGAAGCCGATCCCGGAGTGCTGGTATTGTCGCGCTTTGCAGGTGCGGCCGAAGAACTTGCCGAATCCTTGATCGTGAACCCGTATGCGGTCGACGAGGTTGCCGATGCGATCGCAAAAGCGCTCGCGATGCCGCTTGACGAAAGAATTGCAAGGCATAGTGCACTGCTCAAGCGCATCACGCGCAATGACGCAGCAGAATGGCGGCGGTCATTTCTCGCCACGCTCGCGGGCGAGAACTAGCGCCTGGCATCGATGCCTGAATCCGTCCGTGTGTCACGCGTTCCCACACGGTCATAGCCCGGCCATAACCCGGCTGGCCGGAGCAGTTCGAAAGGCCTTGAAGCTGATCATGTACCTTGTCAGCCCGCATCAGAAACTTTTCGCTCATTGACGGAAGCGCGATAGCCCGCCTCAATCGGTGGACTATCGAAGGCTCCAGGGAACACACCGCCGGTCCGGTCGTTTGGGCTCTGATAGGAGATCTGCGATGACAAGGAACCCCACGCGAAAGGACAGTGATCTCTCTGAACAAGAGGCAATCAAGTTGGCCGAAGCCACCGACGTGTCACCCGGGCAGGCCAAAGAGCTTGCAGCCGAGCACGGCAAAGACGGCGCCAAGAAGGAAGCAAGAAATTACAAGGCGGAGGGCTGACTATGGCGGCCAGTGGATCCGCAAACGACAGAGACGCACGAGCCACTCTCTACGCACAAGGCGTAATGGAAGCCGAGCGTAAAGCGCGGGAAGAGAAAACGGCGCGATTGCGCAAAGCCCGTTTGGCGCGCGAGGAGATCAATCCGCCTGCACCCGAGCGGAAACCGGCAGTGCCGAATGCGCCAAAGCGGGCCGCCAAACCAGGCAGCCGAAAAGGTGGAGAAGATTAGCTTCAGCTTCTTCGGCTGTGCCGGCGGCACGCGTCGGGGAAGGGCAGACCGTGCGGTCGATCTGCACGATAAATTTGTACCTCATCGAACGACACAAAGGAGTCCAGTGATGACGGAGCATGTGTCCCGGAAGGAAGAACAGCGTGGCACCCGAAATGTACTCGGGTGGGGCGTCGTCATTGCGGCTGTGATCTTCGTCGCCCTGCTAGCCTTCTTTGTGTTCATACCCCTTTCAGGCGGATCGTGGCAGACATCGCCAGTAAAGCGCACCCCGGAACAGAACCAAGGCGGCAATGCCCCCGCCGAGACATCACCCGCGCCCGGCGTTAAAAAGAACCCGCAAGAAAATACCGAGATGCCAGGGCAGCAGTGATCGACCTTGGGCTGCGACCCAAGTTGGCCCTGATCTTCCTGATCGTCTCATCGGCGTCATGATGGGATCAGGGCCTTCTGGGCGCAGGAACCGCTGAGCTATTGAGACTGGGGTTTCGCCCACATCGAGCGCAGAAAGATTACCGCAGCAGCATCGGTCTGGCGAACGAGGCGATGACGCCATCGTGGAACTCGAGGCACATCAAGATGCCTAGCTGCAGGCCGTTCAGTTGGGATTTTTCAGCTGCTTTGACAACAGCAGTTGCTGCTGCAGCTCAAGGGCGAGCTTCAACAGCCGTTCAGGTGTTTCCTCTTCCGCGATTTCGTCGAGCAGCGCTGCGAGTGCGTCGCCCTCAACAGGATCGCGGAATGAGTCAGGTTTGGTTTGCGGAGGTTTGGCCACGAGGATTTCTAGCAGGAATGCGGCCGTATTTGCAAGACGAAGCGAAGCGCTCTTGGGGACGGGTACCGTAGCGGGGGCGGTCGACAGGGCGGCCTGCGGCAAACTATCGGACAATCTTAATTCATGATGCCAGACCTGTCGTTGCGGAGCACCTCCTCCATGAGCGTGTTGAGCCATTCGCTCAAGGGAAGGTCATGCCGCGTCGACAACCGCTCCTCCAGCGCCGCCTTCAATGTCCGTTCGACGAGGCGATCGGCCGCCTGTGGGTCGCCCAGCAGCAGCCGCGCGGACAGCCTCAGTTTTGGAAGAGCGCGGAAAACATTGTCTTCACCAAGCGCTGTTGATTGCGCGGCGAGGATCCCGGCAACCGTCCTGAACCCGGCCGGCTTGGAGAGGTTTTGGGTGTATCGGAACCGCTCCGGCAGGGTGATCTGATCGTTTCCGGAGAAGAATACGAACGGGATGCCTCTGTCCGTCAGCTCGTCGGCGAGGGGAAAAACAGTCTCACCGTTGAGGTCGATGTCCAGCACCGCCCCATCCGCTGAATCGATATATCGTCGAGCCCGGCTGACTGACGACACCGGCCCCAAAACGGTCGCCCCACAATCGCTGAAATAAGAGGCAAGTTCGCTTGCCAGCAAGAATTCGTCCTCGACGAGCAGAATTCGCATGCCTAATAACATAGCAGCCCTCCGGGCTTTAAACGGCGGTCGCGTCCATCGGTTCCGTGGCGATCGGCGGTGCGGGATGGGAATTCGACCAGGAACGGTTTACACATTGGATCGAAATCAGCGCTGCCGCGTTGCATTTCACTGAAGCAGGACAATTGATGCAAAAGCTGCCGAGGTTCCCCATAGTCGGTATTGGCGCCTCTGCGGGCGGCATTGCCGCCATGGAGGGATTTTTTCGCGGGATGCCGTCTTCGAGCGGGATGGCGTTCGTGATCGTCACGCATCTTAGCCCCGAACGGGAAAGTCTGCTGCACGAAGTGATTGCGCTTTACACCGGAATTCCGGTTCGTGTCGCTGAAGATGGAATGGGTATCCATCCTGACACCGTCTACGTGATGCCGCACAACGCGATCCTCACCATCGAAAATTCCAGCCTAAAGCTGCGCCAACCGAATTCCGTGTCCAGGGAGCGCAAGCCCATCGATATCTTTTTCAGCGCGCTGGCCGAGGATCAGGGCGAATACGCCGTCGGCGTCGTCCTGTCGGGCGGCGATTCCGACGGTACGTTGGGCATCAAGGCAATCAAGGAGAATGGCGGCCTGACGCTGGCGCAACTCTCCGACGAGTCGGGTCCGAGCAATCCCGACATGCCGCGCAGCGCGATCAGTTCCGGTCTGATCGATATCGCCATCCCAGCCGATGAGATGGGTGCGAAACTCATGGAATTTGCCCACAGCTTTGAACTGCTCGACGAGCTTGAAGCTGACGATGGCAAGGCCAGTGCTTTGAAACTCCGCAAGGGCCAGGAGGAAATCTACGCGATCCTGCGCAGCCATTCGGGACATGATTTCTCGGGCTACAAGGCCAAGACGTTCTTGCGTCGCGTCAGGCGACGCATGCAAATAACGCAGAACACCGCGATCGATGCCTATATAGAGTTGCTTCGTTCAAATGCGGAGGAAGTGCGGTCGCTGTTTCGCGACCTGCTGATCAACGTGACAAATTTCTTCCGCGACACGGACGCTTTCAAGACCCTGGAAGAAACCGTCATCCCCAAACTTTTCGAAGGCAAGGACGCCAACGATACGATCCGCGTCTGGGTGCCCGGCTGCGCAACCGGCGAGGAAGTCTTCTCGATCGGAATGCTGATGCGCGAGCATATGGATACACTTTCGGCTGTGCCGCGCATCCAGATTTTCGCCACGGACATCGATGACGCGGCGCTGGGCATCGCACGTTCGGCGCGCTATCCGGAGTCATTGCTTGCGGGCGTTTCGCCTGGACGTCGCGAACGCTTCTTCAGCAATGACGGCACAAGTTTCATCTTGAGCAAGAGCGTACGTGATCTCTGCATCTTCTCGGCGCACAGCGTCATCCGCGATCCACCCTTCTCGCGCATGGACATGGTGTCGTGCCGGAACCTCCTGATCTATTTCGGCCCCGATGTGCAAAAGCAGGTTATTCCGACCTTCCACTATTCGCTGAAGCCCGGTGGCTATCTGTTCCTTGGCACCTCCGAAAGCATAAGCCAGCATGCCGACCTGTTTGCACCGGTCGACAAGAAACAACGGATCTTCAAGGCACGAGAACATTCGGCGCCGCCGCGGCTGCCGATCTTGTTGAATGCTGCGCCTGCAACCAACTTTTCCAGCGCCAATGACACACATGCCCGCCGCGGCTTGTCTTATTCCCTAAGGCAAACCGTTGAAGCGCAGGTTCTCGAACGCTTCGCTCCGGCTCACGTCGTCGTCAATGGTGATGGAGATGTCGTCTATTACTCGGTCCGAACCGGCAAATATCTCGAGCCGCCGCAAGGGGTGCCGAGCAGACAATTGCTCACAATGGCACGCAGCGGCCTGCGTCTGGAATTGCGCGGCGCTTTGCGGGAAGCCGCCGAGGGCCGGCGCACGGTTGTGCGCGAAGCGATAGCCATTGAAGAAGATGAAGATCGTGTCCAATTCGTCACATTGACGATCGAGCCCTTGACTGATCGCGGCAGCGGCGAGCCGCTGTTTCTCGTCCTGTTCGAGCCGGTGGGCCAGCCGCAGCCGCGGCTGGAGGCTCTAAAGGTTCGACAGCCGGTGGCATCTGGGATTGCTGATTTCGAACGCGAGCTCCGCGATACGCGCGAGCGCCTGCAATCGACGATCGAAGAATATGAGACCGCGTTGGAGGAGTTGAAATCTTCCAATGAGGAACTCGTCTCGGTCAACGAAGAAGCCCAGTCCTCCAATGAGGAGCTCGAGGCCTCCAAGGAAGAAATGCAGTCCCTCAATGAGGAATTGAACACCATCAATGCCGAACTGGTTTCCAAGATCGAGGATCTCGATCGTGCCAACAGCGATCTGAAGAACCTGTTCGAGAGCACACAGATCGCGACTGTTTTTCTCGATACCAAGCTGGTTATCCGCAGCTTCACGCCGGCGGCGTCTTCGTTCTTCAACTTGCTGCCGACCGACATCGGAAGACCGCTGACCGATCTTGCCAGCCGGCTCGATTATCCGCACCTGCGCGACCATATTGCCCAGGTTTTCAGGGCCGGCGAGATGATCGAGCACCAGCTGCCGCGCGATAGCAACGGCATCCACTATCTCGTGCGGCTGATCCCCTACCGCGACAGCGCGCGGAAAATCCAGGGCGTGGTGGTGACCTTTGTCGATGTGACGACCATGGCTGAAGCCGAAGCCCACCAGCGGGTATTGATCTCGGAACTCAACCATCGGGTCAAGAACATGCTGGCTGTTACGGTCAGCATTGCCAGTCAGACCCTGAAAAATGCTCCCTCTTCGGAGGCTTTCGCCGAAGCGCTCATCGGTCGCCTGCGCGCCATGGCGCGGGCCTACGGAGTGCTCTCGCGCGAAAGCTGGAAAGAGGTCTCGGTCGAGGAAATCGTGCGGCAGGAAGTCGAGCCGTTCGGGCTGGAACGCATCAACACCACAGGCGAGGACATTCGGCTCAAGCCTCAGCAGGGCCTGTCGCTTGGCATGGTGATCCATGAACTTGCCACGAATGCTGGAAAATATGGCGCCTTGTCCGTGCCAAACGGCGTGGTGTCCGTGACTTGGTCGGCGTCGGATCACGGTTTTCAGCTCGAATGGTTAGAAAGCGGCGGTCCCGCTGTCAGTCCGCCTGAGAAGACGGGATTTGGTCTTTCGCTGGTGAAGGGCGAAATTGAGTATCGGCTTGGCGGAAATTTTGAAACATCTTTCGGTTCCGATGGTTTGAGCTTGCGGATTGAGTTTCCGTTTGATCATCGGGAGAGCGAAACGTGACTGCATCTCGTATCCTTGTCGTCGAAGATGAATGGCTGGTCGCGGAGGAGCACCGCGCAATCCTGGAAGAGGCCGGCTTCGCCATCGCCGGGCCAGTGCCGTCCGTTGCTCGCGCGAAAAAGCTGATCGAGAGTGAAGTCATATCTGCTGCGGTCCTGGACATTGGTCTCGGCGGCGAGACCAGCGCTGCCCTTGTCCCTCTTCTAGCGCAACGCGGAATTCCGTTTGTTTTCGTCAGTGGGTACACGGCATCCGACATCCCGCAAGATTTGCGTCATCACAAGATGCTGTCAAAACCCGTGTGGGCTGCCGCGCTGGTCGAGGCCGTGCGAAATATGCTCGGTGTTCAACCGACAGCTTTGGCAAGACACCAGGACAGCGGAACGGTGCCAACCCAACGAGAAGCCCGATAACTGCACAAAGACACTGGTTTTTCACCAGAGATGCGACGACATTCGGGTCCAGGCCCGAGCCGGCGTCGCCGGCAAGTGCCTGCGATCCGGCCGGCACGATTGGCATGCTCGCGGTCTGGCGTACTCCAGCGCTGGGCGAAAGTTCGCCACCGCGCGACGATTGGTCAGCCGTGTGAGCTTATCAAACAACGGGCAGTTCGCCCTCGGTTTTCCTCGCGTCGAATAGGACGCCAAGGCCGTAAGTGACGGCGCCAGCGGCAATCATCTCTGCCAACGCTGCGCTCGACACCGGGCAATGCGGCATGACAGCCTTGATCGCGAGTTCGGCATTCGCGATCGACACGAAATCGTGCCGTCGCTTACGCGTCTCCAGATATTGTTCGATCAACATCTGCAGTCGCCTTCTTTCTATATCATCGCCAGCCATTGGTTCCTCCTGTAGACAGACTGAAAGCCCACCACGCCTAAGGAGCGGTGGGCCTGGCGGCCCTTTTTGAGGACCGTGGACTCTAGTGAGGCGGGCAGCGTTGCTGACCAGGATGTCGAGACCGCCGAGGGGCGTTGCTGCTTCATCGACCAGCTTTCTGCAAAAGGCCTCATTGCGGATATCGCCGGCAAGCCTTTTGACCTGCCGCTTTTATTAGGTCCACCAGTTCGTCGGCGTCTTCCTGTTCTTCGGGGAGGTAGCCGAAAGCAACGTCCGCACGCTCGCGCGCGAATGCAATCGCCGCCGCACGACAGGTTCCGGAATCGCCGCCGGTTATCAGCGCTTTGCGACCGGCAAGCCTGCCTGGTCCCTTGTAGGTCGTTTCGCCGTGATCCGGGCGCGGCACCATCTTGCTGGCCAAACCCGGCCACTTCTGTTCCTGTGGCTTGAACGGCGGCTGGGGATATTGCGTCACCGGATTCTGTTTGAGCATCGGGCTCGCAGGGCCTGCTTTAGCAGGCACTGTTCCCGTATCGGCTGACGCCGTGGAAGCATAAGCGGCGAGAATTCCTCCCGCCATGCTTCCAGCGACAAGTCTACGCGCTGCGTCTGGTACATTGTCATGCTGGTCGTGGTTCATCATGGGCTCGCTTTGACGGCAGGTGACCGTTACGGAAGTGGCACCTAACCGGCCGTCGACGCGAATGTTCCCTTGTGATTGCAGTGAGGTGTCGCTCGCCTTGCCCGTCTCGGCCGTGAGGCCGCATCACCACTTTGACAGAACCTCCTGATTGTAGCGGAACGTCTTGTACAGACCGGCCCTGCTTCCAGATCGGCCGGTGGGTAATCAGAAAGGAGGGATCGATTTCGCCGTTCTGGACCATCGCCAATAAAGGTTCCAGGTAGCGTTGCGTATGCGTCTGGCCCATCCGGAAAGCCGGTCCCTCATTCATCGCCGCCAAACGGGATGTGATCGACCAGGCCAACACAGACGCCGGGAACCGAGATGGTGCCGCCTTGCGGCAGCGATAGATTGCCTCGCGCAGCACATGCGGTCTCTGCGAATGCCAGCCCGTTTGATGACGCGAAATATCAGCTCAGTCGCTGGACGCCGACCCCGGCTCGGCCATCCTACGGTGCTGTTCGGCCAAAGTGGCTGCCGGCGTGACATGCGCGGCGGCGACCTGCAGCTTGTTTTTCCAACCGCTGACGACCTGTTCATCACCGGCCATCATCGCCTCGTAACCCGTCTTGGCGACATCGGCCGGATTGTCCTTTTCATCGGAGCCGACCTTGGTATCCATCATTTCAGCGCGCTCGAAGAATCGCGTCTGCGTGGGGCCAGGCATCAGCACGGTGACCGTCACGCCGCTATCTTTCAGCTCATGGCGGAGGGCGATCGAGAAGGAATCGATGAACGCCTTCGTGCCGTTGTAGACGGCCTGGAATGTTCCGGGCATGAAGCCGGCGATCGACCCGGTGAACAGGATGCGTCCGCGGCCTCGCCGGGCCATCTTGGCGCCGAGTTCATGCGCCAGATAGACCGTTCCGGTGACATTGGTGTCGATGATCCGGCGGACTTTTCGCCAGTCCTGGTCGACGAAGCCGTTGCCGAGCCCGCGTCCCGCATTGAGAAACAACAGGTCGATATCGCGATCGCCGATCTGGGAGATCAACCGATCGGCGCCCTCGACGGTCGCCAGATCGGCCTCAATGGCTTCGACCGTTACATTGTGGGTCTCAAGTGCCTCTGCCGCCTGCCGGATAGCCGGCTCGTCGGCGGCGATGATCAGGTCGTAACCGTCTTTAGCGCACAGCTTTGCGAGTTCCCTTCCGATGCCACTCGAGGCGCCGGTCACCACAGCGAGTTTGGCGTCCGTCATCATATCCTCCATCTTCGTGCCATCGGAACCACGAGCGGGCACAATTGTTCCGCGGCGTTTGGGCTGGATTGATCGTGCACTGTCATGACGGTCAGGCGACGGTCGTCGTCGCGGTCCTTGCGCGCATTCATAGAGAGCCGTTGCGACAAAAACCGTTCTACGCCATGAGAACTCGCCATGGCCTACCTTCAAAAAAAGGCCCCCCGAACGCATGGATTGAGTACTCAGAACGGATCAGTTGAAGTTGGAACAAGTGGCCCGGTTGGAAGTTCGAACCGTGCAGCGTTGTTGCCCTCCCATGTTGATGCTGCGCGATCGGGTCATCCCCTCAGCCCGATCTGCCCGCGCTTCTCCGCGCCAAAGAGAAGCGCGGGCCCCCCTCTTTTAACGGCTGTCCGGGATGGAGCGTTTTGTTACGTTGGACTAGCCGACCTCACAGGCTCGTCGTCGGTTTCGTTTGACGAGCTCTCCGAGCGCTCTAGATCATTGATGCCGGACGCAGTTGGTTCGGGCCGGGGAGGAAATCCGCGTGGCGCATCCAACGCGCGCTGTACCCCATAACGACCGTCATTTTCCGGTTGGCTGGCTGTGCTTGCTTCTGATTCTAGCCGGGTTGGCCGGATGCTCGTCTTCCAATCAGGTGGCGCAGCAATCACGAACAGCGGCCTCCGCGGCACAGACCGTATCGATGGTGCTGGATGCCTGGGTGGAGGGAGCGGCACCGTCCGCCTATGCCACGGCCGCACTGCACTCGGTCGGAAAAACGCTGGCCGATGTCGAGGCGCAAATTCGATCGGCCGAGACCGCTGAACCAGCCGGGCGAGCAGGACTGACGGCAGCAGTCAACAGTTTGTCGGTGGCGGTGGCGCATGCCGAGGCGGGATTGCGGGTGAACAATCGCACTGAGGTGGAAAGCGCACAACAGGATCTTCGGGCGGCCATGCGCTCGCTCGCCGCCGCTTACACCAGCGCTTTCGGACCAAAGCCGTGAAGAAGCTTCTGGAAATATCGCTTGGCGTCGTCACCAGTGTCGGAGGTTTCCTCGAAGTCGGGTCGATGGCTACGGCGGCGCAGGCGGGTGCCGCCTTCGGATTCCAGCTAATCTGGGCCATAGTTCTCGGCACCATATGCATCATCTTTTTGGTTGAAATGGCCGGTCGGTTCGCCGCGATGAGCCATCACACGATCTCAGAGGGCATTCGTGAAAGGTTTGGGTTCAACGTCTTCCTATGGCCGTTGCTCGTCGTCCTTCTCGTCAATTTCATGGTGCTGTCCGCTGAGATCGGCGGTGTGGCCATCGCACTCGAACTTGCCACCGGCATAGGCTTCCAGTGGTGGGCACTACCGGTGGCGTTGCTGGCATGGCTGCTGCTGTGGAAAGGCACGTTTGGCTTTATCGAGAAAGGCGTTTCGGTCCTCGGCCTCGTGACGCTGTGCTTCGTCGTTGGTGCGGTGATGTTAAAGCCCGACTGGACAGCGGTCGCCGGCGGCGCCGTGCCCTCGCTGCCGGCTCACGATGCCATCAATTACTGGTTCATGGCGTCCAGCATTCTCGGCGCCTCGATATCGCCTTATCTTTTCATGTTCTATTCCTCGGGAGCTATCGAGGACAAATGGGATGAAAGCCACCTTGGGGCCAATCGTGCCATCGCCGGGCTGGGCATGACCTTCGGTGGGACCATTTCGATCGGCGTGTTGATCGTCGCTGCTCTCGTTCTCGCGACGCGCGGCATCGACCAAGTGGACGACTATCACCAACTGCCGTTGATGCTGATCCCTATATTCGGCTTCTGGGGGTTCGTTCTATTCGTTGCCTCGCTCGCCATTGCCTGCTTCGGCGCCGCACTCGAAGTCGGGTTGCAACAGGCATATCTGGTGGCACAGGGCTTTGGCTGGACGTGGGGTGAGGATCGCCAGCCGCGCGATGATCCGGGCTTCAGTGCCGTCTATACGGCATCATTGTTTTTGGCCGCCATTCCGATCATGCTTGGCCTCGACCCACTGAGGCTGACCATCTTTTCCATGGCGGTAACGGCGGCGAGCCTTCCGCTGACGGTAGTTCCATTTCTCTTCCTGCTGAATGACGAACGCTATGTCGGCGAACATCGCAACGGCATCATTTCGAATGCCGCCGTTGTCTTCATTATCGCGCTTGCCTTCGTGCTCGCCGTGGTGACGATTCCGCTGCAGATATTCGGAGGCACATGATGGAATTGATGCGTGATCTCCTGGACAAGCAGGTGTTCGACCGCCGGCGGTTCAAGATCGGCAAGGTCGACGGAGTGGTGGCCGAGTTGCGGCGGGGCAAACCACCAAGGATTGTCGCGATAGAACTCGGCTCCATCACTTTGGCGCGCCGCCTTGGCGCGCGGCCCGGGGAATGGATGGCGCAACTGGCGACGAGGGTGGGTGGCAAACGCCACGCCGAGCCACACAGGATTGCGTGGAAAAAGGTGCAGGACAACGGGCTCGACATCGAATGTGACATCGAGGTGGGCGAGACGTCGATTTTCGCCTGGCAGGACTGGTTGCGCGATCATGTCATCGGGCGCATCCCAGGAGCGTGATGATGAGGACAGTCAACCTCGAACATCTTGCCGGGCGACGCGTGCTCTCGCAGCGTGGAAAGAGCATCGGTCACATCGAAGAGATTCTCGCCGAACAGCGTGGCGACGAGCTCGTCGTTACTGAATTCCACGTTGGCATCTACGCCGCGTTCGAGCGTCTGTCGGCTTCGACCATCGGCATCGCGATGCTCGACCTGTTTCGGCTGCGCCGTCGCGACGGCCTGTACCGCATTCCCTGGGATAAACTCGATATCTCCGATCCGGCGCGACCGCGGCTGCTATGCCCGATGACCGAGCTTCCCGGATGGAAAGGGCAAAAGGACCTTCGGGAGTAGATGGCTACGGCTCGGGAGGGCTAAGGCGCCGGCATTTTGCCGGCGAACAGCCGTTCGTGCAGATGGCGCCTCCGCAAAGATTACTGCAGGTTCTTGCGAAGGAAGATGCGGGCGTGTCCTGGAATAGCGAATTCGACTTTGCCGAATTCCTCAAACCCATGAAGCCGGTAAAATTGAGGCGCCTGGAAACTGCTCGTCTCGACGACGGCTCTCTTACATCCACGCCTAACGGCTTCCTCCTCAATCGCCATAAGAAGCTGTGATCCATAGGATCGGCCACGCAATTTTTCAGGCAAGAAGAACATGTCGAGAAACAGGAGCCCCAGTTCCGTTCTGCCCCAAATTCCACCCCAGATCTTTCCCGAGGGGTCGGTAAGCTCCGCGCCGATCACTGCCCGGTCATCGATTCCGGTTTGTTCGATGTTGTGTCGATAGAGCGCAGCGGCCGCCTGCGTTCGTGCATCCACGTTGTGAGCCAGAGCGATTGTAAATCCTTCGGATCGAGCCGGCATGCGTTCTGCTCCTGCGTCGGAATGGTCTTGAGATTCAACCGTCAGATTAACATCAAGGCGGCCGGTTCGCTCGCAGCTCTGATCGCCGCTTCTGTTGTAACCCGTCTTGCCCACATTCCGCATCGCGATCCGCGTCGGATGCATGCAGCCGCGCCCAACATATCGCTTTGGTGTTGAACAAAGCCCATCCTGCCCTTGTCAGGTCTCATCACAATTCGTGCGCCGTCAAGAGTGTCCACCTCGACGAAGGCTGCTGCGGATCACAATCCATTACGCCGGGAACAATGAGAAAAACCTGTCGTTGGGAAAGCGATCGCAATTCGGCGATTCAAACACGGAGACTGCAATGTTGAAGAAAATTCTAGCCGCGTCGGTGCTAACTATTGCCTTGGCCGGTTCCGCCTTGGCGCAGACAAATGGAACGGGTGCTGGCGGAACGGCTGGCACGGGTAATGGAACTGGTACTGGAACTGTTGGCAGCGGCGGCGCCGCTGGCAATGGCACTGGCAGCGGGAATGCGGCCGTGCCAACCGATCCGAATTCCACAAACTCGACTACAAAATCGAACGGCATGACCGACCGTTGCAAGGACGCCGCAGGCAATGACATCGATAACAACACTGCAAGTGGCGCAACGACCTCGACCGTGCAAAATTGCAACAAGTAGCCGATGGACCTAGCGGCTTCGGCCGCCCGAAGGCCCGCCATCAAGACAATGGCGGGCCTTCGAACACGTGCCTCGCATGCTGCCTGGATACATAGGAGCACATGTGTCCAAAGAGACCCGGCGGGCCAAACTCGATCGCTTAGCAGCCTCCATTCCGAAGCACGAATTCGAATTCCTAATGAAGATTGCAAAGCTAAGCCGTCATGACTTACTTGGCCTGATCGCTAAACACGATGGCGGCAGGGACAAGGTCTATAGGGACCTTGCGGCCCACTTGGCCGCAACTGAGGCCGCCCCGGAGCCCGTACATGAGGCGGCAGCTGACGACGGCCAAACAGCTGGAGCATCTCCAGCCACGAACTCGCCCGCCGGCAAGTAGCGGCGAAGATCATTTCGGTGCCAGCCCTGACGCTCCACGGAAGCGACGACCGTGTCGTCCTTCCAAAGTCTTCGAATGGGTTGGACGAGCATTTCACCGCGCCTTACCAACGAGAACTGCTGGATACGGCAAGCGGTAGGCGCTTTAAGGCCGGCTGCCATTCAGCTTCATCGGACATGCCGGAACCTGAAGCGCCGCCGCGCATTTCGTCTCCAGGCATGACCGATCTTGCGGAAATCGCCAGGGAGAAATTCAGATGCAAACTTCAGGCGCAACTTCACAGCAAAACCTTGGCCGATTGGCCATAGAACCGTTTTCCGGCACGGTGACGGTGCGGTTTTCCGACGCCATCGTCGCAGCTACGGAGCGGGCGAAGGTCCTGCGTGAAGACGGGCACGAGCCCGTTTTCTATATCCCCTTCGAGGACATCTATTTCGATCTTTTCGAAAAGACCGACACCACCACCCGGTGCCCGCTCAAAGGCACCGCAAGCTACTGGCGTGTCCACGCCGTCGGCAGTTCTTCCGACGATTTCATGTGGGCCTACGAAACGCCCGATGCGGCTGCTCTGGCTATTGCAGGTCACGGCGCTTTCGATCCGGAAAAGGCCCGTATCGATGTCGACCCTGCCGAGGACAAGCGACACACGCCACATATCGTCGAATAGGTTTCATCAGGCAGAGACAATCACGGTAACGACAGGCGCGATGAGCATTTTCTACCAGGCGGCAAAGATTGCGGAGGAGGTTCACGCGTCGCAGCGCGATAAGACCGGGCGGCCCTACATCGAGCATTGCCGCCGTGTCGTCGACGCCGTCGAGACAATCGATCAGAAGACTGTTGCCTACCTTCATGACGTTCTGGAGAAAGGCGAGGGCTGGACCCGCGCCAAGCTCGAAGAAGCAGGCTTCGGACCGACAATTACCGCGGCGGTCGATGCCATGTCGCGCAGGCCGGATGAGGAGTATTTCGCCTTTGTCCGGCGGGCTGCGTCGAACCCAGTGGCGCTCCCCGTAAAACGCGCCGATCTGGAGGACAACATCTGGCAGTCGAGGCAGGTCGGAGCGTCGGCGGCCAAATATGAAGAGGGCCTTCGCATACTTGACCAAGAGTTCTCCCGACAATAGTGCGCGCCCGACGCTGGCATTGCATCTGCCGAAGCAGCCATCGCCTGCGAGAACTTGCGGCGCACAGCACGTTTCGGCTCTCCTGGCCGTCAGTTTTTCCGCGCCGGCGTGCGCCTGAGGGTCCTCGCTGGACCATGGAACGTGTGATCGGGTCAAAGCTCCTCCGGAGATGGACCGCAGCGTCTCGAAAAGGAGTAACGGCCGGCTCGGAATCAGGAACTCCTCCAGCACCGGTGCGTTGACCAGCAAGCCGGGACGAGTTCCCGGCCTCCGCGGGTGGCGGGCAAGCCGCCGCCGAACCCGAACTTCTGCACAATGAAAGGTAAGGCCATGGGCTTCTTTTCGAAGGACATCAAGACACTCGACGATCTCTTCGTGCACACGCTGCGCGACATCTATTACGCCGAAAAGCAGATCGAGAAAGCGCTGCCGAAGATGATCGGCAAGGCAACCGATCCGCAATTGAAGGCCGGATTCGAAAAACACCTCGAGCAGACCAAAGGCCATATCGAGCGCGTCGAACAGGTGTTCGAATTGCATGGCGTCAAGGCCAAGGAGGTCAACTGCCCGGCGATAGACGGCATTCTGGAGGAAGCCGATGATGTGAGCGGCGACGTTGACGACAAGGAGGTCCTAGACGCGGCACTGATAGCCTCGGCGCAGGCGGTCGAACATTATGAGATGACCAGATATGGCACGCTCATCGCCTGGGCCAAGCAGCTTGGCCGCAGTGACTGCGCCAACGTGTTGGCCAAGAACCTGAAGGAAGAGCAGGCGACCGATCGCAAGCTCACCGAAATGGCGGAAAGCAAGATCAACATGCAGGCTGCCGAGTAGACCGTCCCAGGTCATGATGAGATTTGGTTGAAATCTCATCATGACCTAACCCTGTTGAAGCATGATTTTTCCAAAACCGGCACCAGTGCTGCGTTGAGTCGATCTCCATCGTTGTCCACGGAACTTTCATGACGGGCGAATCTGCCATCTCTCGCGATCTGCCGACGAGTGTAAAATCGTCTTTCGGCGTGGCGTTGAGCACGGCGCCGATGGAAGCAAAGGCTGCCGACACGTTGCCGGCCGATGCTGGCCGATGGCAATACGAACCCAAATGGGACGGGTTCCGCTGCCTGGCCTTTAAAGCCGGCGCGGCCGTGGAGTTGCGTGCAAAATCCGGCAAGCCGTTAGGGCGGTATTTCCCGGAAGTCGTCGCGATGTTGCATGAACTGAAAACAAAAGAGTTCGTGGTCGATGGTGAGATCGTCATCGAAATTGCAGGCGCTCTTTCTTTCGACGCCTTGCAGATGCGGCTGCATCCGGCGGAAAGCAGGATCCGGAAACTGTCGGTCGCGACGCCGGCAAAGCTGATCCTCTTTGACATGTTGGCGACCTCCGAGGGCGTCTTGATGCAGCAGCCGCTCTCGGTTCGGCGCGCTGCACTCGAACTGTTCGTAAAGTCGGCCGGGCGAAAGGATCTCGAACTGTCTCGGGCAACGCTTGATTTGGCGGCGGCAGGCAGATGGCTAGGCCAATCCGGACAAGGTTCGACCGACGGGGTCGTTGCCAAGCTTCTCGATGACGAATATCGACCCGGCGAGCGCGCCATGATCAAAGTCAAGCGCCTGCGCACGGCCGATTGTGTCGTCGGAGGGTTCCGCTACCTGGCGAATTCGCGTGAAGTCGGCTCCCTGTTGCTCGGCCTGTACAATGACCAGGGGCAACTCGACCACGTCGGGTTCACTTCGACGATCGCCCGGGAGGACAGGGCCAAGCTTACGCGACAACTTGAAGCTTTGCGATCGGCTCCTGGCTTTACGGGAAAAGCGCCGGGCGGTCCCAGTCGGTGGAGCACGGAAAGAAGCGGACAATGGGAGCCATTGCGGCCCGAACTGGTGGCGGAGGTGCGGTTCGATCATGTCACCGGCGATCGTTTCCGTCATGGCACCAAATTTCTGCGATGGCGTCCTGACAAAAGCCCGAAGCAATGCACGTTCGAACAGATACTTGGAAAATGAGGCTTGGCGAGGCGTCGATAGGTCCACACCATCGAGACCAAATCCGTCAAGCATTCGGCGCAGCCAAATCCAGTCGCATTCACTGGCGATCTTGAACCCGGCGGCGAGATAAACGCCTTTGCAGGAGGATGCCGGACCAAACTCGTTGTTCAGTCTGTCACCACGCCTCGCTTTGGCGGATCACGGTTCTCGTCCGGATTAGGAACTGGCACTTCGTCGGGAAGAAGATCCGGCTCAGGCTCGCGTATGTCCGGCGTCCACGTCGGCGCATCCACTGGCGGCTCTTCGGTTGGCTCTGGTTTGGGGGGCACATCTATTCTCCGGGTTTCGCTTGGGCGTGGGGTTCGGCCCGCCACCGGTCGCGCGTCGCCGCGTCTGGAGGCGAAAGGGTCTTTTTACACCCCATGTATTTTTACCGATGGCCAGCGGTCCTGGGGCTTGTCGGCGCCCGATCAGAGTCCTGCGTTCCGGCTCCTTTGAGCGCAATGTTGGCATCCGCTGCCTCTGGCTCTTTGAGGACTGCCCTGTCGACGTTCTTGATCTCGGCCATAAGGCATCGTCCTTGGTGGCCAACGGGCAACCGCGAGAATTGTTCCGAGCTATTAAGGGCGGCTGGAGCTGCTGTGCGGACCTTCTGGCTGGGCAGTTATCAACTATGCTGTCTTGCGTTTCGGTGAGGCTCTCTTTGTGGATCTCGCCAGCCCTTCCTGTTTGAGGCTCTTCTTCAGCACCTCAGCGAGGTTGATGACATTCTCCTGTGGCCTTGGTGCGGGCTTCGGCAGCTTCTTGCCTTTGCGCTTTGCATCGATCATGGCGATCAGCGCGTCTTCATAGGTGTCTTCAAATTTCGAGGGATCGAAGGTCGTCACTTTTTTGTCAATAAGCATGCCGGCGATTTCGAGCAGATCGGGGTCGTATTTCTGCTTGGCCAATCCATCGAACACAGTGCTTTCCGAAACCATTTCGTTGTGGTTGCGAAGCTCGGTCATCACCATCCCCTTGCCATAGGGCTGAATCAGCACTTCGCGGCCGCGCTGGTAGAGCACCACGCAGGATCGAGCGGCCACGCCCTTGTTCTTCATGGCATCGCGGATCACTCCGTATGCTTCGATTGCGGCGCCGTCGGCCGGGATCAGATAGTAGGGCTTCTCGAGATAGCGCGTATCGATATCGTCAATCGATACGAATTCGCCGACTTCGAGCGTGTGCTTCGACGTCAGCTTCAACGCCTTTATGTCGTCAGGTTCGATCTGGAGAAATTCGTCCTTTTCGATCTCGAAACCCTTCACCTGATCCGCTGAATCCACCAGCTTTCCGGTCTCCTCGTCGGCGTAGACGCTCCTGACCGGCAGACCGTCCTTGCGGTTCAAAATCTTGAAATGGATCTTGGATGCTTCGCTGGTTGCGCCGACAATCTTCACGCCGCAAGTAACCGAACCAACCTTCAAGAAGCCCTTCCAGGCAGCACGTGGCGCGGCCATTTTGCGCTTATCCCGTTTCCAGCTAGGGCAACGCGTTTCCGTTCGAATTGTTCCTGCGGCGGGGGCTCGGTGCACCGTGAATGTCCGGTGGGGGGAAATCCTGTCGGTCTCGACAGCGATTTTCATCGGCACGGTGCATCTTTTGGCAACCTGTCGGCGTTGGAAGTGAGCCCATTTGCCGAGGTGAGTTCCATGAAAGTGTCCACGAGGGACGATTTGAAAACCGAGGCGCAGCTCTCGGAAGACGCTGACCTCATCGTAAATCGTACAGTCCATTTCGTCGGAGTATGGATTGAGGAGCATGTGATCGAAAAGCCTGCTCTCATGCGGAAGGGCGTCGATGCCGCAGAGGAACTCGCAAGCCAATGCATCGCGGATGCAGACGAGGAAGGCATCGCCCCCGAGGACATTCAGGACGAAGTCGGGGACCTCAAGGAGTACATTGCCGAGATGATCGTGGAGCAAGGCGGTCGCGGCTCTGCAGTTAATTCTGAACCAGACATGAGCTACTTCTGCGCAACGGCCTCGGCGCCGCAGCTTCGCGTTGACCGGCTATATCGCCGCTCCAAGTCCAACAAGAGCATCATTGTTGAGAGGAACAAGTCATCGATCCCGCCCACTGGATAGCATTCGTGGGAACGGTCGTCCTGCTGCAGATGCCGCCCGGGCCGGATAGCATGCTGGTGACGGCGCGCGGCATAGGGCAGGGACGCAGGGTTGCGCTGTTCACGGTATTGGGGATGACGGCCGGCGCCGGCATGGTTCAGCTTCCTCTCATAGCGTTCGGTGTTTCGTCTCTCGTGCGAACCTCCCCACTAGCTTTTGGAGCACTGCAATGGCTTGGGGCGGCGTATCTCGTATGGCTCGGGCTAGGGCTGGTCTTCACGAAGCCGGAAACACAGGCCCGGCCGGATACGGCCCCGATCAAGGCCGTCGCCGCGGCACGGGAAGGCATGATTGCCAATCTGTTCAATCCGTGGCCCATCACGTTTATGGTAGCGTTCCTGCCTCAGTTCGTTGATCCGCATGGGAGTTCCGTGACGCTTCAACTGTTGCTGCTGGGAGCAACTCAGAAAATGACGGGCGTGTTGGTGTTGGGGACCTATGCCGTGGCCTCCGGCAGCATAGGCGCCTGGATCCTGAAGCGCCCTCGTGTGCGGCTTTGGCAGCAGCGGATCGCCGGCCTCTTCATTGTTGGCCTTGGGTTCCGAATGGCCTTTGGCGGCGGCGCAAGCCGTTAAGTTGCCGGGCCGGCGCCTGCATCCGCAGGAACCGAAAGCGCACCATGAACATTGTCAGACACAGGCAGGAGAGTGTCATGCAAGTCGTTCGGACCGAAGTGGTGAATGCTAGGGCGCCAGACGGGCAGTCGGTTCGCCGGGTGATATTTTGCGGCGAGGGCGGCGACTGCGTTACGGTGGACATGGCAAACGTCGGGATACAAGCTGAAGATGACGTGCTTGCCCGCGCAAAGGCAATCCTGGTCCAGACAGCGACCTTTGATCTCGCAGCCAATGAATATGACGCGAGCAGCAACGGCAATTTCGACCAGGTCGAGATAACCTCTGCAAGCGACGGCGCCGGCGACGTATATGTCTTTGAGTATCGCGATGGCGAAACCAGCCGACGCATACCGCCGTCGAGGATGGCGAGCCTTGAGGCGGCCCGGTCCGAAGCTATCCGCTGCGCAATCGATCTTCTCGCCGACCTGCAGCCTGGCACGGACGCTCTGTCCGGCTGGCTTGTGAGGGTATCCAACGAAAACGGTGAATTGCTTTACACTGTTGATGTGGCTGAGGCCGATGCAGCGCGGCAGGCAGGCCAGTAACCCAAACCCGACGGAATCCACCAGTGGCCGCCCAAGGATTGATTCACGGACCAATAGGCGACGATGGCCTGCATCTGTGCGTCGACATGCAGCGCCTGTTTGCGCCGGGTGGACCTTGGCCCGTGCCGTGGGCTGAAAAGGTGGTCCCGGCGATCGAAGAACTGGTCGCCAGACATGCCAGCCGTACCCTGTTCACGCGCTTCATTCCTGCCGCCCGCCCGGGCGAGGCGCCGGGAATGTGGGCAAACTACTATCGTCGGTGGGCGGAGGTAACCCTTTCCAACATCGATCCGCGCCTGATCGAGCTGATGCCTCAACTTGCACGATTTGTACCGCCGGCGACGGTGGTCGACAAACACGTCTATTCGCCCTGGACCGAGGGGCGGCTCGACGCGCTGCTGAGTGGCTCCGGCGTGCGTGCGCTCGTGATCACCGGTGGCGAAACCGACGTTTGCGTTCTCGCGACCGTGCTTGGCGCCATCGATCGTGGCTTTCGCGTCATTCTCGTCACCGATGCCATCTGCAGCTCTGCCGACCAGACCCATGACGCACTGATGGAAGTCTACCATTCCCGCTTCAGTGAGCAGATTGAGGCGGCCAGCATGGCGGAGGTGTTGGAGTGTTGGCCACAACTCACTCGCTGATCTGGGGGGCTTCAAGTGAAAGGGCCGACAATCGTCATTCTGGTCGGGCGGACTGTTTCAGTTGGCGGACGGCACTACAGTGAACCGGAAAACGTATATGAACGGCACGATTGCCTGATCTGGTCGCTCGCGTGAATCAGTGTCTGGAAGCGTACAAAGCCTTGCAGAGCTATCGACAGCGCGGCCAACCGTCATAGAATGAACAGGATACAGCGCCGAAGACTCGATGCCGGCATCTAGCAATCTTTGCGAGACATCCGGCGCCTCTGCCGTCGGCCTTCCGCAGGGAGGATGATGTGCTGAAAACCGAAGTCATTGACCTTGAAACCTATAGCGCAGTCTACGCGGTGATCTCTGGCTATCGCGCTGACGACATTATCTCGACGGCGTTTGCGGTCGATGAAATCCGCGCAAGGTTTCCTGAGTGTCGCTGCGACGACGAGGAATTGGTCGGGCTTATGGTCCATGCCATGTCCGGCAAGAAAATTGCCGTGAGCTTCGACCACCGGGTGGAACCGGTCAGGCGGCGTGCTGCGCTGCCGATCGCTTCGGAGAGCAAAGGACTGCGATAATTGGACCACCATAGGTCCGTTGCGATTTTGGAAGACGAGGCGTTTATCGCGCTCGAACTTGAAGACATGTTGCGCGAGGCGGGGTTCGACATCGCTGGGGTCTTTTCGTCCTGCGTCGACGCGCTGGAATGGTTCAGGGGCAGTTCTCCCGACATTGTTGTCATGGATATCGGCCTGACGGACGGGGATTGCGTACGAATAGCTACATTGCTTGACGCCCGAAAGATCCCCTTTGTCGTCCATTCGGCAAGCTACGCCAATTCGGGTTTTCACGATCCGATTTTCCTTCAAGGGACATGGGTCGCAAAGCCTGCCTCGCCTTCCGAGTTGCCCAACGCAATTGATGCCTCTCTGGCAATGGCAAACGGCGATGACGTGTCGTGGTCGGCTAAAGCCCGATAAATCGCAACCGCATCATGAAATCCGGCGTTCAAACCAAGGCGCAATCGTCGGCCTGGAATTCACGGCACGATGGAACAAAATTGAAAATGCCGCGTTTGGGGTCTTGCGGCGTGATCCACCATTAGCCGCGGGGGCAACTTTATCCGTATAAATCCATAGGCTGGGAGTGGCGCTGTGACCGTGCAGGCATCCAAGAAGCAATTGGACCGTCGAAGCATCCTGAATTCTCTGAAAGCCTTCCGGCGCGGCGATTTCTCCGTCCGCATCGACAATGTTTATGAAGGCCTCGATTCCGAGATAGCTGAGACTTTCAATGAGATCGCTGATCTCAACGACCAAGTGACGCGCGAGTTCGAGCGCTTGAGCCGGGTCGTCGGCAAGGAAGGGCGGATAGGCGAGCGCGGCCGGGTTCGCAATGCCACCGGCAGTTGGGAATCCAGTGTCCGTTCAGTCAATGATCTCATCGAAGACATGGTTCAGCCGACGGCTGAGGTTGCGCGCGTTATCGGCGCCGTCGCCAAGGGTGACCTGTCGCAGACCATGATGGTCGAAATTGACGGCCGACCGCTGCGCGGCGAATTCCTGCGCATCGGCAAGATCGTCAACACCATGGTCGGCCAGTTGGCCTCCTTCGCCTCCGAGGTGACGCGCGTCGCGCGCGAGGTCGGTACGGAAGGCAAGCTCGGCGGCCAAGCCCGGGTCAAGGGCGTCGCCGGCACGTGGAAAGATCTGACCGACAACGTCAACGCGATGGCCACGAACCTGACCGGGCAAGTGCGCAACATCGCGGAGGTTACGACCGCAGTCGCGTCGGGCGACCTGTCGAAGAAGATCACAGTCGATGTCAAGGGCGAAATCCTAGAACTGAAGAACACCATCAACACGATGGTGGACCAGCTCAATTCCTTCGCTTCGGAAGTGACGCGCGTGGCGCGCGAGGTCGGCACTGAAGGCAAGCTTGGCGGCCAGGCGCGCGTTGAGGGTGTTGGCGGTACGTGGAAGGATCTGACCGACAATGTGAATTCCATGGCCGAGAACCTGACTGGCCAGGTGCGCAACATCGCCGAAGTGACGACCGCGGTGGCTTTGGGCGACCTGTCGAAGAAGATTACGGTCGACGTGAAGGGCGAGATTCTCGAGCTGAAATCCACGATAAACACAATGGTGGACCAGCTGAATTCATTCGCGGGCGAGGTCACGCGCGTGGCACGCGAGGTTGGCACCGAAGGCAAGCTTGGCGGCCAGGCGCAGGTGCGCGGCGTCGCCGGCACCTGGAAGGACCTCACCGACAACGTCAACTCGATGGCCGAGAACCTGACCGGTCAGGTGCGCAATATCGCCGAGGTGACGACGGCGGTCGCGTCGGGCGATCTGTCCAAGAAGATCACGGTCGCCGTGCAAGGCGAAATCCTGGAACTCAAGGACACCATCAACACGATGGTCGACCAACTGAACTCCTTTGCCTCGGAAGTGACGCGCGTGGCACGCGAGGTCGGCACCGAAGGCAAGCTGGGCGGCCAGGCAGAGGTGAGGGGCGTCGGCGGCACATGGAAGGATTTGACCGACAACGTCAATCTCATGGCCGCCAACCTGACTGGCCAGGTTCGAAACATCGCAGAAGTCACCACCGCCGTGGCGCGCGGCGACCTGTCGAAGAAGATCACCGTCGACGTCAAAGGCGAGATCCTGGAGCTCAAGGACACCGTCAACACGATGGTCGACCAACTGAACTCCTTCGCCTCTGAGGTCACGCGTGTGGCCCGCGAAGTGGGATCGGAAGGCAAGCTTGGTGGCCAGGCGCATGTCGAAGGCGTCGGTGGCACCTGGAAGGATCTGACCGACAACGTCAACGCCATGGCCGGCAATTTGACGGTGCAATTGCGCGACGTGTCCAAGGTGGCAACGGCCATTGCGACCGGCGACTTGACCCAGAAGATCACCGTCGACGCGCTGGGCGAGATCTTGCAGATCAAGGACGTCATCAACACGATGGTCGACCAGCTCAATTCCTTCGCTTCGGAAGTGACACGTGTGGCGCGCGAGGTCGGCTCCGATGGCAAGCTCGGCGGCCAGGCCCAGGTGCGCGGCATCGGCGGCACGTGGAAGGATCTGACCGAAAACGTCAACGCCATGGCGGCCAACCTGACCGGCCAGGTGCGCAACATCGCCGAGGTGACCACCGCCGTGGCGCTCGGGGACCTTTCGAAGAAGATCACCGTCGATGTCCGCGGCGAGATCCTGGAGCTGAAGGACACCATCAACACAATGGTGGACCAGCTTAATTCCTTCGCTTCGGAAGTCACGCGCGTGGCACGGGAGGTCGGCACGGAAGGCAAGTTGGGAGGCCAGGCGCAGGTGCGCGGCGTTGCCGGCACGTGGAAGGATCTCACAGACAATGTGAACTCGATGGCAGAGAATCTGACCGGCCAGGTGCGCAACATCGCCGAAGTCACGACCGCCGTGGCGCGCGGCGACCTGTCGAAGAAGATCACCGTCGATGTGAAGGGCGAAATCCTGGAGCTCAAGTCGACCATCAACACCATGGTGGACCAGTTGAACTCCTTCGCCGGCGAGGTCACCCGGGTCGCGCGTGAGGTTGGCACCGAGGGCAAGCTTGGTGGCCAGGCGCGCGTCGAAGGTGTTGCCGGTACCTGGAAGGACCTGACCGACAACGTCAACCTGATGGCGACGAACTTGACCAATCAGGTGCGCGGCATCGCCGATGTCGTGACGGCGGTCGCGCAAGGCAATCTCAGGCGCAAACTGACGGTCGACGCGAAGGGAGAGATCGCCCTGCTGGCCGACACCATCAACGGCATGATCGAGACGCTTGCCACCTTTGCCGACCAGGTGACCAACGTCGCCCGTGAGGTGGGGATCGAGGGCAAGCTCGGCGGTCAGGCGCGTGTGCCAGGTGCCGCCGGCCTCTGGCGCGACCTCACCGACAACGTCAATCAACTCGCTGCCAATCTGACCACCCAGGTGCGTGCCATCGCCGAGGTTTCGACGGCGGTGACCAAGGGCGATCTTACCCGTTCGATCAGCGTCGAAGCGTCCGGCGAGGTCGCCGCGCTAAAAGACAACATCAACGAAATGATCCGCAATCTGAAGGATCAGACGCTGAAGAATGCCGAGCAGGACTGGTTGAAGACCAATCTCGCCCGGTTTTCGCGCATGCTGCAAGGCGAGCGCGACCTTGCCACCGTCTCGCGGCTCATCATGTCCGAACTCGCTCCTCTGGTGAACGCCCAGTATGGGGTGTTCTACGTCACCAATCGCGACGAGGAGGAATCCTATCTTGAGCTGGCGGCTTCCTATGGCGCCGAGAGCAAAGCTGCCATCAAGCAGCGGCTTGATCTGCGAGAGGGCCTGGNTTGAGCTGGCGGCTTCCTATGGCGCCGAGAGCAAAGCTGCCATCAAGCAGCGGCTTGATCTGCGAGAGGGCCTGGTTGGGCAAAGTGCCGCCGACAAGCGCGCCATCATGCTGGACAATGTGCCGCCAGAATTCCTTCGGGTCACATCTGGTCTTGGCAGCGCCTCGCCAGCCAATGTCATCATCCTGCCTGCCCTGTTCGAGGATGAAGTCAAAGCCGTCATCGAGCTCGCCTCGTTCGGCGAGTTTCGTGACACACACCAGTCGTTCCTCAACCAGCTCATGGAATCCGTCGGCATCGTTCTCAACACCATCGCTGCGACGATGCGCACGGAGGGCCTGCTCAAGCAGTCGCAACTGCTGACGTCGGAATTGCAAGCGCGTCAAACCGAGCTGACAAAAAAGCAGGAAGAGCTGCATGCGACGAACGAGGAGCTGCAGGAAAAGGCGCAGCTGCTCGAGAACGAAAAGAAGCAGGTCGAAAACAAGAATCTCGAAATCGAGATGGCGCGACGCGCGCTGGAGGAGAAAGCCGAGCAACTGGCACTCACGTCGAAATACAAGTCCGAGTTCCTGGCCAATATGAGCCACGAACTGCGCACGCCGCTCAATTCGCTGCTCATTTTGTCAAACCTGCTGGCGACCAACCAGCACGGCAACCTCAACGAAAAACAGGTAGAGTTCGCCCGCACCATCAATTCGGCAGGAACCGATCTTCTCAGCCTCATCAACGATATCCTCGATCTGTCGAAGATCGAGTCGGGCACTGTTTCCATCGACATCAACGATATGCCGGTGACGCATCTTCGCCAGCATATGGAACGAACTTTTCGTCAGCTGGCAGCCGACAAGGGACTTGGCTTCACCATCAAGGTCGATCCGGCGCTTCCCGACACGGTCCGCACAGATGAGAAACGCTTGCAGCAGATTGTCCTCAACCTGCTTTCCAACGCATTCAAATTCACCTCGGAAGGCGAGGTCAGCCTGAACTTCCGGGTTGAGAAGGCCGGCCGCCGCAATGGCGCGACGCAGCCGGTGAAGGCTCTCGCGATCGCCGTCACCGATACCGGCATTGGCATTCCAGAAGACAAACAGAAGCTGATTTTCGAGGCCTTCCAGCAGGCCGACGGCACCACCAGCCGCAAGTATGGTGGCACCGGCCTTGGGCTCTCGATCAGCCGCGAGATCGCTCGCTTGCTTGGCGGCGAATTGCGGGTCGAAAGCACGCCGGGCAAGGGGTCGACATTTACCCTCATCATCCCGTTCGACGGCCCCCGCGTAACGACAGTACAGTCGACCTTGGCTCCGGCGGCGGAGGCGGTTGCTGCGACAGCTCTGCTCAGCAGTCCGCCCTCGGCAGAGCTGATCGACGACCGCGATTCAATCCTACCCACCGATCGGATCGTGTTGATCGTCGAAGACGATCCGACCTTTGGCGGGTTGCTGCTTGGCCTCGCCCGGTCGGCCGGGCTGAAAGGCGTTCTGTCGACTGCAGGTTCCGGCACGCTGGCATTGGCCCGCAAGCTCGTTCCCGACGCAATCACACTTGATCTCGGACTTTCGGATATCGATGGCTGGGTGCTTTTCGATCTGCTGCGGCATGACCAGAAGACGAGGGGAATTCCCATCCATGTCATCTCGGGTGCCGAAGACATCGACAGTCTCGCACGCAAGGGGGCGTCCAGCATTTCCACCAAGCCCGTTTCCTCGGACGAGCTGATGAAGGTGTTTCAGGATATCCACTCGAAGAAGCTCCGCGTTCAGCGCCGCGTTCTGGTCGTGGACCCTGACCCGGAGCGGCGTCTGGCGCTGGTCGAGGCAATCCGCGACGGCGTAACGTCGGTCACCGCGATCGGTCGTGTTGCGGCAAATGCAGAAGACCTTGGCCTCGCCTCCTATGATGCCGTCGTGCTCGGCTTTGGACGCTCCGCCAAGGACAACGCAAAGGCGCTGGACGAGATCACCGGCCAATTCGGCGAAGCGTTGCCGCAGCTGCTGTTCTTTACGCCTCACCCGGACGCGCTTGAACAGGTGCTGGCATTGAACCCGGCCTTGGCGGAAGCACCGCGGGCGGAGAACTTCGCTCAATTGGCGCTGCATATTTCGGCAACGCTGCCGGGAGAAGGTCGCCAAGAGGCCTGGGCAGGAACTGAGCACAACGGCAAGTCCGATCTCGCCGGGGCGAAAGTTCTCATCGTCGACGACGACATTCGCAACATCTATTCGCTCACCAGTGTTCTGGAGACCTATGACATACAGGTTCTGCATGCCGAGCGGGGCCGTGATGGCATCGCGCTGCTTGAACAGGCGCCCGATGTCGACGTGGCATTGATCGATATCATGATGCCGGAGATGGACGGCTACGAGACGATGCGGCGGATTCGCGGCACACCGGCGATTGCTCATATCCCGCTGATTTCCGTCACCGCAAAGGCGATGAAGGGGGATCGGCAAAAATGTCTGGATGCCGGGGCTTCCGACTACATCGCCAAACCCGTCGACCTGGATCTCCTGCTGGCGCTGCTTCGTGTCTGGATCGGGCGTGCCCGATCCCGTGTCGAGAGCCCGGAAAAAATTCTCCTGGCAGCGAACTGACGGCCGTTCGATGCAAAAGCTGGCAAGAAACAGGGTAAGGAAACTTGAGGTGGCAGCTCTTGCCGAAGGGCCGGCAAGAGCCCGCATCCTGGCGGTGGACGACGATGAGCGCAATCTGCTGGCGATCAGCGAAGTGCTCGCGACTATCGGAGAGGTCATCTGCGCCCAATCGGGCGAAGAGGCTCTGCGCTTTCTGCTGAAAGAGGAGTTCGCCGTCATTCTCCTGGATGTCCTCATGCCAGGGTTGGACGGGTATGAAACGGCCGCACTTATCCGCCAGCGCGAGCAATCCAAGCGCACCCCAATCATCTTCTTGACCGCCATCAACAAGGAGGATGCGCATATGCTGCGCGGCTACGACGCCGGCGCAGTCGACTATGTGTTCAAGCCATTCGATCCGATCATGCTGCGTTCGAAAGTCGCGGTTTTCGTCGAACTCCACGAGAAGACGCTCGAGATCCAGCGCAAGGCGGAGGTCGAGCAGGGGCTATTGGCGCAGGCGTTGCAGGCGCACAAGGACAAGCTTCAGGCCGAACGCGCGCTGCGCAGCGCCGAGCAACGGCAGGACGCCATCCTGAATTCGTTGCCGGTCTGCTTTCATGCTCGGGCAGCCGAGCCGCCCTTTGCGGCGCGCTTTGTTACGGAGGGCGTCGAGCGCTTGACCGGCTTTGCGCCTGAATACCTGACATCGGATCCAGAGTTCGGTCTCAGCCGCGTTCATCCGGACGACCTGCCGCGATTGAGGGAAGCGCTGCTGGCGGCAAAAACCACCGGCTCCTATACGTGCGAGTTCCGCTGGCAATGCGCCAATGGCGAGTATCGCATCTTTCTCGACCAGGGGGTGATGTCGGACGGCTCAGATGGCCGTGAACCGGAAATCATCGGCACATTGCTTGACATCACCGAGCGGCGCGGTCTTGAGGATCAGCTGCTTCAATCCCAGCGCATCGACGCTATCGGCAAGCTAACCGGCGGCCTGGCGCATGATTTCAACAACCTGCTCGCCGCAATTCTCAGTGGGTTAGGGCTGCTTGAACGCCGAGCCACGTTGGATGATCAGGCGCAACAGGTACTCGACCTGACGCGGCGTTCTGCAAAACAAGGCGCTGACCTTGTGGCGCGAATGCTGGCATTCTCGCGGCGCCAGACCCTGAAGCCGGAAGCGGTGCGCCTTGCTGCGCTGGGCGACACGATGAATGGATTGGTGGCGCCCGTACTGGGGGGGTTGATCCGTTTCGACTGGCAGATCGATGACACGATCTGGCCGGTGCATGTCGATGCAGGCCAACTTGAATTGGCCCTGATGAATCTGGTTTTCAACGCGCGTGACGCCATGCCCTCTGGCGGGACAATAACCGTGCATGCGCAGAATCGATCGATCGTGACGCAAACAGAGGATATTCCGCCGGGCGACTATGTCCTGATCGCCGTCAAGGACACCGGATCCGGCATACCCCCCGATCTTGTCGCCAAAGTCGTCGAACCGTTCTTCACCACCAAGCCGGTCGGTAAGGGAACGGGCCTCGGCCTCAGCACGGTCTACGGCTTCATGAAGCAGTCAGGTGGGACACTTCGCATAGAAAGCGTCGTCAACCGCGGAACTACCATGCAACTCTGGCTGCCACGTTCGACCGAACAGCCGGTGGATCCTGCGGTGGAACCCGACATTGAACGAGCGTTCGCCGATGCCGGAATGGAGCACCCATCAATCCTCCTGATCGACGACAGCCATGTTTTGCGGCAATTGACCGCCGAGTCCCTTCGCCAGCGCGGTTTCGAGGTGACCTGCGCGGGAGGAGGGGCGGAGGCGCTGGCCATGATGGAGCGCACTCCCGACAAGTTCGACGTCATTATCACCGACTTCGCCATGCCACTCGTATCCGGCGTCGACGTGATCCGCTTCGCGCGCAATTTGCGCTCGGACTGGCCAGCGGTCATGATCACGGGCTATGCCGATGCCCGGGAGATTGCCGATCGGCCGGCCGACGTGCCCTTGCTCGGCAAGCCCTTCCGCGACGAGGATCTGTTCGAAGCGATTTTCTTCGCGATAGAGAATGCGGCCCCCCAAAGGATCAAAACCGGCTAGCGCTTAGGGATTGTCGACGGTCTGGCGACGTCGGCAGGCCGGGCAGATCGAGACCGCACTTTCGGGGCACGGCGACAAGGGCCGCATTCCTGATCGGAAATCTGGGTCGTTCGCGGCGCTACCAGCGCTCCTCGGTGTCGCGGTCCGGTAGGTCTATTCCGCAGCACACCCAACCAAGGCGCTGCGCTGAACCGTAGTTGTACCGAGGCACCAGGTGAGCCGGATCATCGAAGGTACCGACGTGCAGCGCGATCTCGGTTGGCGACGCGTCGTAGCAAGGCTGAGCGGCGACCCGCATTCTGGGCAGAAGCCTCTTTGCGCGATCGGCGAAGACCTTCGATATGTTGGCGTTCCGGAATTCCAGCTCAGGCTTTGGCAGGGCATCCAGGCAAGAACTGCAAACGCGCTGCCGGTCGCTCGTCTGCACATATCGCAGTGGCAGTAGTGAACCCTCGGTTCGATCCCGGCGCTGAATCGGATCCTGCCACAGAGACATCCGCCATGGATGGCCAAGGAGCCGGGCAGGCGCTTGCCAACCTCACGCATTAAGATCGATCAAGGCGGCGCCGAACGCTCCGATCGCAGTCAAAGAGGCACTGCCGAGGTTTTGGTCGGTTGCGAAGGCTGTCAGCGCCCCGAAGCCTTCGTCGCCGAGGTCGAGCACCACGACGAAAATTCTTTGCCCGCTCACCTGGTTGGCGAGCTTGGGTTTCATCGCGCTCCGAACCTGTTGCGGGGCAGTTAATGGGCATGGTGCTCGGCATTCCGCTTGCGGGTTGCCGCTGCCTTCTTTGCCGATTCCGATCGGCTTGCGGCTGACCGTGAAGCCGATGCCTTGCCGCCGCTTTTCCCACCCTTGTGGGCCGCGGGGTGTCCGGTGTGTTTACCACGACCCGAGCCGCCTTCTTTCTTGCCGCCGCCATCGTCCTTGTTGACGGTCGCCCATGCCCGGCGCTCGGATTCCTTCTCGGAAACACCGCGCTTCTCATAGCCTGCGGCAATGTGGTCGGCTTTGCGTTCCTGTTTGTCGCTGTATTTCGATTTGTCGCCTCGTGGCATGGTCGTTCTCCCGGCTCAATGATGTTTGAACGGTATGCCGGCGGGAGAGTTCCAAGCGGAAATTCAGAAAATTGAAAACGCGAGCGAGGATTTCGACCAACACGGAGCGTTATTGCTCCGGAGCCGTGGCGGGTGCCGTGTAGCGGCGGCGCACGGCACCGATCACGCGCTTCTTGAAGCGATCGAGCGCGGCAGCGTCTCCCTGGAGACGACGTCTCCGCGTGCCGTCTACTCGGTAGCCCAATGCAACGAAATACGTTCCGCGACCTCAGTAGCCACCGACCACCGGCAGGATCTCTCCCGTGATGTAACTCGAGCAATGCGACGAGGCGAGGAACACGTAAGCCGGGGCAAGTTCTTCCGGTTGCGCTGGCCGTTTCATCGGCGTATCCGCGCCGAATTTCGAGACGTCGTCGGCTTCCTTGTCCGAAGGGTTGAGCGGCGTCCACACCGGACCTGGCGCGACCGCATTTACCCGGATGCCCTTGCCGATCAGATTGCCCGAAAGCGCTCGCGTGAAGGCATGAATGCCGCCCTTGGTCATCGAATAGTCAACCAGTTGTTTGGAACCGTCGATGCCGGTCACCGAACCGGTATTGATGATCGCGGAGCCCGGCTCCATGTGCGGCACGCTCTCCTGCGCCATATGAAAATAGCCGTAAAGATTGGTCTTCAGCGTCGTGTCGAAATGTTCCTCGGTCAGGTCGTTGAAGTCACTGGAATGGATTTGGAAAGCGGCGTTGTTGACCAGCACGTCGATCCTGCCGAATTCTTCGACCGTCTGCGCCACGGCGTTGCGGCAATGCTCGCGTTCACTGACATCGGCTTTTATCAGTATGCAACGCCGGCCTTCCTTTTCGACGGCGTTTTTGGTCGCTTCGGCGTCCCTGTCTTCGCTCAGGTATACGATCGCAATGTCGGCGCCCTCGCGGGCGAACAAGACTGCCACCGAACGGCCGATGCCGGAATCACCACCCGTGATAAGCGCTACCTTGTCGCCGAGTTTTTTCGATCCGAGGTAGTAAGGCGCATCGTAGAGCGGAGCGGGCTCGATCGCCCATTCATGCCCCGGTTTGGGTTGATGCTGCTCGGGAAAAGGTGGCTCGGGATATTTGCGGGCGCCGGCTTGCATCGCTTGTTGCATTTTGCCATTGCTCTTCGTCTCGTCTTTGGCGTCGGTACCACGCTGGATATGGCGTTGCTTGGCGGCTTCGGCTGAAGTCTGCGACTTAGTCTGCATGGCTTTCTCCTGTGCTCGGAGAACGAACAACGCATGCCGGGCAAAAAAGTTTGCGCAAATATCTCGATCCCGAAAGGGCTCGCCATTGCGAACAGCCTGCGAGGGGCGTGGAGCATTGGTCGTCAATAAGATCGGATTTGCCATGCCGGTGGCGTTCAGACAAACACCACATTCATTACCCGCTCAAAGCACGCTCTTTTCAGAACCATAGGGTTTGGCAATGCGGACCATGCCTTTCGTCCGAAGGCGCTGGTACAAATAGAAAATCGTCATCAAGCCGATTGCTGTTCCAGCACCAAGACACAGCGCGAGCAATAGTTCTGCACCGACACGAAACGCAAGCAGAGTAACGCCCGCCGCAGCGACGATGGCATTTATGAATGCGATCATAGTCGCTGCGGTGGTCAGGTAGGCCAGGAGAGGCCCAGTACGAAGAGAAGGTTCGGCGTCATTTTCGGGCCAGCGACCGAATTCCTTGGAAAACTGGAAGGCAGCCTCGTCGCCCAAAGTTCGATAGTAGGCTCTGATCCGGGCAATGCCGATATGGGCCTGCATGTTCTCAGCGGCGATGTCGACCAACCTCAAGACGGTAAAGGCACCCAGTAAAAAGACCGATGGCAGCACAACCGCGACAAACGGCAGGAAGAACTCGGAGGACTGCGTAACAAAGCCCGTTGCCACCAGAGCGCTCGACAGAGCCATAATGTAGATGGTCGTTCGCGACGCCATTTCACTTATGGACGTGCTGATCGCTGTCTGCTGCACGAAATGCTCTGTCGTCAGGGCCGCGAGAAACGAAGCATCGGGTGTCGGCGTGTCAGCCATGGAGTATGCTCCTGTCGGGTCGACCTGAGTTTTTCTTCGATATAGCGCTTGCGAGGCTGGCCGCCACTGGATGCTCCCGACGTCTGACCCATGCCGGTTTTATCGTGCCATATCCAGCGAGCCCGCATCACCGATCAGAAAGGGCCGATCATGTGGTCAGCAGATGCTGGCCATATCGCAGGCGAAATGTCTGCCGTGGTCAATCTGTATGGCCTCCTGTTGGGGATCCGGGTCGAAGCGCATTCGCGGCGCGGTTGCAGTTGGGAGCGGTTCCGCGGCGGCGCTGATGCGAGTTCGCGCATTCGTGGCAGCGGCCTCGAAACAAATTCGGTCTCTAGGCCGGCAACGCGAATTCACCGGCAAGTTCAATGGTGCGGGCTTGCGGGCCGACTTTTCGGTGGCGAAGCCCATGACCACGGTCCACCAGACTCATAAATCAGCAGCCCGGATCCTGCCTACTGCGGTATCTCCAGGCCCTGCCGCAATCCTGTCGCGACGACTGAGACCCTGAATTTTCCGGCGAGTGCCCGGTCGAATATGGCGCCGACGATGATGTCGGCGTCGGCGTCGACCTCCTCGCGGATGCGGGTGGCGGCCTCATCGACTTCAAACAGCGTCATGTCCATGCCGCCCGAGATCGAGACCAGGACGCCCTTGGCGCCGATCATCGAGGCTTCGTCGAGAAGCGGGTTGGCTATCGCCGCTTCGGCGGCCTTCCTGGCGCGGTCCTCGCCCGTGGCTTCCCCGGTACCCATCATTGCGCGGCCCATGTCGCGCATCACCGACTTCACGTCAGCGAAGTCGAGATTGATCAGCCCCTCCTTGACGATGAGATCGGTTATGCAGCCGACGCCGGAATAAAGGACGCGATCAGCCATGGCGAAGGCGTCCGCGAAAGTCGTCTTTGCGTCAGCGATCCTGAAGAGGTTCTGGTTCGGAATAACGATCACGGTATCGGCGCATTCGCGAAGCTGCTCGATGCCCTCTTCGGCGGCTTGCATACGGCGCTTCCCTTCGAAGGTGAACGGCTTGGTGACGACCGCCACCGTCAGGATGCCGGCTGCCCGTGCAGCGTTCGCTATGACGGGCGCGGCACCGGTTCCAGTTCCGCCTCCCATGCCGGCGGTCACGAAGCACATATGGGTTCCCGCAAGGTGGTCCCTGATCTCGTCGATCGATTCCTCGGCTGCCGCGCGGCCGATCGCCGGCAGGGACCCGGCGCCCAGGCCTTCCGTGACATGGGCACCCAGTTGGATCAGCCGCGATGCTTTCGACATGGTCAGTGCCTGGGCATCGGTGTTGGCGACGATGAACTCCGCACCCTGCAGATTTTCGGCAATCATGTTGTTGACCGCGTTGCCGCCGCCACCGCCGACACCGATGACGGTTATCTTCGGCCGCATTTCCGAGATGACGGGCCTTGCCGCGGTGCTCATCGTCTTGTCTCCTTGGAATTGATCGATAAAAAAGTTCCCGGAACGCGCCGCTTGAACACGCCAGGTGCAAGAATCAGGTTCTATCGCCTTGGCACAGGGAATCAGAGGGTGAACTTTGCGGCAAGACAAGATGTGGGACTTGTATCATATACGCCTGAATGAGCCGACCTTTTGAATGGGTCTAGTCCAATGTTCCGGAATTCGCTCGGCTTCTGGCCAGCGAAAATCCACAATCCGGGATCCAACCCCTTCAAGCTTCACGCGCCCGCCTCACGCGCGAGAACCTTGAGAATCTGGCGGCCGATCGACGCCTGACGCTTAGCGGATCGGCATCTTGCCGCGAAACAACGGCTGATGGGCCCGCATCAGAGCGGCAATCCGGTCGGCAATCTTTCGTACTGGCGGGGAGTGGCGTTCCTCATGATGGGTGACGATCCACTGGTCGGTTTCGAGTTCGGGGATAGGCTGAGCGACGCGAACCAGCCGCGGATCGCTGTCGCCGACGAAACACGGAAACACGGAAAGGCCGGCGCCCGCGGCCACAAGTTCTCGCACCGAATGGGTGTTGTTGCCTCGCACGGCGATGCGGTCGCCGTGATGGGCTTGCAGCCAGCGCGCCGAGGCGACGTTTGCTCCTTCGCCGGTGACGCCGACGAACAAGCCGGCAGCGATGCCGTTGATCAGGTGGCATCCGGAATAAATGGCATACGCGACCTTGCCGCTCTGGCGGCCGGCCAGCCACTGTTCGGTTGGACGCTCGCTGCGGATGCCGATATCGGCGGCGCGGCGACCGATGTCGACCCGGTCGGTGGTGGTGACGAGTTCCACCCTGATGCCGTCATCGACCGTCCAGATTTCGCCGATATGGGCCGAAACGAAGGCCGAGGTCCAAGGCCCGGCCGAGACGCGGACAATGCGGTCGGGCAGGTTTCCTTCGCGCCAGCGGGTCAGCGACTGCATTGCTGCTTCGACGTCTTCGGCGCGCCGCAGCAGTTCTTCACCGACCGGGGTTAGCCGGTAGCCGGTCTGCTGCCGTACGAACAGCGCTTCGCCGATCTGCTTTTCGAGCGCGGTGACGCGTCGTCCGAGTGTGGCTGCGCTGAGGCGCGTGGTTGCCGTAGCCGCGCTCAGGCCACCCAGCCGCGCAACGTCGAGAAACAACCTCAGATCGTCCCAGCCAATATCCATTTTGCAGAAATGAAAAACTCCTTGCGACCGTGGCTGTAGCGCGAAGCGGCCATCACGCGCAAGTATATAGGCATTGGAAGCGCTTGATAATTCTGCCCTGGCGGGAAAATGACAGGCACCTCGGTTGGCCAGGCAGTCAGCGCAATCCGTTCGATCGTGCATACGCTTTGCGCGATTGCTTTGCGTTTTCGACCAATCCAAGAGCGTGGGTATCCCGCTCGCCAAGGAGACGATCATGTTGCATGAACTTCGACACCGTTTCGCCCGCTGGCTTGCCTATCGCCAGACGCTTGCGAGCTTGAGGCGGCTTCCAGACAGCATATTGGCGGATGCGGGCCTTTCTCGCGAAGAGCTCCGCGAGCGAGCCCGCGACGCCAGCCTGCGTCGCTGAGATTGGAGGCGGGCATGCAGAGAATGGAGCCGGCGGCGAGAAGCAATCAGGCGTCGTCTCCTCACTGCTGAGCTGCGGCTGAATGCGCCAATACGGTTGCCACGCTTGATGCCGCCGCAGTTTCGCTCCACATCGTGAGGGATGAAGACCGAGACATCCGAGCGGCGGCGGACTTTGCTGTGGGCCTTGCCCGCATCGCTGGTCCTGCATGCGCTCATCACCGCGTTCCTGGTCTATGGCCTGCCCGTTCCTGCCCAGCAGCCGCAGGAGGAGCAAGCGGTGAACGTCGCGCTCGTGCCGCCGCCCGAACAGCCAAAACCGAAACCCGCTCCCGCGCCGCCGCCACCGCCACCCGGAAATCCTTCGGAGCAGAAGGTTGAAAAGCAGGCACCGGAAAAGCTGCCGCCAATCGAGGTCCTGAGGCCTGTTTTTCAGTTCGGCGACAAAGACACTGGCCCCAAAAAATCCTTGGATGGAGGCAGCGCTCAAGACAATGCGCCATCGCCGCCCAAGGATAACGAGCCACAGTCGGCTGTCGCGCCAAAGAATGCGGAGAGTAAACCCGCCTCAGCGCCAGACGCCGGAGAGCCGGCAGAGTCAGCCAAGATTAATGAGAAGCCGGAAGCGGACAAACAGGAGGCTGCGACCCCACCCGCTGACAAAGAGGCATCCGCGGCCGCAATGCCTTTGGCTGCCCATGGGGACGACGGTGAGATCGAGCTTCCCGCGTCGGCTCAGGCGCCTCGGACCAGACCCGAAAACGTGCCGAAACGCCGCCCCGCAAAGGCTACGAAGTCAGGACGCGGAATCACCGAAGAGCCAAACTCCATCGACGTGGCCTCGGCTACACCGCGGCCATATTCGGGCCTTCCGGGCGTTCGCAAACTCTTTTCGCAAGGCGCTACCGGTGATGTGTTCGCAACGAACTCGATGGCCGACGTGCCTCGCGATCAACGGGCCGCCAGACTTTGCGCCAGCGTTCTTGAGCAAGAGTTGAACGACGCCTCTTATTCTCCCCAACTGATCCCAAGCATTCCGCTCAAGGCCGGCAATGTTCTTGACGCCCCAGACACCGCTTTCCGCACGGCAACGACATGGTACCATCTGAGCTTTCGGTGCGGTATCGACATCAATGCGACGCGGGTCACGTCGTTCGCCTTCCGTGTCGGAGCCGCCGCCTCGCCAGACGAAAGCGCCTTTCTTGATCGGGACGTTCGTCGGCGGCGCGGTCCCGGCTGAGACGGCCCCCCAGTAGTCTGCCGGGGGGCACATCGAATTTCACCGCACATATGGATCGTCTTGAATGCCTGCGTCAATCCGCCGGACGACTGGCTTTGCGCCACTCCTCATATTCGCCGCGGGCATCGTCATGCAGCGGATAGTAGCGCTGCAGCGGTGCGCCCTGCATCAGCTTCTCTCGCGAGAACTCTTCCCAATCGTGATGCTTCCGGGATTCTTCGATCACCTTTGCGGCCATTGCGACGGGAAGCACTACCACCCCGTCGTCGTCTGCGATGATAATGTCGCCAGGGATCACTGTGACACCGCCGCAGGCGATCGGAACGTTGACGGCGTTCGGATAGATGCTGGTTTGCACATGGTAGTTGGGCGTCCAGCCGCGCAGCCATAGCGGCAGATCGAGCTTTTCGACATTCGGCCGGTCGCGCATGCATCCATCGATGACGATGCCCGCGCCGCCTCTGCCCTTGAAGTAGGTCGACATCATATCGCCGAAGACGCCCGAGCTCATGTCACCGCGCGCGTCGACGACGACCACATCGCCTTCCTGCGCGTGGTAGAGCACGTGCCGGTGCAGTTGCGTTTCCGGGTCGGCGTATTCTCCCTCGCTGAAGAGGTCCGGCCGCTGCGGCAGGAACTGCAGCGTCAGCGCCGGCCCGACGATCGACTTCCCATGGTTCTGCGCCACCGGACCGACCATGTGCGGATTGCGGAAACCCATGTGGCCTAGCGTGCCGGCAACCGTCGCGGCGCCGATTTCCCTCAGGGCGTCAATGAGGTCTTTGGGCGGTCGCGTGATGTCAGGGGTATGCGTCATTGTGGACTCCGGATAAAAGGGGACTACCAGTTCGTAACAGACCCGTCGCGGCGCCTGAGGTGAGGCGCTTCCCAGAAACGAAAAGCCTCCGCCTGGACCGCCGCTTCGTTGACCTCGACGCCGAGGCCCGGCAGGTCGCTGACCGGATAGTCGGGACCGTCGAGCCGTGGCTGCACGGGGAAGAAGTCGGAATTGTCGAAGCCCAGCTTCGTCTCGGGTTCCCTGGTCTCGAGCCACGCGAAGTTGGGTACGGCGGCGGCGAGATGCAGGGTCGCGGCCGTGCACACCGGACCAAGCGGATTGTGCGGCATCAGGTCGACATAGTGCGCCTCGCTCCAGCCGGCGACTTTCATCGCCTCGGTGAGCCCGCCGACATTGCAGACATCGAGACGGTTGAACTGATGGATGCCGCGCTCGATGTAGGGCAGGAACTGCCACTTGCTGGCAAATTCCTCGCCGATGGCAAAGGGAATGTCGGTCATCCTGCGCAGGGATTCGTAGGCTTCAGGTGTCTCGTCTCGTATCGGCTCCTCGAGGAAATCCAGCACGCCGCGGCCGAGTTTGTTGCAGAAGCTCGCCGCCTCTGCCACCGACAGCCGATGATGATAGTCGATGCCGAGAACGACGTCGTCGCCAAGCGCCTCGCGCGCCTTGTTCAGCATGCTCGCGGTAGCGCCGATCGACTCGCGGGGTTCGAAGATGTCCCTGCTGCTTTGCCCTGCGGGGAAGAAGCGGATCGCCTGCCACCCCCGTGCGCGCAGCTCCCGGGCTCGTTCGATGGCGACGTCGCCCTCGGCCTCGTCTCCGGTCGAGGCGAAGGTGGGGATGCGGTCGCGCTGCTTGCCGCCCAGCAGTTCGTAGACAGGCACCCCCAGCGCCTTGCCCTTGATGTCGTGCAGGGCGACGTCGATGGCGGAAATCGCCGCCTGCAGAACGCGCCCGCCTTCGAAGTACTGGCTGCGATATGTCTCCTGCCAGATCCGCCCGATCTGCATCGGGTCGCGGCCGATGAGAAACTCGCGATAATGCTCGACCGCGCCGGCAACGGCCTTTTCGCGCCCGCTCAAGCCGCTCTCGCCCCAGCCGAAGACGCCTTGGTCGGTCTCGATCTTGACGAGCATCTGATTGCGCGTTCCAACCCACACAGGATAGGGTTTGATCGCGGTGATCTTGAGCTTTTCAGCCATCCCCAACGTTCCCAATGAACCCCGTCTTGTCTCAGCCGGCCTTGAGGGCCAGTTCAGTTTCGCCATCGAACAAATGCAGCCGCTCCTGGTCGAACTCGAGCCAGATCTGCTCGTCAGGTGCGACGGCGATGTTGGGGGACACGCTGATGTTGACGATGGCGCCTGACAGCAACGCCTGCACAAAGGTGACGTCTCCGGTCGGCTCCACTGTATAGGCCTTGGCCGGGACGCTGCCTGGCACCGCGCTCTTGTGCAGCCTGATGGTCGAGTGACGTGCGCCGAGCACGACTTTCCTCGACGTTGCCCCCGCAACCTTCCGGGCGTTGAGCGGCGAGAGCTCAAGGCTCCAGCCCTCCGCGCCGGTCAACGCAGTGTTGCCGTTTGCTGTCGATGCCTCCAGTGGAACAAGGCTCATCGCCGGGCTGCCGATGAAGCTGGCGACGAACATGTTCACCGGATGGGCAAAGACCTGCGCCGGAGAATCGTATTGCAACAGGTAGCCGCCGTTCATCACCGCCATCTTGTCGGCCATGGTCACGGCTTCGAGCTGGTCGTGCGTGACATAGATGATGGTCGCCTTGAGGTCCTGGTGGAAGCGCTTGATCTCCGAGCGCATCTGGACGCGCAGTTTGGCGTCGAGGTTGGAGAGCGGCTCGTCCATGAGGAAAACGGCAGGGTCGCGGACGAGGGCGCGCCCCAAGGCGACACGTTGCTGCTGCCCGCCTGAAAGTTCGCGCGGCTTGCGCTCGAGCAGGTGCGTCATGTCGAGCACGCGCGCCGCTTCCTTGACCTTCCTGTCGATCTCGTCCCTGGGCAGCTTGCGCATCTGCAGCGGGAACGCCAGGTTCTTGTAGACCGATTTCTGCGGGTAGAGCGCGTAGTTCTGGAACACCATCGCGATGTCCCGGTCCTTGGGGTCGAGGTCGTTGACCACGCGGTCGCCGATGACGATGTCGCCCGATGTGACCGGGATCAATCCCGCGACAAGATTGAGCGTGGTTGTCTTGCCGCAGCCCGAAGGGCCGACGAGCGCAACGAACTCGCCGTCATTGACCGTCAGCGAAACGTCGTTGACAGCTTTGAAGCCGCCATAGGTCTTGACGAGATCTCTCAGGACCACGTGGGCCATCGGCAACTCCCTACGGCATGATGCCGAAAAGTGTGAAGCGGTTTTCGGACGACATCATGCTCTATCTCCTTGATTTAGAGGCGGATTCAGATTTGAGGTCGAACAGACCTGAAATCATCCGGCTCTAGTGTTTGACCGCGCCTTCTGTAAGGGCGCGTACGAAGTATCGTTGCAGGAGGAGGAACAGCACCACGACGGGCACGCTCATCATGAAGCTGGCCGCCATCAGGCCCGGAAAGTCCGTCGTATTCTCCGAGAAGAAACGCTGTATGCCGACCGGCAGGGTCAACTGCTCGTTCTTGGAAAGGAAGGTGTAGGCATAGATGTACTCGTTCCAGGCGCCAATGAAGGAATAGATAGCTGTGGCGATGATTCCGGGCGTCGAGAGAGGCATCACGATCAGGATGAAGGCCTGGAACCGGGTCGCCCCATCGATCCGCGCCGCCTGCTCGAGCTGCACCGGAATGTTGTCGTAAAAGCCCTTGAGCAGCCAGATCGCCAGCGGCAGGCCGAAGGTGAGATAGGTGAGAATGAGCGAGCCATGCGTGTTCACCAGCCCGATCGCGCGCATCAGGATGAAGAGCGGCACGAGAAAGATCACCGCCGGGAACATGTTGCGCAAAAGCACGGTGAAGAACAGGAAGTTTCGACCGGGGAAACGAAAGCGCGAAAAGGCGTACGCCGCAGGAACGGCCACGATCACCGAAAGGATTGTGGTGACCGTGGACACGTAGAGGCTGTTCCAGAAAAAACGCAGGAAGTCCTGGCCGACGCTGTTTTGCGGATCCAGCAGCTTTTGGTAGCTGGCCAGGGTAGGCTCTTCCGGCCACCATTGCGGCGGGAACTGCATCGCCGCGAAGCCGGACTTGATCGAGGTGATCAGCATCCAGATCATCGGCAACGCGGTGTAAAGCAGCATGAACACGAGGAAGATGCGCCCGGCCCAACGCCATCCGTCGATGCGCATGCGGCGCCGGGCCGGACGTTGAGGGACTGTCTCGACAATCGTGCTCATGCGCCGCCCTCCTTGCGCTCGTTGCCGGCCAGCGCACGAACGTAGAAGTAGCCCAGCACCATCAGCATGAGGAACAGGAGCACCGAATAGGCCGATGCGACGCCCCATCGCTGCCGGCCGAAGGCGAGCTCATAAATGTGGGTGATCCAGATGTGCGAAGCGTTCGACGGCCCGCCACCGGTCATGATCCACGGGATGATGAAGGAATTGAAATTGGCCACTGCTAGCAGCAGAATTGTCACCGTAGAGACGTTGCGCAGATGCGGGAAGGTGACGTGCCAGAAACGCTGCCATGCATTGGCCCCGTCGACTTCCGCGGCGCGCAGCAACTGGTCGGGGACCGTCTGCAAACCGGCCATCATCATGATCATGGCAAACGGAAACTCGCGCCAGATGTTGACGACGATCAAGGAGGGCAGCACCGTGCTGACGTTGTCGATGAAGTTCGGCGGCCGGTCAGCCAATCCGAGGCCGACCAGCACCGCGCCGATGATGCCGAAGTCCGAATGGTAAATCCACTTCCAGATATAGGAGGCGGCAACCGCGCTGATGACCCAGGGAATGATCAGGATAGCGCGCAGGACACCCCGGCCGATAAACTCGCGGTGGAGGGCCAGCGCAGCGGCAAATCCCAAGGCAAAGGCAACGAAGGTGGATGCGATCGTCCAGATCAGGGTGTTCAAGGTGACTTTCCAGAACACCTGACTGGTGAGGATGGCCGTGTAGTTGTCCAATCCGATGAAGGTCTTGTCGCGGAGCTGCAGGCCAGGCGGCGTTTTAAAGAACGACAGCTCGACCGTGTAGTAGATCGGATAGGCGATGACGATGAGCATCACGGCGATCGCTGGAAGCACGTATGCGTAGTCGGCACGGTGCTCCCAGGTATTCCGCAGCGCCCCGGAGCTACCGGGTTGCAATCTTTGGCGAGCCTCGGCCTTGCCGGTCACGATCGTCACGATGGCGTGCCCTTGTTCTTCGGAGCAAACCGGCTGCACGCACTATCGGCACAGCCGGTCGGATCGCAGGTCAGGCCCGGACTAGAGTCCGTCCATCAGGTTCTTCACCTTCTCGGCCGCGTCGTCCGCTGCCTGGTCGACGGTCATCGCTCCGGTCAGGGCGTTCTGCAGCATGTCCGGGACGATGATATTCATGATCTCGGGCGACTGCGGCAGCGCCGGGAACGGGATGCCGTATGGCAACATCGAGGTCGTGACATCGAGGAACTTGATGTTGTCCAGACGTTCCTTCATCCATTTGGTCTTGAAGCCGTTGAGGTTGCCCGGGTTCGAGCCGGCATACGCCATCTTCAACGACCATTCAGGGCTCGTCCACATGCAGATGATGGCCTTTGCGGCCGGCTCGTCCACCTTGCCGCCCTCGACATATTCGGGCTTCAGGATGTGAATGTTCGAGCCACCAAACACGACGGCGCGCTTGCCGTCGGGGCCGGTCGGAATCAGGCCATAGCGCATGTTGTCGATGACGGTCTGCGCCTTGTCCTTGTCGGCGCCCGTTGCCTTCTTCTGCAGGTCGAGCATGACGTTATAGTCGGACGGGTGCGAGACCATCATGCCGAGTTGGCCGGCGACGAACAGGGGCTGGTTATCGGCCTGCTGGTTGGTGAGGGCCGAGACCGGAACCGACTTGTCGCGAACATACATGTCGTAGGAGGCTTGCAACGCCGCCTTGCTCTGCGGGCTATTGAGCTCGACCTCCTTATAGGTCGGGTTCGCGGAGGCTTCGTCGAAGACACCGCCGCCATAGGCCCATAGTTGCGGCATGAAGCGGTACGGCGTGTTGCCGGCGTTCTTGCGCGCCACGAGGCCGTAGCCGGCTATGCCGAGCTTGTCATGGATCTGCTTGGAATATTTGACGACGTCGTCCCAGGTAGCCGGAGCCTTGTCCGGATCGAGGCCCGCACGCTTGAAAATGTCGGCGTTCCAGATGAACGCCATCGTCTCATTGTTGGTGGGAATGCCGTAGGTCACGCCATCCCAGGTTACCGCCTTCATGGCGCCGGGCCAGAAATCCTCTGTGGGATAGCCCACATCTTCCGGCTTGAGCGGCTGCAGATAACCCTTCGAGGCGAACTCGGTTCCGCCCAGGATTTGCAGGCGGACCGCCATCGGCGCGGCATTGCCCAGCAGCGCCGTGCGGAACTTGTCGAGAAGGTCGTTGTAGGTGAGGGCCTGATCCTCGAGCTGGATGTTCGGATAGGTCTTGCGGAAGGTCTCGAAGAAATCCTTGTAGTACTGACGCAGCAGGTCGGGGTCGCCCTCGAACACGCCCTGATACCAGAACGTCAGTCGCCCCTTGTAGTCGAGCGGAGTGACCTTGCCGCAATCGGCGGCCGTGTCGAAATCCTGTGTTCCGGCGATGGAGCGCACATATTCCGGCGACCACTTGCTCAAATCGACCGGCGGCGAACCCAATGCCGATCCCGACATCAGCGACGCCATCAAAGCAGTGGCTACAGTGCCGCGCAGGACGGCACCGCCGAGTGTAATCCTCGTCATAGTATCCTCCCAGATTCTCCCATGCCGCTGTGCGCCAAGGGGCTCGTTCGACCGTGCGGGATGCGTCCTCTGCTCAATGTATCCCTTCGATCATCTGGTACGTTTTCAGATCGTGGATTGCCTGTCAACGCATCCGATCGTACATTGTTTGCAAAACCCGTGTATGATATCGAGCATGTGATGTACTAATCGGGGGGGCGGCTTTGGCCGAAACAAGTGATTTCAAAGCAGAGCCACCCGTGGGGATTGATCCCATCGGGGCGTCCAGCGAGGGCGCCTCGCTTTATGAGCTGATCCGGGAAGACATCATCGAGGGACGGCTCGCCGCCAACGAACGGCTTGTGGTCACCGATCTCGCCCGGCGTCACGGCACCTCGACCAACCCCGTACGCGAGGCGCTGCAGCTGTTGCGAGGGGAGGGCTTCGTCACCTTTGTCGCCAACCGTGGCGCGCGCGTCCGGCCCATAGACCAGGATTTTGTCCGGGATATCTACGAGATCGGAGTCCTGATCGAGCCGGCCCTGACGCGATGGTTCGTGAACATGGCGACCGGCGAGGACATCGCCGAACTCGAACGCATCCAGGCTCTGATCGAAGAGAACAACTTCACCGACACATTGCGGCACAGTGAACTGGATACGGCCTTCCACACCGTAATGTACCAGCGCCACTACAACCGCCATGCCGCCGAGCTTTGGTGGAAGCATCGCGAAGTGCTGCGAGCCGTGAGCCGGCGTTTCAATTTCACGCTCGCGCGGCGGGCCGCCATCATGCGTGAACACCGCGAGCTCATCGCGCATATCAAAGCCGGAAATGCCGACGAGGCGGCCGAACTCATTGCCCGCCATGTCGAGGGTTCCGGCCGGCACGTTCTCGAACAGATGCGTGCGCGCAACGCCGCTCGGGCCGGATAGAATTTCCAGCCCAGAAAATCATTGGTCCGGCCATCAGACAGAGGTAGTTGAGAGATGAAAATCACGAGCGTTCGGCCGTGGCTGATCAAGTCCGATGCTTCCTATTGGGGAGAGTTCCTGTTCGTCGAGGTGACGACCGACGAAGGGGTGAGTGGCTGGGGGGAAATCACCACCACCACAAGGCTCGCCAACCGCGCGCTCTGCACGATCCTGCGGCAGATCGGTGTTGCCGTCACAGGTGAGGATCCGGCGCGCATCGAGCATCTCTGGCACAAGATTTTCCGCAGCTTCACCTATATGGGCAGCCGCGGCGCCGCAGTCGAATGCGTGAGCGCTATCGACATAGCGCTCTGGGACATTCGCGGCAAAGTTCTAGGCAAGCCGATCTACGAGCTGCTGGGCGGACCGGTGCGCGATGAAATCGCGCTCTATACCCATCCCAACCAGGCCAAGTTTACCAGCAAGGAGGCTGTGGTCCGCGAAATTCGAGACATCGTCGAATCCGGGCACACCGGGCTGAAGTTCGATCCTTTCCCCCACCAGGGTCGCACCGCCGATGGCTTGGCGCGCGAACAGCGGGACGGCTACCTCGATGGCAGCATGACCCGCAAGGACGAGCGCGAGGCCGCCGAATTGACGGCTCTGATCCGCGAAACGGCGGGGCCCGATGTCGACATTCTCATCGACGCGCATGGCCGCTTCGACGTCCCCACCGCCATTCGCCTCTGCCGAAGCCTCGAGGAAGCCGGCCAGATCGACTGGTTCGAGGAGCCATGCCCGCCAGAAAGCCTCAATGCTCTCAAGCAAGTGCGTGAGAAGGTCAGTGCCGCCATCTCGTGGGGTGAGCGCGGCCACACCAAATGGGATTTCGTGCCGGTGCTCGAGAACAGGCTTGCGGACTACATCATGCCGGACGTTACCTGGACCGGCGGCATTACCGAACTGAAGAAGATTTCCGCCCTGTGCGAAGCCTACTACATCCCGGTCTCGCCCCATGACGCCGCGGGACCGATCAATGTGGTTGCGGGAGCGCAGGTGATGATGACGGTTCCCAACTTCTACAAGCTCGAAACGTCGGAGTGGAACCTGGACAAATATAATCACCTCATCGACGAGCCACTCGATGTCTCGAACGGCAGCCTCAAGCTGGCGTCGAAGCCGGGTCTCGGTGTCGAGATGAACCGAGACTACCTGCAGGCCCACGAGATAGAGCTTGGCTAGCAACGCTTATGCAGGCCGGGGGTGCGGGGCGCCACCAATCAGAACGAGGATAAGCCATGGCAAAGACGGGTAGCGCCGGCGAGGCGCTCAATCGGGTAAATACGAACTCCAGGCCGAGCGACCTGCGCATCACCGACCTGCGCGTTGCCGAGATCGTCGGCGCGCCGTTCACCTCCGCGCTGGTCAAGATCTACACCAACCAGGGCATTGTCGGCCTGGGCGAAGTGCGCGACGGCGCCAGCGCGACCTATGCGCTGATGCTGAAGAGCCGGTTGCTGGGCGAGAACCCTTGCGACGTCGACCGGCTGTTCCGCCGCATCAAACAATTTGGCGGCCATGGGCGGCAAGGTGGCGGTGTCTCGGCAATCGAGATCGCGCTTTGGGACCTCGCCGGCAAGGCGTATGGCGTGCCGATCTACCAGATGCTGGGAGGACGGTTTCGCGACAAGGTGCGTGTCTATTGCGACACCGACGCGGACAAGCCCAGCGGCACCGAGACCGGAAAGCGGCTCAAGGCGCGGATGGATCTCGGTTTCACCTTCCTCAAGATGGATCTCGGTCTGGCGCAGATTTCGCACATATCGGGCGCAGTGGTGGCGCCGGCCGGCGTGCTCGACGGTTTCCGCAGCCATGCCGCGCGCGGTCCGGCACGCACGCTGGACGAGCGCCGGGCGCGTAATGCCGCCTATGACGCGCAAAACGTGCCGCATCCCTTCACCGGCCTCCACTTCACCGAAAAGGGCATCGACCTGCTCGACCAATATATCCACGAGGTCCGCGAGGTGATCGGCTACGAGGTTCCGCTCGCCATCGACCATGTCGGCCACATCTCGCTGCAGGACGGCATCCGTCTGGCCCGGCGGATCGAGAAATACGCACCGGCCTGGCTCGAGGACGTGATCCCCTGGCAGTACACCGAGCAGTATCGGCAGTTGCAGCAGGCGACCTCGGTGCCGATCTGCACGGGTGAGGACATCTACCTCAAGGAAGGCTTCGAGCCGCTGCTCAACGCCGGCATCTCGGTCATCCATCCGGATCTGCTGACCACCGGCGGCATTCTCGAGACCAAGAAGATCGGCGACGCGGCGCAGGAGCATGGCGTCGCCATGGCCATTCACATGGCGGAAAGCCCGATCGCGGCAATGGCCGCCGCGCATGTCGCGGTGGCGACGGAAAACTTCATGGCGCTCGAATATCACAGCGTCGAAGTCGACTGGTGGGACGATATCGTCACCGGCCTGCCCAAGCCGCTGGTCAAGGACGGCTTCATCACCGTGCCCGACAAGCCTGGTCTGGGCATCGACGACATCGTCGACGAAGTGATCAGCCAGCACCTGCAGCCCGGCGTCACCGGCATCTGGCAACCGACCGATCACTGGGACGACGAATACTCCTGGGACCGCACCTGGAGCTGACTCTACACTTCTCTCCTCGGAGGGAGAGGTGAACAGAAGGATGGACCATGATCTACGAACTTCGCATTTACGACTGCGTGCCGGGCCGGCTGCCGGCGCTGCTCAAGCGTTTCAACGACCATACCTTGGCGCTGTGGGATAGACACGGCATCCGCCAGGCCGGGTTCTTCACCACGGTGGTCGGCGAAAACAGCAATCGACTGATCTATTTCGTCGCCTGGGAATCCCTTGCCGAGCGCGAAGTGAGATGGAAGGCCTTCACCACCGATCCGGCATGGCTCAAGGCCCGCGACGAGTCCGAGCGCGATGGCCCGATCCTGGCCAATATTTCCAGCCAGTTTCTCGCGCCAACCGCCTTCTCGTCGGTGAAATAGAGGACATCATGAAGATCACCGATCTCAGGTGCGCCGTCATCGGCAGGCACCCCATCGTGCGCATCGTCACCGACGAAGGCCTCCATGGCCTCGGCGAGGTCGAGTACACCAAGCCTTATCTGAAACCCTGGGTGCTGCATTTCCGCGACGCGCTGATCGGCGAGAACCCGACCGATGTCGAACGCGTGATGTTGAAAATCCGCCAGCGCGGCTCGTTCAAGCCCTACGGCGCCGCCGTCAGCGCTATCGAGCATGCTCTGTGGGACATCGCCGGCAAGGCGGCAGGCGTTCCGGTCTACAAGCTGCTCGGCGGCAAGGTGCGCGACAAGGTGCGGGTCTATAACGGTTCCATCCGCAAGAAGCGCACCGGCGACAGGCCGGAGGATTACGCGGCCGACGTCAAATGGATGATGGAGCGGCCGGAAGGTTTCTTCATGGTCAAGCAAGGCATCAGCTTTCATTCCAACATGAAGACCAGCGTCCCCGACTTCCACTACGGCGTGCGTCAGCCGCCGACCTATCACGGCGCGATGGACCAGGGGCAGATCAGCGAGCGCGGCATGGCGCATATGATCGAATGCGTCATCGCCATGAAGGAGGTGCTCGGCGACAAGGTCTCGCTGGCGCTGGATTGCGGCCCCGGCTGGTTCCTGCCCGACGCCATCCGCTTCGCGCGGGCCGTCGAAAAATACAATCTGATGTGGCTGGAGGATATGCTGACGGGCGACTACGTGCCGTGGGTCAATCCGCAGGCCTATCGCGAACTCACGACATCGACGTCCACCCCGATCCATACGGGCGAACAGATTTATCTGCGCCATAATTTCAAGGAACTGATCGAAACACAGGCGGTGCGCGTCATCGGCCCGGATCCTGCCGATATAGGCGGTATCGCCGAGCTCAAATGGGTGGCCGAGCATGCCTATATGCACTCGATCATGATGGCGCCGCACGGCACGGCGAACGGTCTGCTGGGCCTCGGCGCGCTGATCAATGTCTGCGCCACGCTGCCGGCCAACTACATCGCCTTCGAATATCCCAGCGCCTCCGACCCCTGGTGGGAGGACATCGTCATCGGCCTGCCCAAGGGGCAGATCGTCAGGGACAGTATGGTGGACCTGCTCGAAGCTCCGGGACTCGGCCTCGACATCGATGCCAAGGCGGCGAAGAAATACCTGGCGGAAGAGGACGCCGGTTTCTTCGGCCGATAACGATCCGAGGCGACCTGAGCGTCAAGGGCTATCGAACGGCTCGCACACATGGGTGAGCGTCCACGCCGTGCCGCCTATTTCGTTTCGGGCAGCATCTCGTCCATCAACTGCTTGACGGCCTCGGCGGATCTTTTCATCCCGGCTTCGTCCATGGCCCAACCGGCGAAGCGTTCCAGCAAGGTGGCGAACCTTACTAGGTCCTGCTCATCCCACTGTGCCAGCGATCCGGCGAAAATCCGCCATTTGGTCTGGCGCACCGCCGCCACGAGGCGCTCACCCTTGGCGGTGAGTTTGAGGCAGATGCGGCGGGCATCGCGTTGCGATGCGACACGGCAGGCATAGCCGCGTTCGACGAGGTCGGCCGCGATGCGGCTGGCGCGCGACGGATCGTTCTCGAGGCGCTCGGCGATGACGCCAACCGTCACCTCATCCTGCTGGGTAGCGCTGAAAACCGGATTGTTCGCGATGGCGCTGATCGCATCGAGATGGCTCACTTCCAGCGAAGGGTCTACGCGCGCCAGGATCATGCGGCCGAAGTCGCGGCGCTGGATCGAGCGGCGCACCTTGCTCATTACCGCATCGATGGCGGCCACGGCCTCGGCCGCCGGTTCGGACAGGCCGCTGCCGCGCGCCAGACCGGCGAGGTCCCGATCGCCGCGCGTCTGGAACAGGGATGGAAATCGGTCCGGACTGCTGGATGCGTTGCTGCTCATCCATAGCGCGTTAGCAAGAATATATGCTGATGTCAATTATATGCTGAGCGCACATATCTGGTTGACACCTCTCGGCTGTGGGCACATAAATCGCGCCCCAAGTTACGGAGACACCGATGACTGTCGAGCAGACGCTGCCGGACGCGCGGCCCGTTGAGGCCCAAGTCAGGCCCGATCTGACGACATTGATCGTCTATTTCGGCGCGCTGATCGCCATGTTCATGGCCACCATCGACATGCAGATCGTCGTCACCGCCTTGCCTACCATTGCGGGCGAACTCGGCAATCTGCATCTGTTCGGCTGGGTCGGTGCCGCCTACCTGCTCTCGACCGCCGCGGTCTCGCCATTCTACGGCAAGCTTGGCGACATGTATGGCCGCAAGAATGTCGTGCTGACGGCGATCGGCCTGTTCCTGCTGGGCTCGCTGGTCTGCGGCATGGCATGGTCGATGGAGAGCCTGATCGCCGCGCGCGTGCTGCAAGGCATCGGCGGTGGCGGCCTGATGGTCTCCGCCTTCGCCATGATCGGCGAACTGTTTTCGCCGCGCGACCGCGCGAAATACCAGGGCTACAGTTCGGCGGTGTTCGCGCTGTCGTCGGTGCTCGGCCCGCTGGCCGGCGGCTACATCACCAGCCTGTTCGGCTGGCGTTGGGTGTTCCTGGTCAATTTGCCGATAGGGATCATCGTGCTGGCGGTGCTGGCCTTCGCCATGCGCAGCCGGTTCAACGAAAAGCGGCACCGCATCGACTATCTCGGCGGCGTGCTGCTCGCCACCGGCACGACGGCGATCGTTTATTGGGGCTACCACGTGCTCGACCCCAGCGGACCGGACCTCATCACCTTCGCGCTGCCGCTGCTGGCACTAGTCGCCATCACCTTGTTCGTCATGGTCGAGCGGCGGGCCGAAGAGCCGATCGTACCTCTGCGGCTGTTCGGCAATTCGACGGTCAGCATCGTCTCGGGCGTGTCGCTGGTCGCCGGAACGGTGACGCTGGGCATGTTCTTCTATTTTGCCCTCTACATGCAGACGCTGACGGGCCTGAGCCCGGCCGAGGTAGGCTTCCTGTTCCTGCCGGCGTCGCTCACGTCCATGGTCATTTCGATCGTCGCCGGGCGGGTGATCGCGGCAACCGGACGCTACAAATGGATGCCGGTGGTCGCCATGGCTATTGGCGGGTTTCTGATGCTGGGCTTCGTCCTCACCAACCAGCATACGCCGATCTGGGTATTGGCGACGATGATGGCAGTGTTCGGCATCAGCATGGGCCTGCAGTTCCAGGTGCTGATTGTGGCGATCCAGGCGGCGGCACCCCTGCAGGATATCGGCGCGGTGACGTCGCTGATCACGCAGGCGCGGACGCTCGGAGCATCGCTCGGACTGGCGCTGAACGGCGCGGTGATGATCTGGGCGCTGAACCGGCAGACAGCCGAGCTTCCTGCAGACGCCGCCGCCCTGCTGCCGGGTGGCCTGAACGGGTTGACGCCGCACCTCGCATCGAGCCTGCCGGGCGCGATCCGCGAAGTGGTGCTCGACCATTACTCCAGTGGCTTCAACGTGATGTTCATCTGGGTGGCGGCGCTCTATTTCGTCGCCATGGGGCTGACGCTGCTGCTCGAGGACAAAGAGATCCCGAAGCGGGCCTGAGCCAAAGCTTGTGTCATGCGCTGGGTTTAGGCATTTGGCGATGATCTGAAATCACCGAGGAGGACAGCCATGATCATCGACACTCATCTGCACCTGATCGACCTGTCGGCGCTGCGCTATCCCTGGCTCAGCCGCGAGCCGGCGCTCAACCGCGATTTCCCGCACGCAGAATATGCGATCCAGGCCCGCCGGGCCGGCATCGAGGCCGCGCTGCATATGGAGGTCGACGTCGATGAAGCCGACATCCAGGCCGAGACCAGCCATGTGAAGGCGCAGTCGCTGGAGAAGGGCAGTCTGTTGCGCGGGGCGATCGCCTCCTGCCGCCCGGAGGAGGCCGGTTTCGCCGCCTATCTCGAGCGCCAGCAGGCCGATCCCTTCGTCAAGGGGTTCCGTCGCGTGCTGCACGTCATGCCGGACGAGCTTTCGGACAGCGCGCTGTTTCGCGAAAACATCAAGCGGCTTGCCGGCACAGGCCTGACCTTCGACCTCGTCGTCCTGCCGCATCAGATTCCAAGGGCGGTTGCGCTCGCCGATCTGGCGCCGGATGTGCAGTTCGTGCTCGACCATTGCGGCGTGCCCGACATCAAGGCCAGTGCGGAACATCCGTGGCGCGAGCATATGACCGAGATCGCGCGGCGTCCCAATGTCATCGGCAAGATCTCCGGCGTCGTCGCCTATGCCGATGCCGGCTCATGGATCGTCGAGACCTTGCGCCCCTATGTCGAGCACACGATCGGCTGCTTCGGCTGGGACCGCGTCGTGTGGGGCAGCGACTGGCCGGTGTGCACGCTTGGCGGTGGCCTTGCGACCTGGGTGGCGGCGACGCATGCGCTGATTGCGGGAGCCAGCCCTGAGGAGAGGACGAAACTGCTGTCGGGCAATGCCAAGCGGATGTGGAAGCTGTAGCGCGGTCGGACACCGATTGCCTGCAAGCGCGCAGAACGCCATCATAGCGCTACTTCACGCCGATACCTGCCGTCAGGCCGCCATCGATCCTGTAGTCCGCGCCGGTGCAGAAACCGGCCTTCGACGAGCACAGGAAGGCGATGAGTTCCGCCACTTCCTCCGGTTCGCCGATACGGCCGAGCGGATGCGCCGCGCCGAAGCGCTTGTAGGCCTCTTCGACATCGGCATCGCTGCCATTGCCGCCACGCGCGGCCTTCTCCAGGATTGGCGTGCGGATCGAGCCCGGGCTGACCGAATTCACCCGAACGCCTGATGCCGCATAGTCGAGCGCCAGCGAGCGCGTCAGCGTGTGGATGGCCCCTTTGGTCGTGGCATAGGCGGCAACGTTCTGCTGGCAGGCAAAGCCCTGCACCGAGGCGACATTGACGATGGCGCCGCCTCCGCGCTTGATCATTTCCGGGATGCCGAAATGCGCGGTCAGGTAGATCGAGCCGACATTGACCGTCATCGTTCGGTTCCAGGTTTCCCAGTCGGTCGTCGTCGCGGTGCCATAGGGATGGACGGCGGCTGAATTGACGATGACATCAAGGCCGCCGAACCTTGCGACGCCAGCCGCCACCGCGTCGCGCACCTGGTCGGAGATGGACACATCGGTTTCGATGACCAGCACCGCAGCTCCAGCGCTTTCCAGTTGCGCTTTCATCGCCGCATTGGCGCTGCGGTCGATGCCGCAGGCGATGATTGCGGCGCCACCGGCCGCAAGGCGTCTGGCGGTTGCCAGGCCAATGCCGGTCGTCCCCGTCACCAGGGCGACCTTGCCGTCGAAATCCATCATTTCTAAAAACTCTTCCATTTTCTATCGACTCCCATCGAGGTCCAACAATAAGTTGCCAACCTCTCGCAGAAGGAAAGCCGAAAATGGAACAATGCTGGCGCTGGTATGGGCCCGATGATCCGGTGACGCTCGATCATGTCAAGCAGGCGGGCGCCACCGGCGTGGTCTCGGCGCTCCACCATATCTATGACGGCCGGGCGTGGCCTGAGGCCGAAGTGCTGGAGCGCAAGCGCATTATCCAGGAAGCAGGACTGACCTGGTCGGTCGTCGAGAGCGTTCCGGTCCACAATTCCTTCAAGATCGGCGCGCAGGAACGCGGGCGCTATGCCGGCTATTACCGCGATTCGATCCGCGCGCTGGCCAAGGCCGGCATCGCCACGATCTGCTACAATTTCATGCCGGTGGTGGACTGGACCCGCACCGATCTAGCCTACCGTCTGCCGACGACAGGCTACGCCCTGCGTTTTGATGCCGTTGATTTCGCCGCCTACGATCTGTTCGTGCTGAAGCGCAAGAACGGTGCTGACAGCTACACGCCGGCGCGTATTGCGCAGGCGGAAGCGCGGCTGAAGGAATTGCCGCCCGAGAAGATCGACCAGATCGAGCGCAATCTGATCGCCGGCCTGCCGGCTACAGAGCGCAAGTATGACCGCGACAGTTTTCGCGAGGCGCTTGCGGACTATGACGGGATCGGGCCGAAGGAGTTGCGCGACAACCTCGCGTGGTTCCTGCGCGAGATCATTCCGGTGGCGGAAGAGGAGGGGGTGCGCATGTGTATCCACCCCGACGATCCGCCGTTTTCGCTCTACGGCCTGCCGCGCGTCGTTTCGACCGCCGAGGATGCGCGTTTCATTCTCAATGCCGTCGACAGCCAGGCCAATGGGCTGACGTTCTGCACCGGGTCCTACGGCACGCGCGCCGACAACGACATCGTCGCCATGGTCAAGGAATTCGCCGACCGCATCCACTTCGCCCATCTGCGCAACATCACCATCGAGGATGACGGCTCGTTCTACGAGGCCGAGCATCTCGAAGGCGGCACCGACATGGCGAATGTCATCCTGGCGCTGATGCAGGAGGAGGCGCGCCGCCGCAAGGAGGGCCGCGCCGACTGGCAAATCCCGATGCGGCCGGACCATGGCCACCTGCTCGCCGACGATATCGGCAAGACAAGGATCAATCCCGGCTACTCGCTGATCGGCCGCCTGAAGGGTTTGGCCGAATTGCGCGGCATCATGCGGGCCGTGGAAACGTTTGGGCTGGCTTGAAGGGGCAACGAACTGCGTTCAATGCCGACGCCGGCTCAGCGTGCGTCGCTGTAGATAATGCGGCCGGCGCGGAATGTCGTCCGATGACAATCAGATACCACGCTCGATCACGATCGCCCGGTCGCGGTGAGGCTCGTGATACAGCCGGTTGCCCTCATGGATTTGCACGGCCCTTAGTACGGCGCGCGGCTCGCTGACGGACGAGGAACCTAGCCGTTCGCCCCACGACCTGGCGGCGTGCTATTGTGTAGTGAAGTTCCGTTGCCCCGAGGTGAGCTAGAGGGGTACTCGGAAATCAAGTATGAATCATGAATAATGCAGTATTGATTTACGTTCGTGCAAGCAAAGGAACTGTAGTGATGGATGGGCACGACGGTCGTCGGAATGCGTTAAAGAAACTATACGTTTTCTCGATGCTTTTCGTTTTATTCACTTCAACATTGGTTATTTACGGAATTGGCGGATGGGTGGTTGCGTTTGGCAGCAGTGACTTCCGAGAAAGCCATGGTGGGAGAGGTATTTTTTTGGTTTTGTTAGCATGCGGCATGTTTTATGGATATATAAAGTATGACGAACATGAAACAAAAATCAGAATAAAACGGGATGAGCGCAAAGCTCTTGTGGTGAGATTTAAGCAGATTGTTTTAATTATATTTGTGTCCTTGTTTGTCCTTTTAATTGCCTAGAGATAATCTCACTATCGGAATGCGAACAATCATGGCGAAAGCCATGCACTTGAACACGGGACCACACAAGACACCTCCGATTGCCAGGTTGACAGAAAGCTGACAATGTATCATATCCGAAAAGCTGAGTATGTATCATATTATTCAGCGCTAGGAGAAAGACCGGCAAAGCCGGCGTCCCAGGGAGGCAATTTTGGGAGAGGCTATCAGCCAGTGGAGCAATTGGTCGGGCTATGTCACGGCCACGCCGCAGGCTTTTGCCGAACCGCAGAGTCTCGATGAGCTGAGTGGTGCCATTCGCAACGCGCCGGGACCAGTTCGATTCGCTGGCACGGGCCATTCCTTCACGCCTCTGGTTAAGAATGACGGGACGATCCTGTCGCTTGATCGCTTCGAGGGCCTGAGGTCGCACGATCCCGAAAGGCTGACAGCACGGGTCGGCGCCGGCACCAAGATCGGCGCGCTGGCAAAGCTGTTGCACGGCGTCGGCCAGGCGCTGCCGAACATGGGCGACATCGACAAGCAGGCGTTCGGCGGGGCGCTGGGCACCGCCACCCACGGCTCGGGCATCACGCTCGGCGCTTACCATACCCAGCTCGAGGCGATGCAGATCGTCGACGGGCGTGGCGCCGTGAAAGAGTTCGACCGTGCCAAGAGCCCCGACATGATCGAAGCCATGGGCGCTTCGCTCGGCGCTTTCGGCGCCGTCACCGAAGTGACGATCCGCAACGTGGCGAGCTACCGGATGCGGCACCGCCGCTGGACGGCGCCGATCGCCGATGTGCTTGCGCAATTCGAAAGCACCATGACGGCGCATCGTTCGGCCGAGTTCTACTACGTGCCGTTTTCGGGCCAGGCGCTGCTGATTGCCAGCGACATCACCGAGGCGCCGGCGACGGTGCGTCCGCCGACGGAAGACGACGATGCGGTGACGACGCTGAGAAAACTGCGCGACTATCTCAGCTGGCTCCCTTGGCTGCGCCGCCGTCTCATCGGCTCGGCCTTCGCCAAGGTGCCGGCCGAGGATTATATCGAGGAGTGGCTGAAGGTCTTCACCTCCGAGCGCAACGTCAAGTTCAACGAGATGGAATACCACCTGCCGTTCGAGGAAGGGGCGGCCGCACTCAGCGAAATCATTGCGCTGCTCGAGACGCGGTTTCCAGAGGTCTATTTTCCGATGGAGGTGCGCGTCGTCGCGCCCGACAATGTCTGGCTCAGCCCCTTCTACAAGCGCCCAACCTGTTCCATCGCCATCCATCACGGCGTCGAGCGCGATCCGATGGCGTTCTTCAACGCCGCCGAGCCGATCTTCAGGAAGCGCGGCGGCCGCCCGCATTGGGGCAAGATGCACAGCCTGACATCAAGGGAATTGAGCGCGCTCTATCCGCGCTGGAACGATGCGATGGCGGTCCGCCGCGAGATGGACCCGGACAACCGCTTCGTGTCGCCCTATATTGCCAGGCTGCTCGGCGTCGCGGCATGAGCCTGACCGACACCTATTTCGCGGAAATGTCGGGCGCGCTCAGGGCAGCCGGGATCTTTCAGCCTTGCCTGGTGCTCGATCTCGACCGGCTCGATCACAACATCGCTGCGATCAAGGCGAAGTTCGCCACGGGCCTCGATCTGCGCCTCGTCGACAAGTCGCTGCCATGCCTGCCGCTGATCGACTATATCCGCGCGGCGTTTGCGACCGACAGGCTGATGACCTTTCATCTGCCGATCAGCGCCGAGATGCTGAAAGTGTTTCCCCAAGTCGATCTCCTGTTGGGGAAGCCGATGCCGGTTGCCGGCGCCAGGCACGCGCTGACGAAGGGCGTTCTCGCCGGGCTCGGCGAAGCTACGTCGCGCATCGTCTGGCTGATCGATACCGAGGAGCGGCTGGCCGCCTATGGCTCGCTTGCCGCCGAGCTCGACCGCGAGCTGCGCGTCTGCTTCGAGGTCGATGTCGGCCTTCATCGCGGCGGTATCAGCGATCCCGACTCACTGGCCCGGGCAGTTTCCGCGTTGGCGAATTACCCGCGGCTGAAATGCGAAGGCGTCATGGCCTACGAGGCGCATATCGGCCATATCCCCAAACTGCTGGGAGGACCGGCCAAGGCGCGCGTCAAGGCGATCAGCCTGTTTCGCCAGTATGTCGCTTGCCTTGCCGCCGACCAGCGCAAGATCCTCAATCTTGGCGGCAGCAGCACCGCATTGCTCTATGACAGCTGGGTCGGCGCCAATGAATTGTCCATCGGATCGGCTTTTATGCTGCCGACCGATTTCGATGTGCCGAGCCTCAGCCAATTGCGGCCTGCCGCATTCATCGCGACGCCGATCCTGAAAGTGGTCGATTCCCAGGCGCCGGGCCTCGACCAGCGCTCCTGGCTGCTGCAGAAGCTCGGGCTGTTGCCGCGGCGCGGCTGTTTTCTCTATGGCGGAAAATGGATGGCGAAGCCCGTCCATCCCGTGGGGATGAAGACCGACAAGACGTTCGGCTTTTCGACCAATCAGCAATTCATGGCGCTGCCCGACAACGTCAATGTCGGGCCTGACGACTACGCCTTCCTGCGTCCGACGCAGAGCGAATTCGTGCTACAGCAGTTCGGTTCGATCCAGGTCTATTCCGGCGGGAAATTCGTCGAGCAATGGGCCGCACTGCCGTTTTCGTAGAGCAATTCCAGGAAAAGTGTGAAGCGGTTTTCCCACAGGAATTGCGTCAAACAAAGAGATCGAGGTGGAGGAGGATAGGATGGTTGCCAAGGCAGTCAAAACCCAGCCCGTGCAGCCTGAATGGGCAGCCGAACTCGACCTCGCGCTCACCGATCTCGACGCCAGGAAGGACGACTGGGCGCAGACCTCGAATGGCGAGCGGATCGCCTTGCTGCGGCAGGTCAAGGATCACATCCGCGAGGTCGCCGAGGCGTGGGTCAAAACCGCGACGCGCAAGAAGGGCATCCCGACCGGCTCGCCGCTGGAAGGTGAGGAATGGCTGGCTGGCCCGGCGGCGCTGATGGATGGCTGCAACCAGTTCATCCACACGCTGAGCCTGATGGAGGGCAAGAAGTTCCTCGACAGACTGCCGGTCCGCACCTTGCCTAGCGGACAGGTGGCGGTGACGGTGGTTCCGAATTCGCTTTGGGACAAGGTGCTGTTCACCGGGCTGAAGGCAGAGATCTGGATGCAGCCCGGCGTGACCAAGGCGAACCTCGCCGCAAACACCGCATCGGCCTATGACGCGCCGCGCACCAGCCGCAAGGGCAAGATCGGCCTCGTGCTCGGCGCCGGCAATGTCGCCTCGATCGCGCCGCTCGACTGCCTGCACAAGCTTTTGGTCGAGCACCAGGTGGTTCTGCTCAAGATGAACCCGGTCAATGATTACCTCGTTGATTTCCTGCGGCCGGCGCTGCGGCCGCTGATCGAATTCGGCGCGCTGCGCATCGTGCGCGGCGGCACCGATGTCGGTGCGTATCTGTGCAACCACGATCTCGTTGACGACATCCACATCACCGGTGCCGCCGCCTCGCATGACGCGATCGTCTGGGGTCCCGGCGAGGAGGGCCGCAAGAACAAGGCGGCGGGCACGCCGCGCAACAGCCGGCGTATCACCTCTGAGCTTGGCGGCGTGGCGCCGACCATCGTGGTGCCCGGCCCATGGTCGAATGCCGACATCGCCTACCATGCCGAACTGATCGCCACACAGAAGCTCAACAATTCCGGTTTCAACTGTATCGCCTGCCAAATGCTCGTGTTGCCCGAAGGCTGGGACAAATCCGACGCGCTTCTGGCGGCCCTCGAAAAGATGATGCAGAAAGCCCCGTCGCGCCCGGCCTATTATCCCGGCGCGACCGAGCGCCTCGCCGCCTTCGAGGCGCATGCCGACAGCGTACAGAAATTCGAGCGGCCCGGCGGGCCGGCCTGCGTGGTGGTGCCGTTCCGGCCGGGCACGGATACCTATCTCGAAAATGCCGAGGTGTTCGCGCCGGCGCTCAGCGTCATGCGGCTGCCGGCGGGCAATGCGGAATCCTATCTGCGCGCCGCTGTCGCCTACGCCAATGAAAAGCTGCACGGCACGCTTGCCGCCAACATCCTCATCCATCCCAGGACGATCGCCGAGATCGGCCGGCAGCGCTTCGAGGAAATCATTGCCGAACTGCGCTATGGCGGCATCGGCATCAATTCCTGGAGCGGCGTTCTGTTCGCGCTGCTGCGCCCGACCTGGGGTGCTTTCCCTGGCCACACGCTCGACGACGTGCAGAGCGGCATCGGCGTCGTCCACAACACCTATTTGTTCGACAGACCGGAACGCAGCGTGCTCGAAGCGCCGTTCCGCATCATGCCGAAGCCGGCCTGGTTCCTGACCCACAAAAGGGCACACATGGTCGGCCGCCTGATCACCGAGTTCAGCTACCGGCCGAGCCTCATGAAGCTGCCGCGCATTATCTGGAACGCGCTGCGCGGCTAGCAACGAGCATCCGATCTCAAAAACAAAAGCCGGCACAGGAGCTACGACAATGGCTGACGCGGATGCAATCATCGTTGGCGGCGGGCTGGCCGGCCTGGCCGCAGCCGCGGAACTCGGCGATGCCGGCAAACGCGTGATCATCGTCGAGCAAGAGGGTGGCGGTTTTCTCGGCGGCCAGGCATTCTGGTCGCTCGGCGGCCTGTTTTTGGTCAACACGCCCGAGCAACGCCGCCTGCGCATCAAGGACAGCCGCGACCTCGCCTGGCAGGATTGGCTGGGCTCTGCCCAGTTCGACCGGCCCGAGGACCATTGGCCAAGGAAAGTGGCGGAAGCCTATGTCGATTTCGCCGCCGGCGAGATGCGGCCGTGGCTCTACGCCATGGGCATGCGCTGGTGGCCGGTGGTCGGCTGGGCCGAGCGCGGCGGCGCGCTGGCCAATGGCCACGGCAATTCAGTGCCGCGCTTCCACCTGACATGGGGCACTGGGCCGGGCGTGGTCGCGCCGTTCGAAAGGCGCGTGCGCGAGCACGTCGCCAAAGGGCTGATCACTTTGAAATTCCGTCATCAGGTCAGCCGGCTGATCAAGACCAACGGCGCGGTCACCGGCGTCGCGGGCGAAATTCTGGAGGCATCCGATGTCGAGCGCGGCAAGCAGTCGAGCCGCACGGCCGTCGGCGATTTCGACCTTTCGGCCGGTGTCGTGATCGTCACCTCCGGCGGGATCGGCGGCAATCATGAGTTGGTTCGCAAGGTCTGGCCGGTCGGGCGGCTGGGGCCAGCGCCGAAGCGTATGGTTGCCGGCGTGCCGCACCATGTCGACGGCCGCATGGTGGCGATCACCCAGGACGCCGGCGGGGCCGTCATCAACGCCGACCGCATGTGGCACTATGTCGAGGGGATCAAGAACTGGGATCCGATCTGGCCGAACCACGGCATTCGCATCCTGTCGGCGCCGTCGCCGCTATGGTTCGATGCTCTGGGACAACGCATGGAGGCGCCGTTCTTCCCGAGCTTCGATTCGCTCGGCACCTTGAAGCGTATCCTGTCGACGGGACACGATTATTCCTGGTTCGTGCTGAGCAAGACGATCGCTTCGAAGGAGTTCGTGCTGTCGGGTTCGGAGCAAAACCTAGACTTTACGGCCAAGGATTGGCGGGCCGTGCTGAAGAACCGGCGCGGCGGCAAGGCGCCACCATCGGTGGCAGCGTTCCTGGAAAAGGGCGAGGACTTCGTCGTCCGCGACAACCTGGCCGACTTGGTCGCCGGGATGAACGCGCTGTCAGGCGACAATCTGCTCGACTACGACGGGCTCAACGCCCAGATCGTGGCGCGCGATCGAGAGGTCGACCATGCCTATACCAAGGATGCGCAGGTCACAGCCATCCGCGGCGCCCGCAACTACATCGGCGACAAGATCTTCCGGGTGACCAAGCCGCACAAGATACTCGATCCCAGGCACGGGCCGCTGATCGCGGTGCGCCTCAAAATCCTGACGCGCAAAACGCTTGGCGGCCTGCACACCAATCTCAATTCGCAGGTTCTCGATGGCAATGGCGCGCCCATTGCCGGGCTCTATGCGGCAGGCGAGGTGGCCGGCGGCGGTGGCGGCGGCTATCACGGCTACAATGCGCTGGAAGGGACATTTCTCGGCAGCTGCATCTTCTCCGGCAGGAACGCAGGCCGGCACGCCGCGGGCAGGTGACGCGGCTGGCGGGCCAAGAAAAGGTCGATGAGAACAGGACATCCGCCATGTTCCATGGATAGCGACTGCTTTCGATCGCTTGCGGCAACCCAGGCGGTCAGCGAGTTGCGGCTTGCCGGCGCCGACGGTTCCCATGCGCTGGTGCTCGGCGCTGCGGCCCATCAGAGGCCTGCGTTACGCTGGCGCCACCGCGAAATTGAGCTTGAGGTCCTGAAGGCCTGGCCGCAAGGTCGGCCGGGCTACCACTCGGCGAAGGAGCCGTCCTTGTGACGCCAGACCGGGTTGCGCCAGCGGTGGCCTTCCTTGGCCCTTTCCTTGACGTAGTCCTCGTCGATTTCGACGCCGAGGCCGGGACCATCGGGGATTGCGACATAGCCATCCTCGTAGCGAAAGACGTCCTTGTTGGCGGCATAATCGAGCAAATCGTTTGCGGCGTTGTAGTGGATGCCGAGGCTCTGTTCCTGGATGAAGCAGTTGTAGCTGACGGCATCGAGCTGCAGGCAGGCGGCGAGCGCGATCGGGCCGAGCGGGCAGTGCGGCGCGACCGCAATATCATAGGCCTCGGCCATCGCCGCGATCTTGCGGCATTCGGTGATGCCACCGGCATGCGACAGGTCTGGTTGGATGATGTCGACGGCGCCTTGTTCGAACACCGATTTGAAATCCCAGCGGCTGTAGAGCCTCTCGCCGAGTGCGATCGGCGTCGAGCCCAGCGCTGCGATCTCCTTCAGCGCCTCGCGATTTTCGCTCAGCACCGGCTCCTCGATGAACATCAGCCGGTAGGGTTCCAACTCCTTGACCAGCATGCGCGCCATCGGCCGGTGGACGCGGCCGTGGAAATCGACGGCGATGCCAATGTTGGACCCAACGGCCTCGCGCACCATGGCGACTCGTTCGACAGCCGCATCTATTCTGTCATGGCTGTCGACGATCTGCAGTTCCTCGGTGCCATTCATCTTCAGCGCCTGAAAACCGCGCGCCACCACTTCCCTGGCGCCATCAGCCACTTCCGCCGGCCGGTCGCCGCCGATCCAGGAATAGACCTTGATGCTGTCGCGCAGCTTGCCGCCGAGCAGTTCGTGCACAGGCACGCCGAGCGCCTTGCCCTTGATGTCCCACAGCGCCTGGTCGATTCCGGCAATGGCGCTCATCAGGATCGGCCCGCCGCGGTAGAAGCCGCCGCGATGCATCACCGTCCAATGGTCCTCGATCAGGCGCGGGTCCTTGCCGATCAGATAATCGCCAAGTTCCTTGACCGCTGCCTCGACTGTCAGCGCACGGCCTTCGACGACAGGCTCGCCCCAGCCGGTGACGCCGGCATCCGTCTCGATCTTCAGGAACAGCCAGCGCGGCGGGACGATGTAGGTGGTGAGCGAGATGATTTTCATGCTGGTCTCAGTTGTTCTTGAGTTTCTTGGCGCTGACCAGGTCGCGCGCCGCAAGGTCGAGGATCCGGCCTGCCGCCGCACGCGCCGCCGCGGCATCGCGCATGCGCAGTGCCTCCACCACCTCACGGTGCGCCGCCACTGCTTCCATGCGCCGGGCGAGCGAAATGGTCGCCGTTGCTTCAAGCGAGAATTTCAGCCCGGTGTCGATCAGATTGCCGATCTGGCGGAAGATCGGGTTGTGGCTCGCGGCATAGACGATCTGGTGGAAGGTGATGTCCGAGCGCGAGAAGGCGGCGAGATCCTCGCCGGCATTGGCCATGCCGCGCCAGGCGGCTTCGAGATCGGCGATCTCCTGCAGCGTCGCACGAGTCGCCGCCAGTTCAGCTACCAGAGGTTCGATGGCGCGGCGCGTTTCGAGGATGGCGTCGAACAATTTGTCGTTCAGCGCATGCGGCGCGTGCCAGGCCAGCACCTGCGGGTCGATGATGTTCCAGTTGTCCTGTTCACATACAACCGTGCCGATGCGCGGCCGCGACAGCACCAGCCCCTTGGCGGCCAGCACCTTCAGCGCCTCGCGGATGACGGTGCGGCTGACGCCATATTCGACGCCGAGTTCGTTTTCGGTCGGCAGAGACGAGCCGGCGGGATAGCGTCCGGAAAAGATGTCTGAGGCAAGCGCCTTGGTCACATCGGGCATGACGCGCGGGCGGCGGGTGTCGCCTGATGCCTTCTTCGAAGTTTCGGTCACCTCAGCCCTCCTCCAAGGCGGCGAAACCACTGATCTCGCGTCCCCGGCCTTACCGGATGCGGATGATTTGCGCCAGCGATCCCTGGTCAGAGCATGTAGCTCAATTATCATACCAGATCAATTGACGAGTATGATAAAAAGAATTAGAGACTCTGCATCCGGGCTGAGCGCCCGGCCATCGCTGGGAGGTAATCATGCGACTTCTGAAGACCGCGCTCGTCGCGGGCGCCCTTGCCGTGCTGTCCGTCACGACCATCGCTGCATATGCTCAGGACACCAAGATAGGTTTTATCGTCAAACAGCCCGAGGAGCCGTGGTTCCAGGACGAATGGAAGTTCGCCGACCAGGCCGCCAAGGAGAAGGGTTTTACCCTGGTCAAGATCGGCGCCGAGGACGGTGAGAAGCTGATGTCGGCGATCGACAATCTCGGCGCGCAGGGCGCGCAAGGCTTCATCGTCTGCACGCCTGATGTGAAGCTCGGCCCCGGCATCGTCGCCAAGGCCGCCACCAACAATCTCAAGCTGATGACGGTTGATGACCGTCTGGTCGGCGCAGACGGAAAGGCGCTGGAAGACGTGCCGCATATGGGCATTTCGGCGACCAAGATCGGCGAGGCCGTCGGCCAGGCGATCGTCGACGAAATGAAGGCGCGCGGCTGGAAGGCCGACGAGGTCGGCGCCATCCGCGTCTCCTATGATCAGTTGCCGACCGCCGTCGACCGGGTCGAAGGCGCCATTTCGGTGCTGAAGGCCAACGGCTTCAAGGCCGAAAACATCTTTGACGCGCCGCAGGCCAAGACCGATACCGAGGCTGCGCTCAATGCGGCGACGGTGGTACTCAACGCCCATGCCGACATCAAGAAGTGGGTCTCCTTCGGCCTCAACGACGAAGCCGTGCTCGGCGCCGTGCGCGCTTCCGAAAGCGTCGGCATCCCGGCCGAAAACGTGATCGGCGTCGGCATTGGCGGCGCGGATTCGGCGATCAACGAGTTCAAGAAGCCGACCGCCACCGGCTTCGTCGGCACGGTGATCATCTCGCCGAAGCGTCACGGCTACGAGACTGCGCTCAACATGTATGACTGGGTCGCCAACAACAAGGAACCCGAGAAGCTCATCCTGACCGCCGGTGCGCTGGCCAAGCGCGACGACTACCAGACGGTCCGCAAGGGTCTCGGCATCGAATAATCCTCCCTGTACAAACAGGCGGCGGCTCACAGTCGCCGCCTGTTTGGCATGGCAAAAGGATAGGCGCCCCATGTCCTTTCTCGACTTCTCGGAAATCACCAAGACCTATCCGGGCGTCAAGGCGCTGTCGAACGTCTCGTTCGGCGTCGGCAAGGGCGCCGTGCACGGCCTGATGGGCGAGAACGGCGCCGGCAAATCCACGCTGATCAAGATCCTGTCCGGCGACCAGCATGCCGATGACGGCGAGATCCTCATCGACGGCAAGATGCAAGCCTATGCAACGACGCGAGATGCCTTCGACAATGGCGTCATCGTCATCCACCAGGAACTGCAGCTGGTTCCCGAGCTCACTGTTGCCGAAAACCTCAGCCTCGGCCGCTTCCCCGCCAACGCCGGCATCATCGCCCGTGCCAGGATGCTGGACGATGTTGGCGCCAAGCTGAAATCAGCCGGCATCGACATCGATATCAGCCGCAAGGTCAAGACGCTGTCCATCGGCGAGCGCCAGATGGTCGAGATCGCCAAGGCGATCATGCTCGACGCGCGCGTCATCGCTCTGGACGAGCCGACCTCGTCATTGTCGTCGCGCGAAAGCGAAATCCTGTTTGCCCTGATCGACCGCCTGCGCGGCGAGGGCAAGGTCATCATCTATGTCTCGCACCGGCTGGACGAAGTGTTCCGCCTCTGCGACAGCCTGACCGTGCTGCGCGACGGCAAGCTCGCGGCGCACCATGCGTCGCTGAAAAACGTCACACGCGACCAGGTCGTCGCCGAAATGGTCGGCCGCGAAATCTCCGATATCTGGGGGTTTCGCCCACGCCCGGCCGGCGATGTCCGGCTGAAGGTCGACGCTGTTTCCGGAGTAAAACTGACGACGCCTGCCAGCTTCGAGGCAAGGGCCGGCGAGATCGTCGGCTTCTTCGGCCTGATCGGCGCGGGGCGCTCGGAACTGATGCGGCTGGTCTTCGGCGCCGACCGGCGCTCAGGCGGCACCATCAGCGTCGACGGCAAGGTCGTTCATGCCACCGATCCCCATGACGCGATCCGCGCCGGCATCGTTTTGTGCTCGGAAGACCGCAAGCATGACGGCATCATCCAGGGCCGCTCGATCGAGGAGAACATCAACATCTCGTCGCGGCGTCATCACACGCGCTTCGGGATCCTGAACCGCGCCAGCGAGATCGCCACCGCCGAGACCTTCATCAAGAAGCTCAAGGTGCGCACGCCGTCGCGCAAGCAGGACATCATCAACCTCTCCGGTGGCAACCAGCAGAAGGTCATTCTCGGCCGCTGGCTGTCGGAGCAGGGCGTGCGCGTGCTTATCGTCGACGAGCCGACACGCGGTATCGATGTTGGCGCCAAAGCGGAAATCTACGAGTTGCTCTACCAGCTTGCCGAAGACGGCATGGCGATCGTCGTCGTCTCGTCCGAACTGCCGGAAGTGATGGGCATTTGCGACCGCATCCTGGTGATGTGCGGCGGGCGCATCAGCGCCGAACTCGCGCGCGACCAGTTCGCCGAAAAAGCGATCCTGGCCGCCGCTCTTCCCGATCAGAAAACCCCCGACGCGATCGCATCCTGAGGATCTTTGCCATGACCGATCAGTTGAAGAAGATCCTGCTCGGCGAACAGGGCCTCGTCGTGATCTTCATCGTCGCCTTCGCGCTGGTGTCGCTGCTGGTGCCGAATTTTCTGACCGACCGCAACATGCTCGGCCTGCTGCAATCGGTGGTCACCGTCGGCATCGTCGCCTGCACGATGATGTTCTGCCTCGCCGCGCGCGACTTCGACCTCTCGGTCGGTTCGATCGTTGCTTTCGCCGGCATGGTCGCGGTGATGGCGTCGAACTATACCGGATCGATCATCCTCGGGCTTCTTGCGGCAATCGCCTGCGGCGCCTTCGTCGGCTTCATCAACGGCGTCGTCATCGCCAAGTTCCGCATCAACGCACTGATCACGACGCTTGCCACCATGCAGATCGTGCGCGGCCTTGCGCTGATCGCATCGGACGGCCGCGCCGTAGGCATCAACAGCCCGGATTTCTACCAACTGGCGCTGTCGAAGCTGTTCGGCATTCCGACGCCGGTCTGGGTCCTGGCCGTGCTGTTTTGCATCTTCGGTTTTGTCCTCAATCGTACCGTCTTCGGCAAGAACACGCTGGCCATCGGCGGCAACCCGGAGGCTTCGCGCCTGGCCGGCGTCAATGTCGACTGGACGCGCATCTGGATCTTTGCGCTGCAAGGCGTGGTTTGCGGCATCGCCGGCATCCTTTTGGCCTCGCGCATCACGTCGGGCCAGCCCAATGCGGCGGTGGGGCTTGAACTCTCGGTCATCTCGGCCTGCGTGCTCGGCGGCGTCTCGCTTGCCGGCGGCCGCGCCACCATGTCGGGCGTCATCGTCGGCGTGCTGATCATGGGCATCGCCGAAAACGCCATGAACCTGCTCAACATCGCAGCCTTCTACCAATACATTGTGCGCGGCGTGATCCTGCTGCTTGCCGTTTTGCTCGACAATCTGCGTTCGTCGGCACTGGGCCGGCGCTGACCATCTTGCAGTGGAGTGACAGCCATGGCTGAGCGCCTGTCCGGCAAACGCATCTTCCTCACCGGCGCCGCGCAAGGCATCGGGCTTGCCATCGCCGAGGCCTGCCTGGCCGAAGGGGCAAAGCTGTTCCTGGTTGATCGCGACGGCGCGCTGCTGGACAAAACGGTCGCCGGCCTAGCAGCGCCGCAGGGCCATGTCGGGCATGTCTCAGCCGACATCAGCGGCGGGGCCGCGATTGCCGCTGCGGTCAGTCAAGCGACCGACGCGATCGGGCCGATCAACGCGCTGATCAACAATGCCGGGATGAATGTGTTCTCGACGCCGCTCGAGGCGACCGAGGAGGAGTGGAACCGCAATTTCGACGTCAACGTCAAGGGCGCCTGGAACTGCGCCAAGGCGGTGCTGCCGGCAATGATCGCAAATGGCGGTGGCGCGATCCTCAACATCGCCTCGACGCACAGCTTCACCATCATCCCTCATACCTTCCCCTATCCCGTGGCCAAGCACGCGCTGCTTGGGCTGACCAAATCGCTGGCGCTGGAATATGCCGGGCAGGGCGTGCGCGTGAACGCGCTGGCGCCCGGTTATGTCGAGACGCAGAAGGCGACCGACTATTGGAACAGTTTTGCCGATCCGGTTGCGGCGCGCGCCAGGACGCTGGCGCTGCATCCCGGCGGCCGCATCGCCTCGGCGCGCGAGATCGCGCTGGCCGCTGTGTTCATGATTTCTGAGGAGTGCCCGTTCATGAACGCGGCGACCCTCGTCGTCGATGGCGGGCTCAGCCAGCTACAGCATCCCGCCTGAACGCTGGAGAGGCTCTATTTCTACGGCGTCGACCGCCGGCTTAATGGCGCAAGCCGTCGCGATCAGAAACGCTCGCGATAGGCGCGCGGGTTGGTGCCCAGCACGCGCAGAAAGCCGCGCCGCATGGTTTCTTCCGAGCCGAAACCGCAGCGTCGTGCCGTCTGGTTGACGGGCTGGCCACGCTCCAGCATCCGCCGCGCCGCCTCGATCCGGATCTCCTCGATCGCGCGGGCGGGAGTTCGGCCTGTGGCCTCGTGATAGCGCCGCGAGAAGCTGCGCGGGCTCATATTGGCGTGGTCGGCCAACCGCGCCAGCGACAGGTCGCCGGCGAGATTTTCGAGGATCCAGCCATGCAGCCGGTCGAAGCGCCCGTCGCCTTGCTGCAGCTTGAGGGTCTGGCTGAATTGCGCCTGGCCACCGGGACGTTTCAGGAAAACCACCAACTCGCGCGCCACGCCGAGCGCCGTGTGCCGGCCAAGGTCGGCCTCGACGAGCGAGAGGGCGAGATCGATCCCCGACGTTACGCCGGCGGATGTCCAGACATTGCCGTCGCGGATGAAGATCGGATCGGGTTCGAGCCGGACCGCGGGAAAGCGCCGGGCGAACTCCGCGCAGCGTCCCCAATGGGTCACCGCGCGGCGGCCGTCGAGCAGGCCAGCCGTCGCCAGCAGCATGGCGCCGCTGCAGACGGAAGCGGTTCGGGTGGCATCGCGCGAGCGACCGGCGATCCACTGGACCAGCACGGGATCGTCGCAGGCCGCGTTGACGCCCCATCCGCCGGGGACAAGCAGCGTGTCGATCTTACCTCCGTGGGTTGGCAGCGCCGTGGCCTCCAGCACCAGACCGGCCGAGGTCCTTATCCGGGGCGAGGCGGCGACGACCACGACCTCGTAGGGGGCCGGCGCGCCCGCCTGCCTCTTGAAGTCGTTGGCGCTGGCAAAGACCTGGAGCGGTCCGCTGACGTCGAGGAGCTGGATGTCGGGATAGGCAAGCACTTCGATACGGCGCATCGGGTTTGGCCTGAAACGAGGGGTGAATGGCAATCGTGCCAAACCATGATGCCGTAGATTGCCTGAAGTCAACCCAAGGAGATTTCCATGCCCCTGCGTTTCGGCATCCTCGTATTCCCTGACGTCCAGCAGCTCGATCTCACCGGCCCATACGAAGTCTTGGCATCGGCCAAGGATGCCGAGGTGGAACTGATCTGGAAGGATCGCAACCCGGTGACGTCATCGACGCGCCTCTCGCTGACGCCAACCGCGACCTTCGACGATTGCCGGCCTCTCGACGTGCTGTGCATTCCGGGCGGGGGCGGGGTCAACGCGTTGCTGGAGGACCAGACAGTCCTCGATTTCGTGTGGGAGCGCGCGGGGCAGGTGCGCTACATCACCTCCGTTTGCAGCGGTGCCCTGGTGCTTGGGGCGGCCGGGCTGCTTAGGGGCAAACGGGCGACAACGCACTGGTATGCGCATGATTTCCTGGAAGAGTTCGGAGCGATCCCCGTCGATGAGCGGATTGTCGAGGACGGCAGGCTCATCACCGCCGGCGGCGTCACTTCCGGGATCGACTTCGGCCTGGCGCTGGTTGCGAGGCTGCTTGGACAGGAGGAGGCCGAGATCGTGCAGCTCTCGCTCGAATACGCCCCGGCTCCTCCCTTTCGGTCCGGCACGCCCGCCGAGGCGTCGCCTGCGGTGCTGGCGCAGGCAAAAAAGCGCCTCTCTGGTTCGAGGCGGGTTCGCGAGGCAATCTTCGCTCGCTGGCGCGAGGCTCGCGCCGCCGCTGCGCCGGCGCGCATCCCCGGCTGAAGCAGCAAGGCCGAAGGTGCATCCCCTGGCCCTTCGGCCTCGCTGCGTTTCCACTGTTGACAGGTCCCTTCGTCTGTGCAGAAATTGGTTGGACCATTGAACCACTTCGTTAATAGCGCCGGTGACCGAATTCAGCCTTCCGCCGATCCAGACGACGGCCCGCGACGACGCGGTGCTGAAGGCGTTGGCCGGCTTCGTCATGCGCGAGAAGCTGGAACCCGGTGAGAGGCTGCCGACCGAACGCATCCTCGCCGAGCGGCTCAAGGTAAGCCGCAACACGGTGCGCGAGGCGCTGACGCGCTGGGAAGGGCTTGGCCTGGTCGAGCGCCGGCAGGGCTCGGGCACGTATCTCAAGGCCGCCGTCTCGCTCGACATGCTGCACATGCCGCTGACGCTTGCCGGCGGCAATGATTTCACCGGCCTGATGCGCACGCTGGAAATCCGCCGCGCGCTAGAAGCGGAAGCCGCCGCCCTTTGCGCCATTCGTGCCGACAAGGACGACCTCGCCGAGATCGAGCGCAAGCTCGACATCATGGAGGAAGAGTTTCTCAGCCGCGCCGGCATGTCGTCGGAAGAGGACTGGGAATTCCATCAGGCGATCTACCGCGCCTGCGGCAATCCGCTGTTCGAGCAGATTATCGCCGCCATGCACGAACTGTTCCACCGCTTCTGGGAACATCCGCTCGGCGTGCGCGATTTCGGCCACGCAAGCTTTCCCTACCACCGCACCATGTTCGACTGCATCGCCGCGCACGATCCGGAAGGCGCCCGGGCCGAAGCGCTGAAGCTGATCGCCACGGTCGAGGACGATTTGAAGCGCGGCGCCGCCAACCTCAAACTTTCGGTCCGCACATGAACGAGCACAGCTTCGACCCAGGCATTTCCGGCAGCGACTATCTCGCCGAGGCGGCGACGCTTCTGGCGCATGACGACCCGTTCCCCGGCAATGCGGTGGTGCCGCCGATCTACCAGACCTCCCTGTTTACCTTCGCCAGCTATGCCGACATGGCCGACACCTTTGCCGGGCGCAGGAAACAGCCGATCTATTCGCGCGGCGACAATCCGACGGTGATGGAATTCGAGTCGCGCGTCGCAGCGCTTGAAGGTGCTGAAGCCGCACGTGGTTTTTCGAGCGGCATGGCTGCGATCAGCGCGACGTTGCTGGCTTTCCTCGGCGCAGGCGAACGCATCCTTGCGGTGCGCAATTGCTATGGCGACGCCTACCGACTGTTCGAGCGGCTGTTTCCGCGCCTGCATATCAAGGTCGACTATGTCGACGGCTCCGATCCGGATGCGGTGGCCGCGGCACTTCCCGGTGCGAAACTGCTCTACCTGGAAAGCCCGACCTCGATGATGTTCGAGCTGCAGGATCTCGAACATCTGACGCGGCTGGCGAAAGAGCAGGGCATCGTCACCACAATCGACAATTCCTGGGCGACGCCGGTGTTCCAGAAGCCGATCCTGCACGGCGTCGATCTGGTGCTGCACTCGGCCTCGAAATATCTCGGCGGCCACAGCGATACCGTCGCCGGTGTGGTGGCGGGCTCGGCCGCCCATATCAAGCACATCAACGACCAGACCTACTCGCAGCTTGGCGCAAAGCTGTCGCCCTTCGAGGGCTGGCTGCTGTTGCGCGGCCTGCGCACGCTGCCGCTGAGACTGCCGCATCACATGAAGAGCGGGCTCATCATCGCCGAGCGGTTGAAGGCGCATGACAAGGTCGAGCGGGTCAATCATCCCGCCTATTCCAACCATCCCGGCAAGAAGACGCTTGCCGGCTATGCCGGGCTGTTCTCCTTCGAGGTGACGGAGGATGTCGACATTCCCGCTTTCGTCGATGCGCTGAAATTTTTCCGCATCGGCGTCAGCTGGGGCGGTCATGAAAGCCTCGTCGTGCCGGCAAAGGCCTCGCTCGAGCAGACACCGGGTCTCAATTCGATGGCGCGCTTCGGCGTCAGCCCCCGAACCATCCGCTTCAATGTCGGATTGGAAAGCGTCGAAGACCTCTGGGCCGACATCGGCCAGGCCTTCGACAAAGCAAAAAAATGACTGGGTTCAAAATGGGAGTTCTGAACATGAAAAGACTGAGCATCATGCTTGCCACCGCTGCCGGCCTGGCGATGTCCGCCAGCGGCGCATTGGCCGACACCACCCTCAAGCTGGTCGAGGTCATCACCAGCCCGCAGCGCACCGAATTCCTGAAGAAGCAGATCGCCGAGTTCGAGGCCGCCAATGCCGGCGTCAAGGTCGAGGTGGTCTCGCTGCCCTGGGGTCAGGCCTTCGAGAAATTCCTCACCATGGTGCAGGCCGGCGATACGCCCGACATCGTCGAGATGCCGGAGCGCTGGATGGGCCTCTACGCCACCAACGGCCAGCTCGAGGATCTCGGCCCTTACATGGCCAAATGGGACGACGCCAAGACGCTGGGCGACCGCGCCAAGCAATTCGGCTCGACCGTCAACAACACTCAGTTCATGATCCCGTACGGCTACTATGTGAATGCGCTGTTCTGGAACAAGAAGTTGTTCAAGGAGGCCGGTCTCGACGGCCCGCCGGCGACACTCGACGACTTCATCGCCGACTCCAAGAAGATCTCCGCCATTCCAGGCAAGTACGGCTATTGCCTGCGTGGTGGGCCGGGCGCCTTCAACGGCATGCACATGTTCATGAACATCGCCGCTGGCAAGGGCGGCTACTTCAACGAGGACGGCACCTCGACCATCAACGAGGAGGGCTCGGTCAAGGGCCTGCAGATGCTGGCCGACATGTACAAGGACGGGCTGGCGCCCAAGGATGCGGTGAGCTGGGGCTTTAACGAGACCGTCACCGGCTTCTATTCCGGCACCTGCGCCATGCTCAACCAGGATCCGGATGCGCTGATCGGCATTGCCGACAAGATGAGTGCCGACGATTTTGCAGTGGCGCCGCTGCCTGTAGGGCCAAGCGGCAAATCCTATCCGACGCTGGGCTATGCCGGCTGGGCGATGTTCGCCAACTCGCAGCACAAGGACGATGCCTGGAAGCTGATGGCGACGCTGTTGTCGCCCAAGGACAATCTCGAATGGGCCAAGGAAGTCGGCGTCGTGCCGATCCACAATGGCGCCGACCAGGATGCCCACTTCAAGACCGAGCAGTTCAAAGGCTGGTTCACCGAACTCAGCGACACTTCCAAATATGAAATGGTGACGCCGCCGACACATCTGGAGAACCTCGGCAATTTCGTCGACCAGGTGGCGATCAAGAATTTCCAGGAAGTGCTGCTCGGCCAGAAGTCGGCCAAGGACGTTGCCGATCAATGGGCCGCGTTCCTGACCAAGGAACAGCAGGACTGGCTGGCCAAGAACAAGAAGTAGTTCTTCCACCTTCTCCCCGTTTACGGTGAGAAGGTGGCCCGAATGCATATCGCCCAAAAGTGCGTAGCGGTTTTGGGGCAACGACATGCACAGACAGGCCCGGATGAGGGGCAGCGCGAGCACCCCAAGGCTGGCGCCGCCCCTCATCTGCCTGCCCGTCCTCCGCAGCAGCTGTGCTGCAGCTACGGAGGGTGGACCGGCATCTGTTCCCCAATGAACGGCGACGCTTGTTGCCAATCCGCTCCTCCAGGAGACGATCCAGAAGCCAATGACCTACGCCGTACCCGAAATACGATCCGCAGGCCGACCGCGAAAGAAGCGGCTGACGCATGCAGCAATCGAGCCCTGGCTTTATCTCAGCCCGGCGATCGTTCTGCTGGTCGTGGTGCTGCTGGTGCCGCTGATCATCGGCATCAGCTATTCGTTCCGGAAGTTCTCCGCCTTCAAATCCGAATATGTCGGTCTAGGCCAGTATCAGGCGATGCTGACCGACCAGGTGCTGGGGCAGGCGCTGGTCAACACGCTGTGGTGGACCGTCGCCAGCCTGTTCTTCCAGTTCTTCCTCGGCCTGGGCCTGGCGCTGCTGCTCGACAAACCGTTTGTCGGGCGCAAGTTCGTGCAGGCGGTGGTGTTCCTGCCCTGGGCGGTGCCATCTTTCCTGTCGGGGCTGACCTGGGCGTGGCTGTTCAATCCGATCATCGGACCACTGCCGCATTGGCTCTTCACGCTCGGGCTGAAGGCCGAGCCGACCAATGTGCTGTCCGATCCGGCCACCGCCATGTGGGGGCCGATCATCGCCAACATCTGGTTCGGCATTCCGTTCTTCGCCATCACTCTGCTGGCGGCGCTGAAGTCGATCCCGTCGGAACTGCATGAGGCGGCCGCAATCGACGGCGCTTCGCCCTGGCAGCGCTTCACCAAGGTGACGCTGCCGTTCCTGGCGCCGACCATCGTCATCACCGTCATGCTGCGTACGATCTGGATCGCCACCTTCGCCGATCTGATCTTTGTCATGACCGAGGGCGGGCCGGCAGGCTCGACCAGCACGGTGCCGGTCTACATCTATGTCAGTGCCTTCAAGTCGCTGGACAAGGGCTATGCCTCCGCGGTGGCGGTGCTGCTCTTGATCTTGCTGATCGCCTATGCGATCGCGCTGATCGCCATCCGCCGCTTGCTGGTGAGGCACGTCTGATGATTGCCGGACGCTCCACCTCCTCGCGCATCTTCAGCGGCATCGGCCTCTACGCGGCGATTGCCGCCTATATGATCTTTGCGCTGTTTCCGATCTTCTGGACGCTGAAGATTTCGGTAACGCCGGAGCGGCTGCTCTATTCCGAGGGCATCACGCTGTGGCCGTCGCAGACCACCTTCCGCAACTTCATCACTGTCCTGGAAGCCTCTGACTTCCCCCGCTATTTCCTCAACAGCGTTATCGTCTCGGTGTCGACGGCGGCCCTGGTGACAGTCATCGCCACGCTCGCCGGCTACGCCATGTCGCGCTTCACCTTTCGCGGCAAGGCAACGCTGGCGATCATGCTTTTGCTGACGCAAACCTTCCCGCTGGTGATGGTCATTCCGCCGATCTACCGCGTCATGGGCGAGCTTGGCCTGACCAACAGTCTGGTTGGTCTGATCATCATCTACACCGCCTTCAACACCGCCTTCGCCACCTTTCTGATGCAGTCCTTCTTCGACGGCATTCCGAAGGATCTGGAGGAAGCGGCGATGATCGACGGCTGCACGCGGGCGCAGGCGATGCGCAAGGTGATCGTGCCGCTGACCTTGCCCGGCATGGGCGCCACGCTCGGCTTCGTCTTCACCGCCGCCTGGAGCGAATTGCTGTTCGCGCTGATGCTGATCTCCAGCGACGACCAGAAGACCTTTGCCGTCGGCCTGCTCACCTATATCGGCAAGTTCGCCGTGGACTGGGGGCAGATGATGGCGGCGTCGATCCTGGCGCTGATCCCGGTCTGCATCTTCTTCGCCTTCCTGCAACGCTATCTCGTCACCGGCCTCACCGCCGGCGCCGTCAAAGGATAATCGATGGCTTCCGTCACGCTGCAAAACGTCGAGAAGGACTACGGTTCGCTGCGCATCCTGCACGGCGTCGACCTCGAAATCGCCGATGGCGAGTTCGTCGTTCTGGTCGGCCCGTCCGGCTGCGGCAAGTCGACCCTTTTGCGCATGATTGCCGGGCTGGAGGAAGTGTCGGGCGGCGAGATCCATATCGGCGATCGGCTGGTCAACGATGTCGCGCCGAAGGACCGCGATATTGCCATGGTTTTCCAGTCCTACGCGCTCTATCCGCACATGGACGTGTCGTCGAACATGGGCTTCAGCCTGCTTTTGAAGAAGGCGGAGAAGACGACGATCGACGGCAGGGTAGGGGCGGCGGCCAAGCGCCTCGGCCTCGACAGTTTCCTCGGACGTCTGCCCAGGCAACTGTCCGGCGGCCAGCGCCAGCGCGTCGCCATGGGCCGCGCCATCGTGCGCGATCCCAAAGTGTTCCTGTTCGACGAACCGCTCAGCAATCTCGACGCCAAACTGCGCGTCCATATGCGCGCCGAGATCAAGGCGCTGCACCAGCAGCTCAAGACCACATCGGTCTATGTCACCCACGACCAGATCGAAGCCATGACTATGGCCGACCGCATCGTCGTCATGCATGACGGTTACGTCCAGCAGGTCGGCCATCCGCTCGAACTCTACGATCGGCCGATCAACACTTTTGTGGCCGGCTTCATCGGCTCGCCCGGCATGAATTTCTTTCCGGCGACAGTCGCCAAGGGCGGCAAGGTGGATGCGGTGCTGGCCGACGGCCAGAAGCTGAGATTGCCTGATGGCTTGCCATCGAAGGATGGCGATGTGCTCACCGTCGGGCTACGGCCGGAGCACATCCAGCTTGCCGACGATGGTCCGCTCAAGGCAGAAGTCGAGGTGGTCGAGCCGCTCGGCCTGTCGACGCAGTTCTATGTCCGGCTCGCCAACCAGCTGGTTTGTGTCTTCGTCATGGGACGCAGCACTATCCGACCGCGCGATACGGTGCGGCTGTCTGCCGATCCGGCGGCGCTGCATCTATTCGATCCCGCAAGCGGCAACCGCATCGGGTAATCCTATCGAAGGCTGCCCAGGCTGGCATACATGCCGGTGGTACGGAACTGCGTCGGGTTGATGCCGTAGAGCCGGCGGAAGACTTTCGAGAAATAGTTGGCGTCCTCGAAGCCGCACAGGATGGCGACCTCCTTGACCGGCAGGAAATCGGCTTTGGTTAGCAGCTTCGCCGCCCGCTGCAGCCGCTGCTGCAGCACGAACTCGGCCGGCGGAACGCCTTCGCTCTCGGCGAAGCAGCGCGAGAAATGGGCGCGGCTGAGGCCGCTGATCTGGACGAGCTCGGCCACGGGCAAGGGCTTGTCGAGATTGGCGTTGATATGATCGATGACCGGCTGCATGACGCTCTGTTTCTCAGTGAAGGCGTGCGAGCCGAAGACATCGTCGTAAAGCGCCATCGCCGCCTCATAGGCGATTGCCGAAGCAGCGCCAGGCGAAGCGCCGCCCTTGATCAGGCGCAGGCTGCAATCGGCGAGATGATCGATCGTCTCCGGCTGCAGCCGAAACACCGGGCCGGAGACGCTGAGTATGGATTTGTGGACGCGCAGCGCCTCCTCGCCATTCATCGAGATCCAGAAATATTCCCAGCGGTCGCCCTTCTCCAGCCAGTAGCGATGGTTGTGTGGCACCAGCACCAGCAGCGTGTCGTTGGCCTGCAGGCGGTAGTTGCGGTTCTCGTAGCGCAGCTGGCCGGTGCCGCTGATCGTGTGCTGCAGCACGGTGAACGGTGTCTGGCCGCGCTTGCGCCCATCCCAGTCATAGGTCACGCCCTCGCGTACTTCATAGCCGGTGCTGGTCGGCATGGCATGCAGGCGCTGGCGGCCGCGCGGCAGCGAAATGGTGCGCATCAACTGTCCGTTGGCGATCAGATCATGCAGCACAAAATTACCCTCGAAAGCATAATCGTTCTCTGGCCGCGCCCTGGAATAACGGCATAATCCAAATCCTGAGAACGCGAAAGACCCGCGGTCGAGGAGCGGGCGGGGAGGAGAACGAGCCGGAATTCCGGCTCGAATGGCATGCGCGCCGAGGCGAGCCGCCATTCCCTTTCCTGTTGCTCCTTACCCGGCATTCGAATGCATCGAGGTGAGGTGATGAGTTTCAAAATCGCTATTATCGGCGCCGGCAGCGTCGGCTTCACCAAGAAGCTGTTCACCGATATTTTGTGCGTCCCGGAATTCAGCGACATCGAATTCGCGCTGACCGATCTCAGCGAACACAATCTGCAAATGATCAAGGCGATCCTCGACCGCATCGTCGAGGCCAACAAGCTGCCGACCAGGGTGACGGCGACGACCGACCGCCGCAAGGCGCTGGAAGGCGCGCGCTACGTCATCAGCTGCGTGCGGGTGGGCGGGCTCGAAGCCTATGCCGACGATATCCGCATTCCCTTGAAATACGGCATCGACCAGTGCGTCGGTGACACGATTTGCGCCGGGGGCATCCTCTACGGCCAGCGCAACATCCCGGTCATCCTCGACTTCTGCGAGGATATATTGGAGGTCGCCGAGCCAGGCGCCAAATTCCTCAACTATGCCAACCCGATGGCGATGAACACCTGGGCGGCGATCGAATATGGCAAGGTCGATACGGTCGGCCTCTGCCACGGTGTCCAGCACGGCGCCGAACAGATCGCCGAAGTGCTCGGCGCCAAGTCGCACAGCGAACTCGATTATGTCTGCTCCGGTATCAACCACCAGACCTGGTTCATCGATTTGCGGCTCAACGGCCGCAAGATCGGCAAGGACGAACTGGTGGCTGCCTTCGAGGCGCATCCGGTCTATTCGCAGCAGGAAAAGCTGCGCATCGACGTGCTGAAGCGCTTCGGCGTCTACTCCACCGAAAGCAACGGTCATCTCTCCGAATATCTGCCCTGGTATCGCAAGCGGCCGGACGAAATCACCCGCTGGATCGACATGTCCGACTGGATCCATGGCGAGACCGGCGGCTATCTTCGCTACTCCACGGAAACCCGCAACTGGTTCGAGACGGAATATCCGCAATTCCTCGAAGCGGCGTCGAAGCCGCTCGACGTATCGAAGCGCTCGAACGAGCATGCCAGCCATATTCTCGAAGCGCTGGAGACGAACCGCGTCTATCGCGGCCACTTCAACGTCAAGAACACCGGCATCATCACCAATCTGCCGCAGGACGCGATCATCGAATCGCCCGGTTTCGTCGATCGCTTCGGCATCAACATGGCGTCAGGCATCACGCTGCCGGAAGCCTGCGCGGCCACCTGCATGGCTTCGATCAACGTTCAGCGCATGTCGGTGCATGCGGCTGTTACGGGCGACATTGACCTGCTCAAGCTCGCGGTGCTGCACGATCCGCTGGTGGGTGCGGTGTCGACGCCGGAAGAGGTCTGGCAGATGGTCGACGAGATGGTCGTCGCCCAGGCGCGTTGGCTGCCGCAATACGCCGATGCCGTGCCGGCCGCCAAGGAGCGGCTTTCGAAATCGATGGTGAAAACCCGCGACTGGGCGGGTGCGGCGCGGCGCAAAGTGCGCTCGATCGAGGAACTGCGCGCCGAAAAAACGGCCCTGAAACAGGCCGGCTGAGAATGCTGGCAGGCGGACAGCGGGAGGCCGGTTCGCCAATCAGCCATCATGAATAGATGCGGGCAGCAGCAGACGTCGAAACATCTGGGAGGAACACAATGAGGAACTTTCGTGGAATTGGCATTCTCGCCGGGCGAAGAATTGGCATTCTCGCCGGGCTGGCGCTGAGCGTCTCGGCATTGGCGCTTGGCAGTGCATACGCGTCCGAGCCGACCACGCCGCCGGCGCCGGCGGCGTTTCCCGCCGAGGGCAAAATCAAATACGTCGCCCGCGATTCCATCCTGGAGTTCAAGGCGCTGCCCGAATATCACGAGCCCGAGTGGGTCACCGAGAAATACGTCAAGACTGGCAAGCTGCCGCCGGTCAAGGATCGCCTGCCGAAGGAGCCGCTGGTGTTCAAGACCGGCAATATGCCGGACGGCATCGGCGTTTATGGCGACACCATGCGCCACGTCATTGGCGGCCGGCCGGAAGGCTGGAATTATGGCGCCGGCCAGACCCAAGGATGGGGCGGCATCGACATCGGCCTTTCGGAATGCCTGACGCGCACCGCGCCTTTGTTCCAGGTCGAGGCCAAGGACACCGAGCCGCTGCCCAACCTCGCCAGGAGCTGGGACTGGTCGAAGGATGGCCACACGCTGACCATGCACCTGGTCGAAGGCGCCAAATGGTCTGACGGCGTTGCCTTCAATGCCGACGATGTCATGTTCTACTGGGACGATGAGGTCGTCGACCCCAATGTCTCGCCGTTGAACGGCGCCACAGCGGAAACCTTCGGTGTCGGCACGACGCTGAAGAAGGTCGACGACTACACCGTCGAGTGGACCTTCAAGGACGCTTTCCCCAAACAGTATCTCTACGCCATGGCCTACGGCACCTTCTGCCCCGGCCCGGCGCATATCCTGAAGCCGCAGCATCCGAAGTACTCGAAGAATACCTACGAGCAGTTCAAGAACGCGTTCCCGCCGGAATATATGAACATTCCGGTGATGGGTGCCTGGGTGCCGGTGGAGTATAGGCCCGACGACATCATCGTCTTGCGCCGCAATCCCTACTACTGGAAGGTCGACGAGAAGGGCAACCAGCTGCCCTATCTCAACGAACTGCACTACAAGCTGTCGACCTGGGCCGACCGCGACGTGCAGGCGGTGGCAGGGGCCGCCGACTTCTCCAACCTCGAGCAGCCGGAGAATTTCGTCGCTTCGCTGAAGCGAGCGGCGGACAAGGACGCGCCGGCCCGGCTCGCCTTTGGCCCGCGCCTGATCGGCTACAATCTGCGCATGAACTTTTCCGCCAATGGCTGGGGCAATCCCGACGAACGCGGCCAGGCGATCCGCGAGCTCAATCGCAATGAGGACTTCCGCAAGGGCATCACCATGGCGCTCGACCGCAAGGCGCTCGGCGACTCGCTGGTCAAGGGGCCGTTCACCGCCATCTACCCCGGTGGCTTTTCCTCGGGCACCAGCTTCTATGACCGCAACTCGACCGTCTACTATCCCTTCGACATCGAGGGCGCCAAGGCGGAACTGGCCAAGGCTGGTCTCAAGGATACGGATGGCGACGGCTTCGTGAACTTCCCGGCCGGGACCGCCGGCGGCAAGAATGTCGAGATCGTGATGCTGGTCAACAATGACTACGGCACTGACAAGAGCCTCGCCGAAGGCGTCGTCGGCCAGATGGAAAAGCTTGGCATCAGGGTCGTGCTCAACGGCCTCAACGGCACCCAGCGTGATGCCTCGCAATATTCCGGCCGCTTCGACTGGCTGATCAGGCGCAACGAGCAGGAGCTGACTTCCGTCGTGCAGAATACCGTGCAACTCGCGCCCGTCGGACCCAAGACCAGCTGGGATCACCGCGCGCCCGAAAGCGGCGTGGTCGACCTGATGCCGTTCGAAAAGGAGCTTGTCGACATCGTCAACAAGTTCGTCTCCTCGTCAGACAATGACGAGCGCGCCAGCCTGATGAAGACGTTCCAGAAGATCTCGACGGAGCATGTCTACAATATCGGACTGACCGAATATCCCGGCGCCCTGATCATCAACAAGCGCTTCTCCAACATCCCGCAGGGAACGCCGATCTTCATGTTCAACTGGGCCGAGGATTCGATCGTGCGCGAACGCGTCTTCGTCGCCGCCGACAAGCAGCAGAAATACGAACTCTTTCCCGACCAGCTTCCCGGCAAGCCCGGCGACAAGGGTCCGACGAACTGAGTTTCCTCCCCTGGCTGACGCCCGGCCGCGCTGCGCGCGGCCGGGACGGAGTAAGGTCAGCGGCAACAGATTAGATCCAAGGAGGAGAAACGGTCCGATGCTGCGATTCCTGGCCATGCGCATAGCATCGGCGGTCCCGGTCATGGTCATCCTGAGCCTGGTCACCTTTGCCATCATCCAGGCGCCGCCGGGCGACTATGCCGACTATATCCGCTCGCAGCTCATCAACCAGGGCGGGGCGTCTTTTGCCGAAGCCGACGCGCAGGCGCAAGCCTATCGGGTCGAGCACGGCCTCGATAAACCGCTGCCCGTCCAGTACCTGAACTGGGTCGCCGGCATCATCACCCGCGGCGATTTCGGCTACAGCCTCTATTACAACAAGCCGGTCGCCGCCGTAGTCGGCGAGCGGCTGCCGCGCACGCTGCTGCTGGCACTGGTCTGCCATCTGCTGGCGTCGGTGCTCGGCATCACCTTCGGCATCTGGGCGGCGACCAGGCAATACACATGGATCGACTCGGCGCTGTCGGCCATCTCCTTCCTCGGCATGACGGTGCCGCGCTTCCTGATGGCGCTGATCATCGTCTATCTCCTGGTCTTCCAGTTCAACGTGTCGGAGATCGGCAGCTTCTTCTCGCCGCAATATGGCGGCGCGCCGTGGTCGTGGGCGAAATTCGCCGACCTCGTCAAGCATGTCTGGCCGGTGGTGGCGATCGCCACCTTCGGCGGGCTCGCCTACAATATGCGCGTCATGCGCGGCAATCTGCTCGATACGCTGAACGCGCAATATGTCGAGACGGCCAAGGCCAAGGGCCTGACCGGCAGCGCCGTCGTCATGCGCCATGCCGTGCCCAACGCACTGCACCCGCTCATCATGTATCAGGGCGTGGTGCTGCCCTACATGCTGACCGGCGAGATCGAGACGGCGATCATCTTTGCGCTGCCGACGGTCGGGCCGGCCATTGTCGGCTCGATGGCGGTCGGCGACGTTTATGTCACGGCGACCTTCATGATGGTGCTGTCGGCAACGCTGATCGTCGGCAACATCATCGCCGACATGCTGCTCGCGCTGCTCGATCCGCGCGTACGCCAGTTCAGGGAGAGCTAGATGCTGGCGCGTGACCCATCCCCGCCGCCGCCCCCGGCTGAAGCAACCGCGATTGCGACCCCACGCGGCAATGAGAGCTATATGGCGCTGGTCTGGCGCCGGCTGAGGCGCTCCTGGACCGGCATGGCCGGGCTGATCCTGGTCGTGCTTCTGGTGCTGATGGCGCTATTCGCCGATTTCTTCGCGCCGATGGACCCCAAGGTGACCGATGTCGCTTTCGCCCCGCCGCAAGTGATGAGTTTTCACGACAGAGACGGGAATTTCGTGCTCCAGCCGCGGGTCTATGCGCTGGCGGATTCTGCTGACCTCGACCCGGTCACCTTCCAGCCGGTCGTCGGGCCGGATTACGAGCATCCGCGCCTGCTCGGCTTCTTCGTCAAGGGCGCCGACTACCGGCTGCTTGGACTGATCCCCGCCAACCGGCATTTCTTCGCTTCGGCCGACGGCCAGCCGGTGCATTTTCTCGGCACCGACAAATTCGGCCGGGATGTGTTGTCGCGCGCCATCCAGGGCTCGCGCGTCTCGCTGATGATCGCGCTGACGGTGGTGTTCATCATCACCGTCATCGGCACCACGGTCGGCATGGTCTCGGGCTATTTCGGCGGCCGCTTCGACGTCTGGATGCAGCGCTTCGTCGAGCTGGTGCTCGCCTTCCCGCAATTGCCGCTTTATCTTGCGCTGACGACGCTGATCCCGGTGACCGCGCCGACCAACGTCTTCCTCGCCTTCGTCATCATCGTCATGTCGGCGCTGGGCTGGGCGCAGATGTCGCGCGAGGTGCGCGGCAAGACGCTGGCGCTGGCGCGGATCGACTATGTGCGCGCCGCCATGGCGGTCGGCGCCACCGACATGCGTATCATCATGCAGCACATTTTTCCCAATGTGATGAGCCACGTCATCGTCGCCGTGACGATCGCGATCCCGACGGTGGTACTGCTCGAAGCCTTTCTCGGCTTCCTCGGCTTCGCCGTGAAACCGCCGCTGATCTCATGGGGGCTGATGCTGCAGGACACGGCTACCTATTCGGTCATCGGCACCTACCCGTGGATCCTGTCGCCGGTCGGCTTCGTGCTGATCACCGTCTTTGCCTTCAACGCGCTGGGCGACGGCCTGCGCGATGCCGTCGATCCTTATTGAGGTGGCCGGGATGACTGTAGCGCTCGCAGCCACCTTCGCACCAGCCGTCCGGTTCGACCATGCCGGCCGCCACGACCAACCCATCATCGATGCCCGCAACATCGAGGTCGCCTTCAAGGTCGAGCACGGCGTCGTCGACGCGGTGAAGGATGTCTCGTTCCAGCTCTATCGCGGGGAGACGATCGCCATCGTCGGCGAGTCCGGTTCCGGCAAGTCGGTGACGGCGCGCGCTGTCATGGGGCTCTTGTCAAAGCGGGCCACCGTGTCGCCGAAATCCACCATCGACTATTGCGGGCAGGACATACTGAAATTCCCCGAGAGCGCCCGGCGCAAGTTGCGCGGCAATCGCATCTCGATGATCTTCCAGGAGCCGATGAGCTCGCTCAACCCGATCTATACGGTCGGCAGTCAGATCGTCGAGGCGATCAGGGTGCATCGAAAGGTCAGCCGCAAGCAAGCCTGGGCACGGGCGCTCGAGCTTTTGCGCCATGTCCAGATCCCCGAGCCGGAAGCGCGCATCAAACAGTATCCGCACCAGATGTCGGGCGGGCAGCGCCAGCGCGTGATGATCGCCATGGCGCTCGCCAACGACCCCGATGTGCTGATCGCCGACGAGCCGACGACGGCGCTCGACGTCACGGTGCAGGCGCAGATCCTCAATTTGATCCGCAATCTGCAAAAAGAACTCAGGATGGCGGTCATCCTGATCACCCACGACCTCACCGTGGTGCGAAAATTCTCCGACTATGTCTATGTCATGCAGCATGGCGAGATGTGCGAGCACAACGTCACCGAGCGGCTGTTCGCCGACCCGCAGCATGCCTATACGAAGCGGCTGCTCGCTTCCGAGCCGCACGGCAAGCCGCAGCCGCTGCCGGAAAACAGCGGCACCATCCTCGAGGCCCGCGATATGCGCGTCTGCTTCATGCTGCGCCATGGCAGCTTCCTGAAGCCGGACTGGCGCGAACTGGTCGCCGTCGACGATCTCGGCCTGAAACTTTGCCGCCACGAAACACTGGGGCTGGTCGGCGAATCCGGCTCCGGCAAGACCACGTTCGGTCTCGCCTTGCTCAAGCTCACCGAGGCCAAGCGCGGCGAGGTCAGCTTCGACGGCCAGCAGATCCACGGCCTGTCGCGCGCCGGGATGCGGCCGCTGCGCTCGCGCATGCAGGTCGTTTTTCAGGATCCGTTCTCGTCGCTCAACCCGCGTATGACGATCGGCCAGATCATCGAGGAAGGGCTGGTCGTCAACAGGATCGGCGCGACACGGCGCGAGCGGGTCGGTCGGGTGCGCGACGCCCTGGTCAGCGCCGGCATGCCCGGCGATATCCTGTCGCGGTTCCCGCACGAATTTTCCGGCGGCCAGCGGCAGCGCATCGCCATTGCCCGAGCCATCGCGCTGGAGCCCGAATTCATCCTGCTCGACGAACCGACATCGGCGCTCGACCTTTCGGTGCAGGCGCAGATCATCGACCTGTTGCGCAAGCTGCAGGACGAACGCGGCCTTAGCTATCTCTTCATTTCGCACGACCTCAAGGTCGTGCGCGCGCTCTGCCATCGCGTCATCGTCATGCAGAACGGCAAGATCGTCGAACAGGGACCCGTCGACGAGGTCCTCACCCATCCCAAGACCGCCTACACCGAACGGCTCGTCAGGGCCGCCTTCGACGTGGCGTAGCAAAGTGCCGGAGGTTTAATAGTGGCAAGACATCCCAGGATCACCTTCATTGGCGCGGGTTCGACCGTGTTCATGAAGAACATTGTCGGCGACGTGCTGCAGCGGCCATCGCTGTCAGGCGCGACGATCACGCTGATGGACATCAATCCGCAGCGGCTGGAAGAGAGCGCCATCGTCGTCAACAAGCTGATCGCGACGCTGGGCGTGAAGGCGAAGGCCGAGACCTATTCCGACCAACGCAAGGCGCTCGCCGGTGCCGACTTCGTCGTCGTCGCCTTCCAGATCGGCGGTTACGAGCCCTGCACCGTCACCGATTTCGAGGTGCCGAAGAAATACGGCCTGCGCCAGACCATTGCCGACACGCTCGGCGTCGGCGGCATCATGCGCGGCCTCCGGACCGTGCCGCATCTGTGGAAGATCTGCGAGGACATGCTGGCCGTCTGCCCCGACGCGATCATGCTGCAATACGTCAACCCGATGGCGATCAACACCTGGGCGATTTCAGAGAAATTTCCTGACATCAAACAGGTCGGCCTCTGCCATTCGGTGCAGGGCACGGCGATGGAACTGGCGCACGATCTCGACATTCCCTACGACGAGATACGCTACCGCTCGGCCGGCATCAACCACATGGCCTTCTACCTGAAGTTCGAGCACCGGCAGCCGGATGGCTCTTACCGCAATCTCTATCCGGACCTCGTCCGCGCCTATCGCGAGGGCAGGGCGCCGAAGCCGGGCTGGAACCCACGCTGCCCCAACAAGGTGCGCTACGAGATGCTGACGCGGCTCGGCTATTTCGTCACCGAAAGCTCCGAGCATTTCGCCGAATACACGCCCTATTTCATCAAGGAAGGCCGCCCCGACCTGATCGAGAAGTTCGGCATTCCGCTCGACGAATACCCCAAGCGCTGCATCGAACAGATCGAGCGCTGGAAGGGCCAGGCCGAGGCCTATCGCTCGGCCGACCGCATCGAGGTCGAGCAGTCGAAGGAATACGCGTCCTCGATCATGAATTCGGTGTGGACCGGCGAGCCGTCGGTGATCTACGGCAATGTCCGCAACAATGGCTGCATCACCTCGCTGCCGGACAATTGCGCCGCCGAGGTGCCGTGCCTGGTGGACGCCTCCGGCATCCAGCCGACCTATATTGGCGAGCTGCCGCCGCAACTCACCGCGTTGATACGCACCAACATCAATGTGCAGGAACTGACGGTGCAGGCGTTGATGACCGAAAACCGCGAGCACATCTACCACGCGGCGATGATGGACCCGCATACGGCGGCCGAACTCGATCTCGACCAGATCTGGGCGCTGGTCGATGAGTTGCTGGCGACACATGGCGACTGGCTGCCGGCCTGGGCGCGTGGGAGCGCCAAGGTCCGGGCCGCCTGAGCGCTGCTGCGGCGGTATCTACTCCACCGTCAGGCCTCCGGTGGCGCCGTCAACCGGTGGCGCAGTTCCTCGACCAGCACGCGCTCGTTCTCCGAATAGTCGATCGGAACGACGACGAGATGGACGCCACCGCCGGCAAAAGCCTGTTCAAGCGTCGATTGTATTTCTGAGACGGCGCCGACCCTGGTTCCCTTGGCGCCATAGGCTTCGGCATATCTGACGAAATCGGGATTGCCGAAGGTCATGCCGAAATCGGGGAACTGGTCGACCGCCTGCTTCCAGCGGATCATGCCGAAAGCATTGTCCTCGATGATCAGCACGACCAATTTGAGCTTCAGCCTGACGGCGGTTTCCAGTTCCTGGCTGTTCATCATGAAGCCGCCATCGCCGCAGATCGCCATGACGCGGCGGCCGGGATAGAGCATCGCGGCCGTCATCGCCGACGGCAGGCCGGCGCCCATCGTGGCCAGGGCGTTGTCGAGCAGCAAAGTGTTGGCGACGCGCGTGCGGTAGTTGCGCGCAAACCAGATCTTGTACATGCCGTTGTCGAGCGCCAGGATGCCATCGGCCGGCATCACCGCGCGCACATCGTGCACCAAGCGCTGCGGCGTGAAACGGTCTTCGGTGGCGCGGGTGGCAATGCGGCTCAAAATCCCTTCGCGCAGCGGCAGTAGCGCCTGCGCGTTGGGGATCTTGCCCTCGATCCGGTCGGCAAGCAGCCTGAGCGAAGCGCCGATATCGCCGACCACTTCGGTCTGCGGGAAATAGACCTGCTCGACATTGGCCGGCTGGTAACCGACATGGATCACGTTCGGTCCCTTGTCGCCCATAATGAAGGGCGGCTTCTCGATCGTGTCGTGGCCGATAGTGATGATGAGGTCGGCCTGTTCGATGGCCTCATGCACATAGTCGCGCTCGGAGAGCGCGGCGGTGCCCATGTAGAGTTCGGTGCCGCCGGGCACCGTGCCCTTGCCCATCTGCGTGGTGAAATAGGGGATGCCGGTCCTGATCACGAACTGGGCGAGGTCGGACGTCGAGCGCGGCCGCGATGCGGCGGCGCCCAGCATCGCCAGAGGACGCTGCGCCTTGATGATCATCTCGGCGGCGCGGTCGAGCGCAAGCGGGCTGGCCAGCGGAAGCTCGACCGGATGCGGCGGGATCAGCGCGACATCGTCGCACTCCTCGGCCGCGATGTCTTCGGGCAGTTCCAGATGCACCGGTCCCGGACGCTCCTCCTCGGCAATCCGAAACGCTTCGCGCACCACGGCGGGAATGGTCTTCGCCGAGATGATCTGGCGTGACAGCTTGGTCAGCGGCTTCATCGCGGCGACGATGTCGACGATCTGGAAGCGGGCCTGGCGCGACGACCGGATGCCCTTCTGCCCGGTGATCATGATCATCGGCATGGCGCCCAGCAGCGCATAGGCGGCACCCGTCGTCAGGTTCAGGGCGCCGGGCCCGAGCGTGGTGATGCAGACGCCCGGCTTGCCGGTGAGCCTGCCATGGGTGGCGGCCATGAACGCCGCCGCCTGCTCATGACGGGTGAGGATGAGCTGGATCGAGGATTTGCGGATGGATTCGACGACGTCCAGGTTTTCTTCGCCGGGAATGCCGAAGATGCGATCGACGCCCTCATTCTCGAGGGCGGCAACAAGCAGGTCAGAACCTTTGGGCACGAAGCATCTCCTGGGCAAAGCGGCGGCGAACCGCGTCGGGATATGATCAGACATAGTGCTGGCAAAGTCCTACCGCGAGGCCCGGCCGCCGCCAATATCGCTCTGCCTTACAGATCCTTCCGTTTCCTGAATTGGCCGGGCGAGACGCCGGCGTGGCGGCTGAAGGCGGTGGAGAAGGCGGCTTCCGAGCTGTAGCCGACCGCCTCGGCGACTTGGCCCAGGCTCTTGCCCTCGTGCAGCAGCCGGCTGGCCTGCCGCATGCGGCAGCCAAAGAGATAGGCCATGGGCGCTTCGCCGACGAGATCGCGAAAGCGGGCGGCAAAGGTTGCCCTGGAGAGCCCGACCGCGCGTGCCAGGGTCTCGATCGTCCAGTCGTGGCCATAGGCTTCATGCAGGGTCGCGAGCGCTCTGGCGATCGCGGGGTCCTGCAATCCCCTCAGCCAACCTGGATTGTCCATGCTTTCCAGACCGGAGCGCAAGGCGCGCGTGACGATGGCCCCAGACAGGCGAGCCATTACTACGTCGCTGCCGGGACCTTCGTCGGTCGCTTCAACCAGCAAGGCCTCGACATAGCCACGCAGCCATTTGGGCAGACGGCCATTCGATCCCCGGATGTGAACGATGCGCGGCAGGCCGGCAAGTGCCGGATGGTCGGCGTCGCGAAAGGCGAAGGCGCCGCACAGGATGACGGTCTTTTCGCCTTCGCCGCCGCTGCGAATACGCCCGGCTGCGGTTTGGGTCGCCAGTTCGGCGGCGGGGACGTTCGCGCTTTTGAGCGCGCCGGGCGACCGCAGCACATGCGGATCGGCGCGCGGTGCAATGATCAGGTCGCCGGCATCGAGAGGCTCGACATCTTCCTCACCGAACACCGCCTCGCATCGCCCCTTGATGACGACGTGAATGCCGCGAAGCCCAGCCTGGCTGAACGAGATCGCCCAGGGCGCGGCCAGTTCCAGGCGCCGGTACCCGGCGGCTGCGAAGTGCAATTCGCGCATGAGGGTAGCCAGGAGGTCCACGCTTCGCTCCAGAAACAGACGATCGATAAATCAATCCAGACGCTGTCGAATAGCGCGCCGGCCTTACTGGACCTAGCTATGCCCGACAGGCCGCTTGTCGGCGATAACGAAACTCAGGAGTTATTCATGCCGCCAATCGAGCTTTTTGTCGCGCAGCTTTGTCCCTATGCACATCGTGTCAGGCTCGCCCTTGCCGAGAAAGGCCTGCAGGCGACGGAAATCGAAATCGATCTGCGCAACAAGCCGGCGTGGTTCCTGAAACTCACGCCGACGGGAAAGGTGCCGCTGCTGCGCCATCAGGGGCAATATGTCAGGGAGTCGGCGATCATCTGCGAATATCTCGATGATGCATTCCCCGAACGGCCGATTTTCCCCAGGGATGCTCATGCCCGCGCTGAGGCGCGCATCTGGATCAGCTTCGCCGACACGCAGCTTTACGCCAGGACGGCAACCATGATGCACAGTTCCGACGCTATGGTTCATGAGCGGATCAAGGCCCAGCTTGCCGACGCCCTGCGCTTTGTGGAACAGCATGCCTTTGCGAGGCGAGGGGCGGACGAACGGTTTTTGCTGGGCTCGGAATTCAGCGCCGCCGACGTCGCCTTCTATCCCTGGTTCGAACAGCTGTGCGTGCTTGAGAAATATCTGGGCTTTGCCATGCCGGCCGAATGCAAGCGCCTGCTACGCTGGCAGGAAATGGTTGCTGCCAGGGAGGCGGTGCGGACCTGCGCCAGGTCAACCGGCTTCTATCTGGAATCCTATGGCCGGCTTCTCGCGGCCTGAGACGAGCGGGCAAACGGAAAAAAATTCCTCACTATGGTGCTGCAAGGTCAGTCATTTGCTTCTTGCTGCAGGCGCAAGCCTGTAAACATGCGGTATGAAGCGGGCCTGCCCGCCGCGCAAGAGGTGCCAGAATATGCCCAATCCAACCGTCGTCGGGTTTTCCGGCAATTTCACCAGGCCGTCCAAGACGCGCGGTTTCGTCGACCAGGTTGTCAGGGATATTGCGCGCCAGCATGGCCTGTCGGCGAGCACCTATGACATCGAAGACCTCGGCCCGTCGCTCGGTGCTGCCAAATGGGCGCGCGATCTCGACGGCCAGGCACGGGCAATCTTCGACAGCGTCGTCAATGCCGATGTGCTGGTGGTGGGGTCGCCGACCTACAAGGGCAGCTACACCGGCCTGTTCAAGCACTTCTTCGATCTGTTCGATCCCGCCGCCTTGCGCGGCAAGCCGATGGTGCTGCTTGCCACCGGCGGCAATGATCGCCACGCGTTGATCGTCGAGCACCAGCTGCGGCCGTTGTTCGGCTTCTTCGAGGCGCTGACGCTGCCGACAGGGGTCTATGCCACGGACAAGGACTTTTCCGACGGCGTGCTGCGGGCCGAACCCATCCTGAAGCGCGTCGAGCAGGTTGTCGGCGAGGTCGGGCTGGTGCTGGCCAATCGCTCGCCAGCCGGCGTTGCTGCCGGATAGAGCGAGGCGGGCAGGCCGCCTCCGGCTTTGCTCGGGAGTGAATAAAAAGGCCCGCCAGCGACGCGAATCGTGACGAGCCTCCTTGGAGTAGGCCAGGCCTCCCACAACCCGATTGCCTTCAAAATCAATACCCCGCCGGCTAGGCCTGGCGGGGTATCGATAGTAGGGTCTGGATCGAATGGGAGCGATCCGACTGAAAAACGCCAATGCCGGTCGAAGGTTCCCGGTCATCCTGAGCGGCGACGACAAAGGGGTTTTGGCCAACTGCGAAATCCATCTCAGGCGGATTTCTCGCGACAACTAGTTCCTGTCCGCCGGCTTCGAACGCATCCTTGACACCGTCTCGCGCTCGGCGCGCTTGGAGCGCAGAGGCGGCAGGCCGCGGTCGATCAGGTCCATGTCCTCCAGCACCATGTCGCCCATGCGCTTGAAGGCGATGTCAAGCGCACCGGCGCGGTGGGCGGAGCGCAGGAAGCCGGGGATCGTGCGGACCGGATGGTCCTGCGCCAGCGGCTCTTCAGGGAAGACATCGCTGGCGGCGACGATGTGGCCGCTTTTCACCGCCGCCATCAGGGCAGGGAAGTCGACGACGCCGGCGCGGCTGAGCAGGATGAAGGCGGCGCCCTTGCGCATACTTGCAAAGGCCTCAGCGCCGAGGAAACCCTGGTTCTCCGAGGTCACCGAAGCGACGACGAAGACGAAATCGCTTGATGTCAGCACCTCGTCCAGCGAGGCCGGCTTCACCCCATTGTCGATCAGGATCGACGGCGGCAGCCAAGGGTCGAAGACCTTGGTGCGGGTGCGAAAACCCGACAGCAGTCGGTTGAGCGCACGGCCGAGATCGCCGAAGCCGATGATGCCGACATCGGCGCCGGACAGAAGCCGCGCCGTCAAATTGCCGTCACCGCCCCACAGCTCCTCGCCTTTGCGGAAGGCGAGGTCGGCATCGACGATGTTGCGGGCGAGGTTGAGCGCCATGGCGAGGCCAAGCTCGGCCACCGGCTCGGCGAAGACGAGGCCGGTGGTGACGACATGGATGCCGCGCGCAAACAGCGTCTCATAGGGCATGTTGTTGATTAGGTTGGTCTCGACATTGAAGACGCAACGCAGCGCCTGCATCTGGTCCAAGGTCTCGGGCGAGATCGGCGGTTGGCCGATAATATAGCGGGCTTCGGCCAGCACGTCGGCGGGCAAGTTCGCCACGCCCTCGGCCGTCGTCTCGACGACGCGGTAATGCGCCTTGAGGCGCGCCAGCTGCGGTGGGGTGAAGATCAGGTCGAGCGTGCGTGGTTCCGGCGCGCTGATGACCAGCGGCAAGGCCTTGTTTGGCATGACGATTCCTCCCCGGCGCGATCCGCATCGCGTATTTTGCTTTGCACTTGTGGTAGTCCCAAAACCACTTGCCGCTTTCCGGCGGCATGTGCTTGAGGGCTAAAATACCCACCATCAAACGATTTACAACTCCGGGAGGGGCCGCCGATCGCGGGGCTCGAGCCTTGCCGGGTTTTGATGCGGGAATCCGTTGGCTCGCCAGGCAACGGCCCTGAGGGCTCCTTTCCTTCTCCCCCTGTGAGAGAAGGTGCAGTCAAAACGGATAGTGCTGCCCCGGATCCTCGATCGTCAGCCAGCGCAGGTCGGTGAATTCGGCGATCGAGGCCTTGCCGCCGAAGCGGCCGTAGCCTGAACCCTTGACGCCGCCGAACGGCATTTGCGCCTCGTCGCCGACGGTCGGGCCGTTGATGTGGCAGATACCGGCTTCGATGCGCGCGGCGACCGTCATGGCACGGCGGATGTCGCGGCTGAACACGGCTGAGGACAGGCCGTATTCGGTGTCGTTGGCGACACGTACCGCTTCGTCCTCGCCCTCAACGCGGATCACGGGCTTGACCGGGCCGAAGGATTCTTCCGAATAGACGCGCATCGCCGGCGTCACGTGGTCGAGCAATGTCGCCTCGACCACGGTTCCGGTGCGCTTGCCGCCGGCCACAAGCCTGGCGCCCTTGGCGACGGCGTCGGCAACCAGTTCTTCCATCTTGTCGGCGGCCTGGCTGCTGATCAGCGAACCGAGCACGACATGGCCGCGCGGGTCGCCGGCCGGCAGCTGCGCCGCGCGGACGGCGAGCTTGGCGACGAATTCGTCGGCGACCTTTTCATCGACGACCAGACGCTCGGTCGACATGCAGATCTGGCCCTGATGCATGTAGGCGCCGAAGGTCGCCGCATTGACCGCGGCGTCGATGTCGGCATCGTCGAGCACGACCAGCGGCGCCTTGCCGCCGAGTTCGAGCAGCGCCGGCTTCAAGTGACGGCCGGCGAGTTCGGCAATGATCCTGCCGACCTTGGTCGAGCCGGTGAAGTTGACACGCCTTACGGCCGGGTGCGCGACCAGTGTTTCGACGATTGCCGCTGCGTCCTTGGGGTCATTGGTGACGACATTGATGACGCCCTTGGGCAGGCCCGCTTCGACCAGCACCTGCCCGATCAGCCGGTGTGTGCCGGGGCACATTTCGGAGGCTTTCAGCACAACCGTGTTGCCGCAGGCGATCGGCATGGCGATGGCGCGGGTACCGAGGATGACCGGCGCATTCCACGGCGAGATGCCGAGGCAGACGCCGGCGGGCTGGCGGATCGCCATGGCGAGCGTGCCGGGTTTGTCGGAGGGGATGACCTCGCCCGAAATCTGCGTCGTCATGGCGGCTGCCTCGCGCAGCATTTTGGCGGCGAGCATGACGTTGAAGCCGGCCCAGGGGCCGGTGGCGCCGGTTTCTTCCATCATCAATCTGGTGAATTCGCCGACCTTGGAGTCCATGACATCGGCCGCCTTGGACAGAAAAGCGCGGCGCTCGCCCGGTCCGGTCTTCGACCAGCTCTTGAAGGCGAGGGCCGCGGCTTCCACCGCGGCATTGGCGTCGGCGATGCTGGCTGCGGCAGCGCGGGTGGCCAGCTTGCCGGTGAACGGGTCCATGCGCTCGTAAGAGGCGGAGCCTGACGCATCCCTTTTGTCGCCGTCGATCAGAAGTCCGATGTCCATTGTTCTCTCCCTCGCTCGCCGTCGAGCGTCTTTTCTATCTATTATCGACCACGATCTGATCCGAACACCGGCTCCCACTTTTCGGGATCATGGTCTAGAAGCCGAGCACCTCGGCATTGATCGATGCTTCAAGCCCACCGTCAACCGGCACATTGGCGCCGTTGACCCAGCGTGCGCCGTCCGAGCACAGGAACAGCACGACAGGCGCGATGTCGCCCGAGGTTCCGGCGCGCCCGACCCTGGCGATGTCGCTGTCCACGCGGGCGTCACCCAGCACATTGCGGAACTGTTTGAGGATCGGCGTCTCGACCGGGCCGGGGCTCACTGCATTGACGCGGATGCCGCGGCTCCTGAACAGGTCCTGATGTGCGGCGCGCTGCGTCCACAACAGCAGCAGTTCCTTGGAAACGGAATAGCCTTCCTCGTTCTTCACCTGATGGTCGGCGACCACCTCCGCCACATCGGGAAAGCCTTCGATGCCGATCATCGATGCCGCGCGGTTGAGATTGGCGCGCCAGCCATAGCCGGCGATCGAGGCGACGTTGACCACGGCGCCGCCTTCACGAAGTCTTGGTGCGAGGCCTTCCGAGAGCGCGCGCAGGCCGTAGAAGTTGACGGCCAGTGTCGACACCGCACCGGTGTTGCCGGGGAGGCCGGCGACATTGCAGAGCGCATCGATGCGCTGCGGCAGGCGCCCGATGAGATCGACGACGCCGGCCTTGAACGAGATGTCGGCCTTGACGAAGAAGCCGACCGGTGCGGCAGGTTCACGCACGTCGACGCCGATCACGTCAGCGCCCAGTTGGCCGGCAAGTTCCGCGGTGCGGGCGCCGATACCAGAGGCGACACCGGTGATGAGGATGGTCTTGCCGAACAGCATGGTCACGCCTTTTCACTATGTGTTGCGGTCTGTTGCGGCGAAGGCGTGGCGTCGCTATCGCCGGCGTTTGCCGGCAGCCTGACCCGGTAGCCGACCGGTAGCAGGCGCAGGCCAAAGCGCTCCTCCAGCGTTCCCCACAGGCCGCGCGGCAGGAAGAGCGAGAACAGCACCGCCGTGGCGCCGAGGCCGATCAGATACCAGACGCCGGTGCCGCCGAACCAGGTCTCGATGAGGAAGAACAGCAGCGCACCCAGAATGGCGCCCTCGAAGGTGCCGATGCCGCCGACCAGGACCATGAAGATCATGTAGGCGGTCCACTGGACGTTGAAGTAGGTTTTCGGCTGGAAGGTGATCGACGTGGCCAACCACAGCGCGCCGGCCATGCCGATGCCGAAGGCGGCGAGCACGAAGAGCAGCCGCTTGGTGCCGGTGACGCGCACGCCGACCGATGCCGCGGCCTCCTCATTGTCCCTGATGGCGCGGATGGCAGCGCCCGTGCTGCCGCGCAGCAGGCTAAACAGGGTGGCGAGCAGCGCCGTCATCGCGGCCAGCGCCAGCCAGTAGATCGTCGCCCGCCTGGAACCGGCGTCATAGACGTTGAGCGAGATCAGCGACGTCCCGGTCTCGCCTTGCACCAGCCGGTCGAGATTGACCAGGAGATGGGTGAGCGCCGCGATCACCCACATGCCGATGGCGAACTCGCCGTTCCTGAGCCGCAGCATGAACAGCGACATCGGCCAGGAGATCGCGCCGACAATGATCGCGGAGACGAACAGCGAAGCGAACGGGTTGAGGCCGGCATCGGCCAGGCGGATGGTGAAATAGGCGCCGAGGCCGAAGAACACTTGCTGTCCCACCGAAACCAGCCCGCCGAAGCCGGCCAGCGCGTTCCACATCGCTGCCAGGATCACATAGATGAACAAGGCGGTCACGCGGTCGACGGCGCCGGCCGACAGGAAATGCGGCGCGACGCCAAGTAGCGCGATGATGACGACGACCGCAATCGCCGAGATGCGCGAGGCGGAGGTGCCGCGCTCGATAACGGGGGCGTTTAAAACCGCGCTCATGATGCTTTCCTCGCGGGCAGGCGCAGCAGGCCGCGCAGGCCGAGGCCGGAGGTGGAGAGCCGGATGAACAGCACGATCAGGAAGGCGACATGGCCGCCGATCAGAAAACCTTGCGGATGGATCTGCGCGCCGAGCGTCTGGGCGAGCGCCAGAACGATGCCGCCGACCAGCGTGCCCCATAGCGAACCGGCGCCGCCGATCACGGCCGCCTCGAAAGCGAACAGCAATTGAGGTGCGCCGGTATAGGGATCGAAGGTGGCGCGCATGCCGAGGAAGGCACCGGCAAGACCGACCGTGACCATGGCGATGGCGGCCGCGAGGGCGTTGGCGCGGCGCGCATCGACGCCGACGAGACCGGCCGTGTCGGGATCTTCCGACGTGGCGCGGATCGAGCGGCCAAGCCTGGTGTTGGTAAGGAACAGCTGCAGTCCGCCAAGCAATATGACGGCGGCGGCGAACATGATCACGGCAAGCTTGCCGACATAGATGCTGCCCGGCCATTCCCAGGAATCGTAGGAGAGGCTGCCGATATAGGGCGCCAGCGAACGTGTGTCGGCGCCGAACTGCTCGAACAGCGCATTGTCGATGACGATGGCGAGGCCGAACGTGGTCAGGATCGGCAGCAGCGCGCCTCCACGGGCGCTGCGCTCGAGCAGGAAGCGTTGCAGCGCCCAGCCGATGGCCGCCATCAGCGGCAGCACGATGAGCAGGCCGACGAAGGGCGAGATATGGAATTGCGAGGCGAGCCACCACAGCGCGTAGGCGGAAAACACGGCCAGGCTGCCATGCGCGAGGTTGATTATGCGCATCACCGAAAACATGAAGGAGAGGCCGCAGGCGATCAGCGCGTAGTAGCCGCCGAGCAGGATGCCCTGGACGATCTGGTTGCTCATGCCGGCACACTCCCGGCGCTTTTTCTGTGCAGACCGAAATAGGCTTTCGTCACTTCATCGCGGGACATGCCCTTGCTCGGGCCTTCCAGCGCGACGCGTCCTTCGAGCATGCAGATGACCTTGTCCGAGACCGAGAGCGCGCGATTGAGGTCCTGTTCGACCAGGATGATCGTCGTGCCGGAGCTGATCAGGCCTTGCAGCGAAGTGTATACGCGATCGACCACCAGCGGCGACAGGCCGAGCGAGACCTCGTCGAGCAGCAGCAGTTCGGGATTGCTCATCAAAGCGCGGCCGATGGCGGTGGCCTGCTGCTCGCCACCGGAGAGATGCCCGGTCTTGGCATGGCGGCGCGGCTTCAGATTGGGGAACGTGTCCAGCACTCGTTCCACGCTCCAGTCGCCGGGACGGCCGGCGGTCTTGCCAAGCAGGAGGTTCTCCTCGACCGTCATTTGCACGAACAGTTTTCGCCCTTCCGGCACCAGCGCGACGCCCATGCCGACGCGCTTGTGCGAGGGAACGCCGGTGATATCGGCGCCATTCAGCAGCACGCGGCCGGCCGTCGGCTCATGGGCGCCGGCGATCGCCCGCAGCAGCGTCGTCTTGCCGGCGCCGTTGGCGCCGACCAGCGCCAGCGTTTCGCCGTGCTCGATCGTAAAGCTCACACCGCGCACCGCCTGCAACAGGCCATGGCGGACGACCAGATTCTCGATTGCGAGCAGGCTCATTTCGAGCCTCCGCCGAGATAGGCGCGCACGACTTGCGGGTCGGCCATCACCGCTTGCGGCTCGCCATCGGCGATGATCTTGCCGGCGTCCATACAGATCAGCCGCTCTGCCACCCGCAGCAGGATGTGGACGATGTGCTCGATCCAGACGATGCCGATCTTGCGCCGACGCAATTCCTTGATGGTATCGACAAGTTCGCTCGCCTCGCCATCGGTCAGTCCGCCGCCGATCTCGTCGAGCAGAAGCAGCATAGGCCTTGCCGCGAGCGCGCGGGCAAGTTCCAGCCGCTTGCGGTCGAGCAGGCCGAGCGTTTCGGCGCGCCGGTTGGCCACGCCCAGCATGCCGCACAGTTTCAGCGACGCCAACGCCTCTTCATAGGCCTCGTCGCGGGCGAGACCGGCGCCATGCGATGCCGCAACAAAAACGTTCTCGAAGGTGGTCATGCCGCTGAACGGCTTGGGCACCTGGTGCGTGCGCACCAGGCCAAGCCGGCAGCGCTGCGTAGCCGGCATCGCGGTCACGTCGCCGCCCTTGAAGGCGACCGTGCCGGCGCTCGGCGGGAAGGCGCCTGACAAGATGCTGAGCAGCGTCGTCTTGCCGGCGCCGTTCGGGCCGACGATGCCGACGGCCTCATCGCCATTCATGGCGAAGTCGACATCGTCGAGCACCACCAGCGCGCCGAAGCGTTTCTGGATGCCGGCAGCGCGGAGGATCGCGGCGTTTGCTGAACCGTTCACGATGCGATCCCCGTAACCGACCGTCAGCTGTTATACGGCTGGAGCTTGGCCTCGACCGGAACCTTCGGGTCGGTGGCGTTCTCGGTCACGACGTAGTCGAGCGGGAATTTGCCGCCTTCCTTGGCCGCCACCCATTGGGTGCCGATGATCGGGCCGGGAGAGACATTGGCGACCGGGCCGCTGGTGAAGTCGACCTTGCCGATCATGGTCTCGGTGTTGAGCGTGCTCAGCGCCTTGGCGACGGCCGCCTTGTCCTTGGCGTCGGTGCTTGCCTTCAGCGCCTCGAAGCCGGCGTCGAGCAGCGACATCGAGGCGCCGAGCTGCTGCGTCCACTGCTTGCCGCTGGCGGCCTCATAACCGTCGGCCAGTTCGATTCCCGAAACGCCGGTCAGCGGCGACTTGTAGGGAAAGGCCTTGTGCCAGTAAGCGGCGCTCGAAATCTTGTTGCCGAGATCGCCCAGCGCCTCGATGTCGGACGGGAACAATCCGGTCTTGGCGACCTGGCAGATCTTGATCTGCTTGATCAGGCCTTGCTGTGCAGCCTGACGCCAGAAGGCGGCGAAGTCCGGCGGGATCGGGAAGGAGTTGAAGATCTCGACGCCTTCCTGCTTGAACAGCGCGATCTGCGAGGAATAGTCGGTGGTGCCGGTCTCGTAGGCGCCGGGATCGACGATGGTGAAACCCTGCTTTGCCAGCAACGGCGCCAGATGGGTGCGGATGGCATTGCCGTCGGCGTCGTTGGGATACATGACGCCGACCTTCTTGTTGGTCTCGATCAGGTTCCATTGCGAGATGTAGGTCCGGAAGAACTCGTCGACGCCGAAACCGAAATGATAGGTCCATTTGAACGGCGAGGGTTCGCCGGGCTTGGCGCCGCGGCCGAAATACCAGGCCTCCCACGGCATGACGGTGGAGAGGCAAGGCACGCCGGCGGCTTCGCAGGCGTCGGCGACCGGGTTGATCACCTCCGGCGTCGACACCGCCAGCATCAGGTCGACGGCCTGGTTGTTGATGAGGTCCTTGGCGAGCTGGCCGGCGCGCGACGGGTCGGATTGCGTGTCCTGGTCGATGATCTCGACACTGTATTTCTTGCCGCCGATGTCGAGGCCGTTGGCGAGCGCCTTGCGGGCGAGGTCGAGCACATAGCCGTCGGTCTGGCCGAAGCCGGCGAGCGGCCCGGTGCGCGGGCTGACAAAGCCGACCTTCAGCGTGTCGGCGGCCTTCGCGAAGGCCTGGCCGCGGCTGAGCGCAAGTGCCGCGCCGCCGGCGAGCGATGTGGCGATGAACTGGCGCCGCGAGACGCCGGATTTGCTTGAGGTCATGCTGGTATTCCTCCCTTTCCTGACGGCACCTGGAGGTGACCGCCGGCCTGCTCAAAATCGATGCCGCCCGTTCTAAGATCGGAGATCGCCCCGGCAGGCCTTGAGGCGGCAGCGGAACGCCGCCAATGCCGATAACGGCACGATTTCGATCCTCCCATGGTCACAGTGCCCTAGGTGTTTGGTTTGGTAAAATGATATTTTGCGGTGTTTCGTTAACCAACAGGTTATGGAAATACGGCTGAAGGCCCGCTCTGCGCCAGATTGGCGAAAGGTGCTCAGGCGTTCTGGCTGGCCGCCTCGCGAATGGTCTGCAGCAGGATGGTGAAGGCCGGCGAAGGCGCAGTGTCGGTCCGCATCGTCAGGCCGACCGGCCCTTTGGTTTCCTCGGTGTTGACGGGCAAGGCGACGAAGGCGCCGCTGGAGAGTTCGTTGGCGACGACGCCTGTCGATATGATCCAGACCGCGTTGCTTTGGCGCAGGAAGGCACGGCCGAAGGAATCCGAGACGGTCTCGATCTCGGTCGCAGGCGCCGTCATGCCGTTGGTGATGAACAGGCGGTCGACGAACGGGCGGATGACCGATTCCCGCGTCGGCATCAGCACCGGAAATTCATCGAGCCGGGCGAAGATGTCCTGGCCCGGCTGCAGCAGCGGATGGCCGGCCCTCACCACGAACAGCACCGGTTCGGAATAGAGATGCTCGAAGAAGAAGCCGGTCATGTTTTCCGGCGCCGCAAGCCGGCCGACGACGAGATCGAGCGCACCGACGCGCAACTGTTCCAGCAGGACCGCGTTCTCGCCGGTGACGATCTTGATCGCAGCACCGGTATTTTCACTCAGGAACAGGCTTATGGCGCGTGGCATCACCTTGGCCGACACTGTCGGGAGCGCGCCGATGCGGATCGGATGCCGGTTGATGGCGCCGTCCTGGCGGACGGAATCGACGCCGCGCTTCAGTGCCGTGATCGCCGTGCCGGCATGGCCGAGAAAGATCTCGCCAAGCCGCGTCACCCTGATGCCGCGGCCGTCGCGTTCGACGACAGCGATGCCAAGCGCCTCCTCCAGTTCGCGCAGCGTCTTGGTCACGGCCGGTGGGCTGACATGGAGAAAGTCGGCCGCCCTCGCCACGCTGCCTTGCCGCGCTACCTCAAGGAATGCCTGCAGGTGACGGAACCTTATGCGGCTTTCGGACATGTTCTCATAACCTAGCAGTTAATGAAACGGCGTAAAATATCATTTTACCAAACCAAATGCCTTGTGCAATGTGAACACGGAGGATCGAAATCGTGCCATTCGTCAACATTGGCGGCATCACGCTGCACCATCGCCATATCAAGGCGAAGGGAAATGCGCGGCCGATCGTGTTCATCAATTCGCTGGGCACCGACTTCCGCATCTGGGACGAGGTGTTGTCCGAACTGGGTGGCGAAATGCCTGCGTTGGTCTACGACAAGCGCGGCCATGGCCTGTCCGACATTGGTGGCGTCAGCTCGATCGACGAGCATGTCGATGATCTGTCGGGCCTGATCGATCATTTCGAACTGAACAATGCTGTGCTGTGCGGCCTGTCGGTGGGCGGCCTGATTGCGCAAGGGTTTTATGCCCGGCGCCCCGAAATCGTCGACGGCCTCATCCTGTGCGACACCGCCCACAAGATCGGCACTGCCGACAGCTGGAACACCCGCATCGAAACGGTCGAAAGCAAAGGCATCCAGGCCATCGCCGATGCCGTGCTCAAAATGTGGTTTACGCCTGCCTTCCACGCGGACCGTGTCGCCGAGCTCGACGGCTATTGGAACATGATGACCCGGCAAGCCGTCGCCGGCTATGTCGGCACCTGTGCGGCGGTGCGTGACGCGGATTTCACCGAGGCCGCGCAGGGGATCGCGGTGCCCACGCTTTGCGTCGTTGGCGACCAGGACGGCTCGACGCCGCCGGATCTCGTCCGCTGGCTGGCCGATCTGATCCCAGGCGCACATTTCGAAATCATTCGTGACGCCGCGCACATCCCTTGCGTCGAACAGCCCAAGGCGCTGACCACCCTCATCCGCGATTTCGTCGCGGCGCTTCCCCTGAGAAAGCAGACCCATGGATGAACTGCCCAAAAACGAAACCAGATACCGGACCGGGCTGACCGTCAGGCGCTCGGTGCTCGGCGACCCGCATGTCGATCGCAGCGAGGATGCCGTCACCGATTTCGACCGGCCGTTCCAGGAGCTGATCACCGAGGCAGCCTGGGGAACGGTGTGGGCGCGACCGGGCTTCAGCAGGCGCGAGCGCTCGATCGTGACGCTGGCACTGCTGGCGGCCCTTGGCCATGATGAAGAGGTCGCCATGCATGTGCGCGCCACCGCCAACACCGGTGCGTCGCGCGACGATATCTGCGAAGCGTTCCTGCATGTCGCGATCTATGCCGGCGTGCCGGCGGCCAACCGCGCCTTCAGGATCGCCAAGGAGGTGTTTTCGGAAATGGACGGAAGCAGGACTGGCCATGCCAGCTGATGCCGGCTCGAACCGCAGGCCCGAGAGCGGAGCCTTCTTCCAGCGCGACCGCGGCTGGCATCCGCCGGCGCTGACGCCCGACTACAAGACGTCGGTGCTGCGCTCGCCGCAAAAGGCGCTGCTGGCCCTTGACAATACGGCGTCGGAAATTACCGGTCCGGTGTTCGGCCACGCCATGCTGGGCGAACTCGACAATGACCTGATCCACAATTTCGCAAAGCCCGGAGAGAGCGCCATCGGCGAGCGTATCATCGTCTATGGCCGCGTGCTCGACGAGCGCGGCCAGGGCATCTCCGGCGCGCTGCTCGAATTCTGGCAGGCCAATTCAGGCGGCCGCTACCGCCACAAGAAGGACGGCTATCTCGCGCCGCTCGATCCGAATTTCGGCGGCTGCGGCCGCACCATCACCGATGCCGATGGCGGTTATGCCTTTCGCACGGTGAAGCCAGGTCCCTATCCCTGGCCGAACGGGCCCAATGACTGGCGGCCGTCGCACATCCATTTCTCGGTGTTCGGCCACGGCTTCGCACAGCGGCTGATCACCCAGATGTATTTCGAGGGCGACCCGCTGATCTGGCGATGCCCGATCGTGCGCGGCATCCGCGACAGGGCGGCGATCGAGACGCTGGTCGCCGCGCTCGATATGCAGGCGACAATCCCCTTCGACGCGCGCGCCTACAAGTTCGACATCGTGCTGCGCGGACGCCGTGCCGCGCTGTTCGAAAACCGGCCGGAGGGCAATTGATGGCGCAATCGCTGACCCGGCTGAAGGAGAGCCCGTCGCAGACCGCCGGGCCCTACGTGCATATCGGGCTGACGCCGAATTTCGGTGGTATCGGCGGCGTCTACCCGACAGACTTGGGCGCCACGATGCTCAACGACAACGCCAAGGGCGACCGCGTTGGTTTGCGCATTCGCGTGCTCGACGGCACCGGCACGCCGCTCAGGGATGCCTTGATCGAAATCTGGCAAGCGGATGCCAATGGCTTCTACAATTCGCCGGCCGAATTGCGCGGCGATGCCGATCCGGATTTTCAGGGCTGGGGCCGTCAGCCGACCGACATGGAAACCGGCCTGTGCAGTTTTCAGACGATCAAGCCGGGACGCGTGCCGTATGGCGACGGGCGGCTGATGGCGCCGCATATCAGCTTGTGGATCGTCGCGCGCGGCATCAATATCGGCCTACATACGCGGCTCTATTTCTCAGACGAGGCCAAGGCCAATGCCGAGGATCCGATCCTGGCCCGCATCGAGCACAAGGTGCGAGTGCCGACGCTGATCGCCGAGCGGCAAGGCGACAACTATATTTTCGACGTCCATCTCCAAGGGGAGAAGGAAACGGTCTTCTTCGACAGCTGACGGTCAGGAAACCAATGACATGACCGTATCGCCCTTCGACCATCCGCTGCTTTCCGGCCTGCTCGGCGACGAGGAGGCGGCTCGGCATTTTTCGGTCGATGCGGAAATCGCCGCCATGCTCGATTTCGAGCGCGCGCTGGCGCAAGCGGAAGCCGAAAGCGGGATTATCGGCACGGATGCCGCCGCGGCGATTGTACCTGTCCTGTTGTCCTACAAGCCGGACACCGCGCGGCTGCGGGCCGGTGTGGCGAAGGATGGCGTGATCGTGCCCGAACTGGTGCGCCAGTTGAAGGCAGCGGTCGGCGCGCCGCACGACGCCGGCGTGCATTTCGGCGCAACCAGCCAGGACGTCATCGACACTGGCCTGGTGCTTCGGCTGCGCCGGCTCATTGAACATCTCGACCTGCTGCTGACTGAAAACATTCTGCGGCTGGTGGGGCTGGAAGAACGTTTTGGCAGCCGAGCATTGACAGCGATGACGCGCATGCAGCCGGCGATCCCAATTCAGGCGTCGAATCGCGTGGCGGTGTGGCGCACGCCGCTGCAACGGCATCAGCAGAGACTGTCGGAGCAATCCAAGCGTCTGATCGTGGTGCAGTTTGGCGGCGCCGCCGGCACGCTGGAGAAGCTGGGCGACAAAGGACCTGCCGTGCGCGCGGCCCTTGCCGCAAAGCTCGGCCTTGGCGACGCGCCGCAATGGCACAGCCAGCGGGATGCGCTGGCCGAATTCGCCGGGCTGCTATCGCTCATCACCGGCAGCCTCGGCAAGTTCGGCCAGGACATTGCGCTGATGGCGCAAGATGGAACCGACATCAAGCTGTCCGGCGGCGGCGGCTCGTCGGCCATGCCGCACAAGCAGAACCCGGTGAAGGCGGAAGTGCTGGTGACGCTGGCGCGCTTCAACGCCACCCAGCTTTCCGGCATGCATCAGGCGCTGGTGCATGAGCAGGAGCGCTCCGGTGCTGCCTGGACGCTGGAATGGCTGCTCTTGCCGCAGATGGCGGTTGCGACCGCGGCTGCGCTACGGCTCGCCGCCGAACTCGCCGGACAGATCGAAAGCCTGGGACACTGATGCGCACCCGGATTGTCATTGTCGGCTCCGGACCGTCCGGGCTGCTGCTTGGCCAGCTTCTCGGCACCATTGGCGTCGAGACGGTGATCCTCGAACGTTCGAGCCGGCAGCATGTGCTTGGCCGGGTGCGGGCAGGGGTGCTCGAACAAGGCACCGTCGAGTTGCTCGAAGAGGCGGGCGCAGCTGTAAGGCTGCATGCCGAGGGCCTGCTGCATGCCGGCATCTCGCTTGCGTTCGGCGGCGGCCTGCACCGGCTCGACCTCACGGCACTGACCGGCGGCAAGCATGTCACCGTCTATGGTCAGACCGAAGTGACGCACGATCTGATGGACAAGCGCGAGGCGGCCGGGCTGACCACCGTCTATGAGGCGGCCAACGTCGCGCTGCATGGTTTCGATGGCGAAGCGCCCTACGTCACCTACGACAAGGATGGCGTCAGCCATCGCATCGACTGCGACTTCATCGCCGGCTGCGACGGCTATCACGGCGTCAGCCGCAAGTCGGCGCCTGGGCGGGCGCTGAAAACCTTCGAGCGGACCTATCCCTTCGGCTGGCTCGGCGTGCTGGCCGAAGTGCCGCCGGCCGATCACGAACTGGTCTACGCCAACCATGAGCGGGGCTTTGCGCTGTGCTCGATGCGGTCGACGCATCGCAGCCGCTACTATGTGCAGGTCCCGGCTGACGAACAGGTCGACGCCTGGAGCGACGGTCGCTTCTGGGACGAATTGCGCAGTCGCCTGCCGGAACAGACCGCAGCCGCGGTCGTTACCGGCCCGTCCTTCGAAAAATCGATTGCGCCGCTGCGCTCCTTCGTCGCCGAGCCGATGCGCTTCGGCCGGCTGTTCCTGGTCGGCGACGCCGCCCATATCGTGCCGCCGACGGGCGCCAAGGGGCTCAACCTTGCCGCCAGCGATGTGCGCTATCTCTTTGCCGGGCTTCGCGAATTCTATCTGGACAAATCACCAAGCGGGCTCGACGCTTATTCAGCCAAGGCGCTGGCCAGAGTGTGGAAGGCGGTGCGCTTCTCCTGGTGGATGACGACGATGCTGCACCGCTTTCCCGATACGGGCGAGTTCGGCCAGCGCATCCAGGAAGCCGAGCTCGACTATCTCGTGCATTCGCAGGCGGCGTCGACCGCGCTGGCGGAGAACTATGTCGGTTTGCCCTATTAAGGGCAGTGCGATCTCAAACCCGTTCGAGCGCCACTGCGATGCCCTGGCCGACGCCGATGCACATGGTGGCCAGCGCATAGCGGGCGCTGCGCTCGCGCAGTTCCAGCGCCGCGGTGCCAGTGATACGCGCGCCCGACATGCCCAAGGGATGACCAAGCGCGATGGCGCCGCCATTGGGGTTGACGTGCTCCGCATCCTCGGCGATGCCGAGTTGGCGGAGCACGGCGATGCCTTGGGAGGCGAAGGCTTCGTTGAGCTCGATGACATCGAATTGCTGCGGCGTCAGGCCGACGCGGGCGCAGAGCTTTTGTGTCGCCGGGGCAGGGCCGATGCCCATGATGCGCGGCGCCACGCCGGCAGCAGCGCCGCCGAGAACGCGGGCGATCGGCGTCAGGCCGTATTTTTTCACAGCCGCTTCGGAGGCGATGATCAGCGCCGCCGCGCCATCGTTGACGCCGGATGCGTTGCCGGCGGTGACCGTGCCACCTTGCCGGAACGGCGTCGGCAATTTGGCCAGCGACTCGACCGTGGTGCCGGCGCGCGGATGCTCATCCTTCGATACGATAATCGCGTCGCCCTTTTTCTGCGGGATCGTCACCGGGGTAATCTCCTTCGCCAGCCGGCCATTGGCCTGTGCCGCGACGGCCTTGTCCTGGCTGCGCACGGCAAAGGCGTCCTGGTCGGCGCGCGACACTGAAAAATCCTCGGCGACGTTCTCGCCGGTCTCCGGCATGGAATCGACGCCATATTGTTTCTTCATCAGCGGGTTGATGAAACGCCAGCCGATGGTGGTGTCATGGATCTCGGCATGGCGTGAAAAGGCGGTCTCGGCCTTGGGCATGACGAAGGGCGCGCGGCTCATCGATTCGACGCCGCCGGCGATCATCAACTCGGCTTCGCCCGCCTTGACGGCGCGGGCGGCAATGGTGAGCGCGTCCATGCCGGACCCGCAGAGGCGATTGACGGTCGAGCATGAAATTTCCTTCGGCAATCCGGCGAGCAGGAGCGACATGCGCGCGACATTGCGGTTGTCCTCGCCGGCCTGATTGGCGCAGCCATAGACGACGTCGTCGACAGCCTGCCAGTCGATGCCGGCATTGCGCTCGACCAGCGCCTTCAGCGGGATGGCGCCGAGATCGTCGGCCCGCACCGACGACAGCGAGCCGCCGAAACGGCCGATCGGGGTGCGGGTGTAATCGCAGATGAATGCCTCGGTCATGTCATGCGGCCTTTTCTTTTCCGCTTCCCTCATGCGCCGCCTTGGTGCGGGCCTGCAGGTCGCGCAATGTCGTCAGCTCGAGTTCCGTCGGCGCCGGCGTTTCGTCAAGCGCCTCGGCGAACTTTACGATCCAGCCACAGCTGTCCTGCACCTGCTGCCGCGTTGCGCCGGGATGCAACGACACCACGGTGAATTCCTTGCTCACCGGATCTGGCTTCCAGATGGCAAGGTCGGTGATCAGCAGCGTCGGCCCTGATGTCTCGATGCCGAGGCGCTGGCGATGGTCGCCGCCATCGCCATGGCCGAAGGAGGTGAAGAAGTCGATCTTCTCGACCATGCCGCGCTTGGACTGCGCCATGGTGATGTAGATCTCCTTCGACGAGGTGGCGATCTCCGGCGCGCCGCCGCCGCCGGGCAGGCGGGTCTTGGGATGCGCATAGTCGCCGATGATGGTGGTGTTGATGTTGCCGAACTTGTCGAGCTGGGCGGCACCGAGGAAACCGATCGAAATGCGGCCGCCCTGCAGCCAGTAACGAAACATCTCCGGCACCGAGACGGTCGTGACGGCGGTGTCGCAAAGTTCGCCGTCACCGATCGACAGCGGCAAAACATCGGGCGCGGTGCCGATGGTGCCGCTTTCATAGATCAGCGTGATGTCGGGCGCATGCGTCAGTCGCGCGACGTTGCAGGCGGCTGACGGCGCGCCAATGCCGACGAAGCAGACATCGTCGTTTTTCAGGGCTCGGCTGGCGGCAATCGTCATCATCTCATTGGGAGTAAAGCCGCTCATCCCGCGCTCCTCAGATGCTTTACGCGGCCGGCGAAATCGTCCGCCGTGCGATCGAGGACATTGGCCTGCATCCAGGTCTGGAATTTTTCACGGTCGGCGGCGATGTCGTCCCATTCGAGATAGGCGGCGTTGTCCCTGGCATAGTAGCCGTGCGCGTAGGAGGGATGCGAACCGCCTGATACCACCGAGATCGCAGCGATGGTCCAGCGCGGCAGCACGGTGAGGTTGGGATGCAGGTCGTCGAAATTGTCGACGACTTCCTCTACCGTCACCACGGCGCGCTTGGCCGCGAGCACCGCTTCCTTCTGGATGCCGATAATGCCTTCGACCAGAACATTGCCTTTTTTGTCGGCCTTCTGAGCGTGGATGAAGGTCACGTCCGGGCGGATGGAAGGAACGGCGGCAAGCACCTCGCCGGTGAACGGGCAGGTGACCGAGCGGATGTTGGGATTGACTGCCGCCAGCCCGGCGCCGCGATAGCCGCGGAACACCGCGCAAGGCAGGCCGGCAGCTCCCGCCTCGTAGGCGTTGGCCATGCCGGCATGGCTGTGCTCCTCGATCTCGATCGACCGGGGGAAGCCGTTCTCGATGGCGTCGCGGGCGCGGCGCAGCAGGCCGACGCCGGGATTGCCGACATAGGAGAAGATGATCTTCTTGGCCATGCCCATGCCGATCATCTGGTCGTAGATCAGGTCGGGGGTCATGCGGATGAGCGTCAGGTCGCGAAAGCCCTGGCGGATGGCCTCATGCGCCGCCGCCGTCGGGATCAGATGCGTGAAGCCTTCGAAGGCGACCGTATCGCCATCATGCAGGTTCTCAGCCACGGCCTGTTTGAGCGGCAGGAAATTGACCATCGCCAAGAACTCCGAAGTTCAAAAAGTTCGTATTGCGAACATTTGTTTTGTATGAGATATTTTTACATCGCGCCGCCGAGACGAGTCAAGGCGGCGCATTGTCTTGCGGAGGCCGCATGGAGGACAAGGCAAAGACGCGCGACCATGTCGGCTCGCTGGAGCGCGGCCTTGCAGTCATGGAGATACTGGCCCGGCATCCGGCCGGGATGACGCTGACCGAAATGGCGGAGGAGGCGGGGCTGACCCGCGCCGGCGCGCGTCGCTTCCTGCTGACGCTGACCGCCACCGGCTATGCCACGCAATCCGGCCGGCAGTTTTCGCTGTCGCCGCGCCTGCTCGCCATCGTGCGCTCTTGGCTCGGCGGCGCCTCGCTGTGGACATTCGCGGCATCCATCATGCGCGACGTCGCGGGCCAATTCGACGAGGCCTGTAACGCGGCGGTGCTGTCGGGCGAGGAAGTCGTCTATGTCGCGCGCATTCCTGGCCGCCGCATCCTCAGCGTTTCGCTCGATGTCGGCACCAGGCTGCCGGCGCATTGCACCTCGATGGGGCGCGTCCTGCTTGCGGGGCTGGGCGCGGATGAGCTGAAGGCCTTGCTTGCAGAGGCGAGGATCGAACGGCGCACGCCGAAGACGATCACCAGCCGCGCCGCGCTGGCCAAGGCCATCGACGCGGCGAGGGTGGATGGCTTTGCCGTCGTCGATGAAGAGCTGGAACTTGGCCTGCGCTCGATAGCGGTGCCGATCTATGACCGCGCCGGCAAGACCGTGGCGGCGATCAACGTCTCGACGCAGTCGGCGCGGTTCTCCGTCGAGGCGATGGAGCGGGATATCCTGCCAGCGCTGCGGACGGCCAAGCAACGGATTGAGGAATTTTTCTTCGTGTGAGCGCAAGGCTAATCGCCTGAGGGAAGCGCTGCCCCCGCTCTGTCTCGGAGACGGGACGCCCTGCGCGGTTAGCGTCGCCATGCGAACAAACGATGCCCGGGGCACCTCCTGAGCACAACGCATATGCGTGAATCCAAATATATGGTTGACGTCGCCCTTCAACTCCAATATCGAACAGGACTATACAGGTTTATTGAACAGGTACCCATATGAAGCGGCGCGCGGTTCAACTTTCTCCCGGCACGGGCAAGCCCGAGCAGATCGCCACCGTTCTCGAACATGAGATCCGCTCCGGCGTGCTTGGCTTCGGCGACCGCCTGCAAAGCGAGAACGAACTCGTCCAGCGCTTTTCCGTCAGCCGCAACACGGTCCGCAAGGGCCTCGAGGAGTTGTCCAGCCGTGGGCTGATCACGACCAAGGTCGGCATCGGCTCCTTCGTCACTTTCGACGGCAAGCCGGTCGATGACAGCATTGGCTGGTCGCGGGCGCTGGCCAATGCCGGCGCCAATGCCGAGACGCGGACGCTGCGGCTTGAAGTGATCGAGGATGCCGATCTTGCCACGCTGCTTGGCATCGAAAGCCCGTTCTTCATCGCCGTCGACCGGGTGCGCACCAATGCAAGCGACGGCCATGCGATCTCCATCGAACGCAGCCGCCTGCCGCTGTCGCCCGAACTGGAGGACGTGCCGCTGCGCGGTCTGCGCGAAGGCTCGCTGCACCAGACGCTGCGCGGCGCCGGCCTCATCCCAGACCATGGCGAGGAATGGGTCGGCATCGAGATGCTGAATGCCGAAGACNTCAGACGTGTGCTCTTCCGATCTTGCTCAACCCGGCGCATTTCGCGCTGCATATGAGGTTTTGAGCGATGCCGGACAGAACCAACGACACGCTCGATCGCGCCATGGGCGCGCTTGTCGGTGGGGCGCTCGGTGATGCGCTGGGCATGCCGACGCAGCTTCTGTCGCCGGCGCGGATCGCCGAGCTATACGGCCATGTCGAGGATTTCGTGGCGCCGTTTGCCGATCATCCGGTGTCGAAGGGGCTCGTTGCCGGCACCATCACCGACGATACCGAACAGGCCCTGCTGCTTGGTCGCATTCTCGTCGAGTCCGGCGACCGCTTCGATCATGCGCGCTGGGTGAACGCACTGCTCGACTGGGAGCGCGAGGTCAAGGCGCGCGGCAGCTATGACCTGCTGGGACCATCGACCAAGCGCGCCATCGACGCCATCAATGACGGCGTGCCGGCGGAAGAGGCGGGAAGCCGGGGCGACACCAATGGCGCGGCCATGCGCATCGCGCCGGTCGGCATCATGATGCCGCTGGAACCGCTCGACGCTTTTATCGCCAAGGTGGCGGAGACCTGCCGCGCGACGCACAACACCTCGATCGCCATTGCCACGGCTGCCGCCGTCGCCGCCGCCGTCAGCCGTGGCGTCGCCGGCGGCGACTGGCGTGCCGCTTCCGACAGCGCGGTAGCAGCCGCGCGGCGAGGCGCCAGGCTCGGACATTGGGTGACTGGTGGCGATATCGCCGCGCGTATCGCCTGGGCGCAGGAGCTCGTGCGCGGCAAGACCACGCGGGATGCGATCGGGCTCATCACCGATCTCGTCGGCACCGGTGTGGCCAGCCAGGAGTCCGTGCCGGCAGCTTTCGCCGTGCTTGAAGTCGCGCAGGGCGATCCCTGGCAAGCGGCCATCATCAGCGCCAATCTCGGCGGCGACACCGACACGATCGGCGCGATTGCCTCAAGCATGGCCGGCGCCTGCGTCGGCTTTTCGCAACTGCCGCAACAACACATCGCCAGGCTCGTCGGCATAGATATGGCGGAGGTGCGCTCGCTTGCCGAAGACCTCCTCGCGGCGCGCACGGCAAAGGCCAGCAAGGATGCCGCGGCATGAGTGGGCGTCTGGTCCATATCGGCAGCGCCGTCGTCGACTATGTCTACCGCATCGACGCCTTGCCGGCGCCGGGCTGCGAGAAGACCGCGTCGAGCTTTGCGCAGGTCGCCGGCGGCGGCTTCAACATGATGGTCGCGGCCAGCCGCACCGGCATGACGGTGGTGTTCGGCGGCCAGCTCGGCAGCGGACCGAATGGCGATTTTTTGCGCGCCGCGTTTGCGGCCGAAGGCATCATAACGCTGACGTCGCCATCGCCGGTCATGGACAGCGGCAATTGCGTCGCCATGATCTCCGGCGATGCCGAGCGCACCTTCGTGTCGTGGCCCGGTGCGGAGAGCATTCTCAGCCTCGAGATGATGAGGCCCGTGGTGGTCGCGTCTGATGATTGCGTGTTCACGTCAGGCTACACGCTGAGCTATCTCGGAAGCCACAACGCGCTGACCGACTGGATCGAGGCGCTGCCAGAAAACATTCCCTTCGTTTTCGATCCAACGCCGGTCATCGCGGATATCCCACGTCCCATCCTGTCGCGGGTGCTTGCCCGTACGACATGGCTGAGCTGCAACATGACGGAAGCGGTCGAGATCGCTGGGCAAGGCGATGTCGAGGCACTCGCCGCCCGGCTGCTCGCCGACCACTGCCCAAAGGCCGAAGGCGTCGTTATCCGCGCCGGCGCCAAGGGCTGTTTCGTGAGGTTGGTCAATGGCGAGACGCAGACCATTGCCGGCTTCAAGGTCGATGCCATCGACACCAATGGCGCCGGCGACACCCATATCGGCGGTTTCGTCAGTGCACTCTCGCGCGGCGTGCATCCCTTCGAGGCGGCGCGCTATGCCAATGCGGCGGCAGCACTTTCCGTCACCCGCCATGGCGGCTCATCGGCGCCGACCGACAGCGAGATCCAGACTTTCCTGAGCCAGGCCGCCACGGGCGAGCCGGGCCAGAACCAGAAGGCCCATCAGACAGCCTGACCCGCCAAGCGGGCAAACAAGAGAGGAACGAACATGCGCATGCCAAGACTGACTGCCCTGCTGACGGCGACCGCCGTCATCACCTCCGCGCTCACGCTGGCCGCCAGTGCCGCCGAAGTGCATGTGCTCAATTGGAAGGGCTACGGCGCCGACGAGCCGTGGGCGATCGAAGCCTTCGAAAAGGCGACCGGCAACAAGGTCGTGAACGACTTCTTCAATTCCGAACAGGAAATGCTGACCAAGATCCGCACCAATCCGGGCCTCTATGACGTGGTCATGATCAACGCCGCCTTCAACGATCAGGCGATGGCGGAAAAGCTGATCCAGCCGATCGATGTCTCGAAGCTGCCGAACTATGCCGACATCAGCAAGGACAAGGCGCAATCGCCGATGCTCGACCATGACGGCAAGGTCTATGGCGTGCCGTGGGTGTGGGGCCTGACGGCGCTGGCAATCAACGAAAAGTCCTTCGACAAGCCACCGACCTCGATCGCCGAAATGTGGGACCCAGCGCATAAGGGCCGGGTCGTCATTCGCGACGACGCTGTCGAAGCGGTGCAGTTCGGCGCCATCGCCACCGGTCAGAATATCAACGACATCAAGGATATGGAAGCGGTCAAGGCGAAGCTGACCTCGCTGATGCCGCAGATCAAGACGTTCTGGAGTTCGGAGAACGACTGGAACCAGATGGTCGCCTCCAACCAGATCGACATCGGCACCTATTGGAGCGGCTCGGCCGATCGCGCCAAGACCCACTTCAAGCTGCCGGTCTCGCTGGTCGTTCCGCAGGAAGGCGCCGTCGCCTGGCTCGACGCGTTCTCGATCCCGGTGGGCTCGAAGAATGTCGAAGGTGCGCAGGCCTTCATCAACTGGATGATCGATCCGAAATTCTATGTCGAATGGGTCACCAAGGTCGGCGCTCCGGTGTCGGCCAACACCAAGGCGGTGGAAGCGCTGCCTGAAGACTCCTTCAACCGCAAGGTGATGGGCGATCCCGAGGTGGCCAAGCGCATCCAGTTCCAGGCGCCGATCACCGACGCGCAGCGCGAGGCCTATCTGGCGCTGTGGCAGCAGCTCAAAGTCGACGTGAAGTAACGCTCACGTCCGGACCAGCCGGCGGTTGGCGCCGGCTGGCCCTTCAATCCTGGGGAGGAGGGTATCATGGCAGTACAGGGTGCGGTCGCGTCGCGCAGCGGGCTGAGATCGGCCCTGCCGCTGCTGGCGCCGGCCTATCTCTGGCTGACGGTGGCGATCTTCCTGCCGCTCTCGGCCATGGTATTCTTCTCCTTCATGACCGACCTGCCGCTGTCGGGAAAGCCGTGGGCGTTCACCCTTGGCAATTACGCCGCATTCTTCTCGCAGAGCCTGTACCTGACGCTGCTGCTCGCTTCGCTGCGGCTCGGCCTCGAAGTGACTTTGTGGTGCGTCGTCATCGGCTACCCCGCCGCCTATGTGCTGGCCAAGGTGCTGAAGGGGCGCAGCCGCGAGGCGATCTTCCTGCTGGTCATCCTGCCGTTCTGGTCGAACGGGCTGGTGCGCATCTTCTCCTGGGCGATGGTGCTGCGCGAGGGCGGCATCCTCGACACGGCGCTCAACGCCGTGCTGCCGTTCAAGATCAACATCGACCTGATGTATTCCTATCCCGCAATCATCATCGGCCTGGTGCACTCCTACGTGCCCTATATGGTGCTGACCTGCTATCTCACGCTGCAGGCAATCGACGACTCGCTGATCGAGGCCGGGCGCTCGCTCGGCGCCTCGCGGCTGCAGGTGCTGAAGCGGGTGATCATCCCGCTGTCTATGCCCGGCCTGGTGGCAGGTGCGGCACTGATCTTCGTGCCGGTCGTCGGCTCGTTCATGGAGCCGCGCATTCTCGGCGGTCGCACCGGCACCTTCTACGGCACGGTGATCGAAGACCAGTTCGTCGCCGTGTTCAACTGGCCGCTTGGTGCGGCATTGTCGTTCATCCTGCTCGCCGTCGTGCTGGTCATCCTCGCAGTTGCCTCGCCGGTGCTGAAGAGGGCCGCGTGATGAAGACCACCCGCATCCTCCAAGGGCTGGGCCGGTTTTACATCTTCCTGCTGCTCGCCTTCCTCTATCTGCCGATCATCATCATGGCGCTGATGTCGTTCAACGTCTCGCCCTTCTACCAATTGCCGTTCGAATGGACGACGGAATGGTATGCCTCGCTCTGGCAGAACGACCAGCTGATCGCGGCCACCTGGAACAGCCTCGAGATCGCGGTCATTACCACGCTCATCTCAGTGGTGCTTGGCTCGGCCGCTTCGCTAGCGCTGTTCCGCTATGATTTCCGCGGCAAGAAAGTGCTGCAGGCGCTGCTGTTTCCGCCAATCGCCATTCCGTGGCTGATCACCGGCACGGCGATGCTGATCTTCTTCTTCGGCGTCGGCATTGGCCGCGGCCTGTTCGCCATCCTGCTCGGCCATGTGGCGCTGGCGCTGCCCTATGTCATCGTCGTCGTCTCGGCCCGGCTGCAGACTTTTGCACCGGAGCTGGAAGAGGCGGCGCGCTCGCTCGGCGCCAACCAGTGGCAAGTGACGAGGCGTGTGACGCTGCCGTGGATCATGCCCGGCGTCATTGCCGGCGGCTTGTTCGCATTTGCCGTGTCGTTCGACCAGTTCGTCGTCTCCTACTTCCTGGCGACGCCGGGCCAGACGACGCTGCCGGTCGAAATCTACGCCGCGATCCGCAAGGGGTTCACGCCCGAGATCAACGCGGTCTCGACCATCATCATCGTCGTGTCGATGGCGCTGATGCTGCTCACGGCGCGCTTCTTCAAATTCGGCGGAGAGAAATAATGGCCGGCGTGCAGGTATCGAACGTCTCCCGCAGTTTTGGCGCGCACAAGGCGCTGGACGACGTCTCCATCGATTTCGCCGATGGCGGTTTCTATGGGCTGCTTGGCCCCTCGGGCAGCGGCAAGACCACGCTGCTGCGCCAAATCGCCGGCTTCGACTTTCCCGATACTGGCCGCATCACCATTGGCGGTGAGAGTGTGGAACGCGTGCCGGTCGAAAAGCGACGCATCGGCATGGTGTTCCAGAACTATGCGCTGTTTCCCAATATGAGCGTCGCCGATAATGTCGCCTTCGGCCTGTCGGTGCGCGGCGAAACGAAAGCGACGATCGCCACCGAAGTGCAGCGCGCGCTCGATCTGGTTCAGCTCGGCAAGCTCGGCGAGCGCCGGCCGCACCAGCTCTCCGGCGGCCAACGCCAGCGTGTGGCGCTGGCGCGCGCCATCGTCACCAAGCCGCGCGTGCTGTTGCTCGACGAGCCGCTCGGCGCGCTCGACAAGGCGCTGCGCGTCGACATGCAGATCGAGCTGAAGCGCATCCAGCGCGAGATCGGCATCACCACCATCTTCGTCACCCACGACCAGGAAGAGGCGCTGACGATGAGCGACAGCATCGGCATATTGCGGGACGGCAGGCTCGTGCAGGAAGGGCCGCCGGAGGAAATCTACGACCGGCCGAAGAGCGAATTCGCCGCCACCTTCCTTGGCGACGCAAACATTTTTCGTGGCGATGCGACCGGCGACGGCATCCGCCTGCCTGACGGCATGGCGATCGCCGCCGGGGTGGGTGATCGGCTTGCCGCCGGTACGAAGGCCAGCTGCGCCGTGCGTCCCGAACGCATTCGCATCGCGACCGATGCCGGGGTTGCGGATGCGGCCAATGCCAACGCTCTGAAGGGCCAGATCTCCAAGCGCATCTTCGCCGGCAACAACAGCACCTATTTCGTCGAGCGCGCCGGCCAGACGCTGAAGGTCATCGTCCAGAATACCGGCAATGACCGGCTGGCCGAGGGCCAGGATGTGGTGCTCAGCTGGTCGCCGGAAAGCACCGTGCTGATTGCCGCAAACTAGTTCGCACCGTCACCCCGGCAGGGTTCTGATGGGAATTGATGGAGCGGACCTTGGCTGATGGGCCGGCCATGGCGTTATATCCTGTCGTCCAAGGGAGGAATGGATGGCAGGCCAGGGTTTCGAGCCGGATGTAAGGGTTCGCGCCAGCGAATACCGGATCGGCTGCATCGGCGCCGGCATGATCATGGCCGAATGCCATCTTGCCGCCTATGGGCAGGCCGGTTTCCCAGTCGTTGCCATCGCTTCGCGCACCAAGGCCAGCGCCGAGAAGGTAGCTGCACGCTGGAGCATTCCGACCGTCCACGACACGCCGGAACAACTGATCGAGGATTCCGAGATCGAGATCGTCGACCTTGCCTTTCCACCCGACCAGCAGCCGGCATTGATCCGCCATGCGCTGAAGCAGCCTCACATCAAGGCGATCCTGGCGCAGAAGCCGCTGGCGCTGTCGGTCGATGAAGCCGTGAAACTGCGCGACGAAGCCGCAAAGTCCGGCAAGATCCTCTCGGTCAACCAGAACATGCGCTACGACCAGTCGATGCGCGTCCTGAAGCAGATCATCGACAGCGGCGCGCTGGGCGACATCGTCTTCNACATGCGCTACGACCAGTCGATGCGCGTCCTGAAGCAGATCATCGACAGCGGCGCGCTGGGCGACATCGTCTTCGCGCAGATCGACATGCATGCGATCCCGCACTGGCAGACCTTCCTTCAGGACTACGACCGGCTGACGCTCGCCAATATGAGCGTGCATCATCTCGACGTGCTGCGCTTCCTGTTCGGCGATCCCTCGGAAATCACCACGCTGACACGCAAGGACCCGCGCACGACATTCGAGCATTGCGACGGCATCACCGTCTCGACACTGCGCTTTCCCTCCGGCGTGCTCGCCGTGTCGCTGGAGGATGTCTGGTCCGGCCCACGTCAGGAGGGCTATCTGGACGACCAGCACATCAACTGGCGCGTCGACGGCACCAACGGTGTCGCCAAAGGCACGATCGGCTGGCCGAAAGGCGTGGCCTCGACGCTGACCTATGCCTCGACCGAGACGACGGATGGCAAGTGGGTCAGCCCGAGCTGGGACACGATGTGGTTCCCGCATGCCTTCATCGGCGTCATGGAGCAACTGCAGCACGCCTTGAAGACCGGCACGCCGCCGGCATTATCGGTGGCCGACAACGTCAAGACGATGGCGCTGGTCGAGGCGGGCTATCGCTCGATGGCGCAAGGCCGCACCGTCAAACTGTCCGAGATATCGATCGACTGAACATGCCCGCCGAATAGTGTGGCGGCTGAATCGCTTACCGGGAGGAGTCACATCATGATGCAGGCAGGTATATTCACCGGCTATTTCCCCTACGAGCTCGCGGAGGCCGCCCGCCGCATCCGCGCACTCGGCTTCAACACAGTGCAGCTCGACATGCATTTCAGGGATGTCGATCTCACGGCCGGGCAGATCACCGGGGACAAGGCGAGGACAGTGCGCGACACGTTTCGCGACCACAATCTGCCGGTCTGCTGCATCTCGGGCTACACCAACATCATCCATCCCGACAAATCCGAGCGCGAGAAGCGCGTCGGCTATCTCAAGGAAATCATCCGCAATGCGCGCNACATCATCCATCCCGACAAATCCGAGCGCGAGAAGCGCGTCGGCTATCTCAAGGAAATCATCCGCAATGCGCGCGACTTCGGCTCGCCCTACGTGATCTCGGAGACCGGCACCTACAACACCGAATCCGACTGGGTGCATCATCCCAAAAACAAGACCGAGGAAGGCTTCGAGGAATGCCGCAAGGTGATCTCGGATCTTGCCCAGACGGCTTACGACCATGGCGCGGTGTTCCTGCTCGAAACTTATGTCAACAATGTCGTCGGTTCGGTCGAGGAGACGGTCAAAATGTTCGCGCAGGTCGACCATCCGGGCCTCGGCCTGCTGATGGATCCGACCAATTATTTCGAGGCGCACAATATCGACCGCATGGACCAGGTGCTGAACCAGGTGTTCGACACGCTGGCCGACAAGATCCGGATCGCGCATGCCAAGGATGTGAAACGCTCCGGCAGCGACAAGACGGAAAAGCATGCCGATATCGGCGATGCGGATGCGCATGAGGGGCTGACCTTCCGCGGCGTCGGCGAGATCGAATTGCCGGCGCCCGGTCTCGGCTCGCTCAACTACGACCTCTATCTGAAGCGGCTCAGCGAAAAGCACCCGAACATCCCGGTCATCATCGAGCATCTGACCGAGGACGACGTGCCGCGCGCAAAGACATTCCTCGACGGGAAATTCCGCGCCAACGGTCTCTAAGGGCAGGGCGAGACGGTGATGCCGACGGCCAAGACAAAGCGCGATTACGGCCTGGTCGGCGAAAGCACCCGCCGGGCGATCGAGACCGGGCTGGCCTCGGCCGAGTGGTATCACACCGACGTGCCGCGCAAGGCAATGAAGGAACTGATGCAGCGCTCCGACGGGCCGGCGATCCGCGATACCATCATCTGGATCGCAGCCATCCTGGGCTCGGCCGCCGGCATCATCTGGTTCTGGGGCACGTGGTGGGTGGTGCCGTTCCTGCTCGTCTATGGCGTGCTGTATGGATCGTCGAGCGACTCGCGCTGGCACGAATGCGGCCATGGCACCGCTTTCCGCACACGCTGGATGAACGATGCGATCTACGAAATCGCCAGCTTCATGGTGGTGCGCAATCCGGTGCAATGGCGCTGGAGCCATGCGCGGCATCACACCGACACGATCATCGTCGGCCGTGACGCCGAGATCGCGGTAATGCGGCCGCCAAATCTGGTCAAGGCGGCGCTTGCCTTCACCGGCATTCTCGATTTCCGTTATTCGCTGCCGATCCTGGCGCGCCAGGCGTTGGGCAAGCTGTCGGACGATGAAAAGAGCTACATTCCTGAGACCGAACAGGGCAAGGCCATCACGGCGGCGCGCTGGCATGTCGCCGTGTACGTTGCGACGATCGCCCTCGCGATCGCGCTGGGTTCATGGCTGCCGCTGGTGCTGATCGGCCTGCCGCGTCTTTATGGCAGCTGGCACATGGTTCTGACCGGCCTGCTCCAGCATATCGGGTTGGCCGACAATGTCGTCGACCACCGGCTGAACACGCGCACCGTCTACATGAACCCGGTCAGCCGCTTCATCTACTGGAACATGAATTACCACGTCGAGCATCACATGTTTCCGATGGTGCCCTACCATGCGCTGCCGAGGCTGCACGAGCTGATCAAGCACGACCTGCCGGCGGCGAACCCGTCCATGTGGCATGCCTATCGCGAGGTCTGGCCGGTGCTGCTGAAGCAGCTGCGGTACGAGGATTATTTCCTCAAGCGCGAATTGCCGCCGACGGCGCGGCCCTATCGCGGTGAATTTCACGAGCTCGATATGTCGGCGGCGGCCGAGTAGCGAATAAACCACCCGCCTTCTATCCGGCCTGTTACGGGGCCGGTAAGGTGACCGGGAAAAGCAACCAGCCAACAGGGACATCCCGATGAGCCGAAAGAGACCGACCGTCGCCGATCTGCGCGCCATGAAGGGCAAGCGCCAGCTGACCATGCTGCGCGTCCTGACCATGGACGAGGCCGAGGCTGCCGAGCGGGCAGGGGTCGATATCGTCTCGGTGCCGCCCGAGCTGGTGCTCAACCCTGAGTATCGCGATGCGGCGCCTAGCCTGTTCACCATGCCGGGCGAGAACTTCTATGAAATAGGCACGGCGGACGATTTCCTGCGCTGGGCGTTCCGGCTCTACAAGGCCGGAGCCGACGCCGTTTATTGCAGCGCCGGTTTCGCCACCGTGAAGCGGCTCGCCGACGACGCGATCCCCGTCATCGGCCATGTCGGCCTCATTCCGTCCCGCGCCACCTGGACCGGCGGCTTCAAGGCCGTCGGCAAGACCGCCGACACCGCCATGCAGATTTTTGAGGCGGTCAAGCAGTATGAGGCCGTTGGAGCTCTCGGCGCCGAGATCGAAGTGGTGCCGATCGAGGTGGCGAAGGCGATCTCGGAACGGACCTCGCTGATCATGCTGTCGATGGGTGCGGGCACCGGCTGCGACGCGCAATATCTGTTCGCCGACGATATTCTTGGCCAGAACCGGGGCCACATGCCGCGCCATTCCAAGGTCTACCGCAACTTCGCCGCCGAGTACGATCGCCTGCAGGCGGAACGCGTCGCGGCGTTTTCCGAGTACGTTGCCGACGTCGATAGCGGCGCCTATCCGGAAGACAGGCATGTCGTGCGCATGGATCCGGCCGAGCTCAGCCTGTTCATGAAACGGGTGGACGCAAAGGGCTGACTACTCGGCCTCCTTGCCGATCATCGCAGCACCTTGCCATGTTCCGTCGGCGAGCATGGCATGGAGCACCTCGGCATCCGTTCCCAGCGGCCGGTCCTCCCTCAGCATCGCCACATGCGCGCGCACCGCAGCATGGATCGCTGCGGTGCCGGGCGCCAGCTTGAGACCGTCGCGCAGGTCCACGGCTTGCGCGGCGGCCATCAGTTCGAAGGCGATCAGCCGTCGCCACAGCGCGATCATCCCGGCGCATTTCGACACGGCAAGCGGCGTCTGCGTGGCGTGGTCCTCTACGCCTTCGGACACGGCCAGGAAATCCAGCATCACCGGATTGGCCTTGTGGCGGATGCCGGCCAGGATTGCCGTTGCCGTCTTTTGCAGCGGCACGAAACCGGCCGAGGCGCCGCCAACCGGCGACAAATATCTGGGCAGGCCGTTGCGGCCGGAGCCGGTCAGCTGGATCAAGCGTGCAACGCTTGCCGCGGCACATTGCGCGATCGCCAGGCCGAGCGTCTCGAAGGCCAGCGCCAGCGATGCGGTGTGGAAATTGCCGGTCGACAGCACCAGCCCGTCCTCACCCAGCACCAGCGGATTGTCGGCGGCGGCGTTGAGCTCGATCTCCAGCGCCAGCCTGGCCTGGTCGATCGCCTGGATCAATGCACCATGGATCGACGGCATGCAGCGGATCGACAGCGGGTCCTGCAGGGCGGTCGGCGCCGGCTCCTCGTCGCGGGCAAGCAGGTCGCGCAGGCCCTTGGCCGCGAGTTGCTGGCAGGCGGCCGGCCGCGCCAGATGCAGGCGCGGATCGAGAATGGTGCGGTTGGCGCCAAACCCTTCCATGGTCAGCGCGCCGGCCTGCTGCTGTTGCGCAAAGGCCGACAGCGCGTCGGCCAGTACCAACGTGCCAGTGCCGGCTGATACCGCCGAGGCGTTGATCAGCGACAGGCCGTCTTTCGGCGCCAGGCTGATCGGAGCCAACCGCGCCATCATCAACGCCTTGGCCGCCGGCATGCGCCGACCCTGATAGTCAGCTTCGCCATCGCCGGTCAGCAGACGGGCGAGCGCCGTCATCAGCACGAGATCGCCGGCGCCGATCGAGCCCAGCTGCGGCATTACCGGATGCACGCCGGCATTGAGCGCATCGACAAGGGCGGTGAAAGCCGCCGGCGAAATGCCGGAACCGCCAACAGAGAACATCGCGGCACGGGCAAACATGGTCGCCCGCACCGCTTCTTGCGGCAGCGGCTCGCCGACAGCGCCGCTTCGCCCTTCCAGCAACTGGCGCTGGAAGGCGCTGGCATCGCCCTCGACCGACGTGCCGAGATTGGCGCCCAGCCCGGTGTTGAGGCCGTAAATCTGCTGGCCGGACGCGGCGACCTGGTCGAGCACTTTTCGCGCTTTGTCGAGCCTCTCGATGACTGTCGGTTCAACCTCGACCTTGCGGCCGCCGCGGGCGACCTGCGCAACGTCCTCGACGCTGACGCCGGCGCCGGTGAGGACGAGCGCGCTCATGCGAAGCGCAGCCTCTGGCCGATACCTCTATCTCCTGCCTTGGCCAGCATCGCCTTGCCCAGCGCAATGTCGGACAGCGACAGGCCGCGATGCCAGAACAGGATCGTCTCGTCGTCGCTTTCGCGTCCAGCTTTGAGGCCGGCGGCGATCTGGCCGAGTTCGGCATGCAGCGTCTTTTCGCTCAGCCTTCCGGTTTCGACATGGGCGCGCAGCGAGCCGAACTTGCCGCCCTTGCACTGGCCCCAATCGTCGACGACCATTTTCTGCATGATGTCGGTCAGCGACAGCTCCACCGCGCTCATCGTGCCGTAGGGCACGACCAGTGCACCAGGCTTGATCCATTCGGTCTTGAGCAGCGGCTGCGGCTCCGGCAGCCGTGAGGCTTCGACGACGATGTCGGCGCCCTTGATGCAGCTTTCCCAGTCGGCAACCGCGGTAACTTTCTTGCCGAGACCGGCCGAGAGTTTGGCAGCGAAGCCGTCGCGGCTTTCCGGGCGGCGCGAATGGACGCGGATCTCGTCGAAGTCGAAGAGATGGTCGAGCAGGCGCACATTCCAGTAGGCGGTGCCGCGCGCGCCGATATGGGCCAGCACCTTGGAGTTCTTGCGCGCCAGATGTTTGGCGCCGATAGCGGTGACGGCGCCGGTGCGCATGTCGGTGATGACGGTGGCGTCGAGAATGGCGCGCGGCGTGCCGGTGCGCGGATCGAACAGGTTTAGAATGCCAAATTCTGAAGGGAGCCCGTGCAGATAATTGTCGACATAGTCGCCGACGATTTTCACGCCCGCCGTATCGAGCGGCGCAACGTAGCCGCGCAGAACGTTGAAATGGCCATGGAAGGAAGGGGCGGGTTCAAGATGGACGCGCGGCTCGATCACCGTCTGGCCATTGCCTTGCGCGATAAGCCCGGCTTCGACAGCGGCAATGATTTCGCCGTCGGTCATCTCCAGGGCTTCGATATCGAGGCCATTGAGGTAGTCGATATAGATAGGCTTCATGCGATGTCCTTGGCCGCCCGCCCATCCATAACAGGCTGCGAGCCGACACGGAAGTTTGTTGGATAAGCTCTGGACGGGGCCAGCCATATGCTGTTCAACGCGGTTCGCCATGACTGCCGTTCCCGACACCGAGGCCTCCGCCGTAACCGCCAGCAATGCGCGGCGCGTGGCGCTGATCGTCGCCATCGCGTTTTTCATGCAGCTGCTGGATTCGACGATCATCTCGACCTCGCTGCCGCAGATGGGACAATCCTTCGGCGTGCCGGCGGTGGCGATGAGCATCGGCATCACCGCCTATATGCTGACCATGGCAGTGTTCGTGCCGCTGTCGGGCTGGCTTGCCGACCGCTTCGGCGCGCGCAACATCTTCCTGCTGGCGATCGTACTGTTCACGCTGGCCTCGCTGGCCTGCGGCTTCTCGCAGAGCCTTACCCAGTTCGTCGCGGCCCGTGTCGTGCAAGGCCTTGGCAGCGCGCTGATGACGCCGGTCGGGCGCATTCTGGTGCTGCGCAATGCGTCGAAATCGGAGCTGCTCAACGCCACGGCGCTGATCACCTGGCCGGCGTTGTTTGCGCCCGTGGTCGGGCCGGTGCTTGGCGGCTTCATCACAACCTATCTCTCCTGGCACTGGAATTTCTTCATCAACATCCCGCTTGGGCTCGTCGGGCTGGCGCTGGTCGCGCGCTTCATTCCGGGCGACCGCGCGGCCGATCCCAAGCCGCTGGATTGGCCGGGGTTTTTCCTCACGTCGCTGGGGCTCGCGCTGCTGCTCTACGGCCTTGAGCGCATCGCACATCCGGAAGACGGCGCCTTGCCCGCCGTGCTGCTGGTTGCCGCCGGCATCGTCATCGGCTGGCTGGCGGTGCGGCATCTCCGGCGCGCGCCGCATCCGCTGCTCGATCTCAGCGCGTTCAGGGTGCAGACCTTCGCCATCTCGACGCTTGCCGCCGGCACCATTTTTCGCGTGGCGATCAACGCCACGCCGTTCCTTTTGCCGCTGCTGTTTCAGGTCGGCTTTGGCCTTTCGCCGGTCGATGCCGGCTTGATGATCCTGGCCTACTTCCTCGGCAATCTCGGCATGAAGACGGTGACGACGCCGATGCTGCGACGCTTTGGTTTTCGCACGGTCATGGTCGTCAACGGCCTGATCGCCTCGGCCTCGATCATGGCGTGCGCGGCGATCTCGCCGGAGACGCCGCAGGCGCTGGTGGTAGCGCTGATGCTGATCGCCGGCCTGACGCGCTCGATGCAGTTCACAGCGCTGAATACACTGGCCTTCGCCGATATCGATGCGGCGCAGCGCAGCTCGGCGGCAACTTTGTCGTCCATGCTGCAGCAGATGTCGATGCTGTTCGGCGTAGCGGTGGCGGCTGCCATCCTCAACCTGTCGCAGATCGTCAGGGGCCGGCCGGCGCTCGACCTCGTCGATTTTCGCATCGCCTTCCTGGTCATCGGCGCCATCGGGCTGGTGGCGGCGTTGCGGTTCCTCGTGCTGCCGCCCGGCGCAGGCGCCGAAGTTTCAGGCCACATGACCAGGACCTGAATTCGCGATTTTCGCCGCTCAGGCGGCAACTAATTCCGCCTTGTGCTTTCGCCTCAGAACGGCACCTTCGCGCATACGCGCAATGGCGCAACGGAATGCCAAAAGCGCAGCCTTTTCCTAGGATTGCGCCAGTTCTAGCAATCGGTGCGTCCACTGGAAGATTATCACTGCCAACGGGCGTTCCGAGCGCGGATTCATTTGACGAAGCGGCGCCGAGCCGATTAGCTTTCTTCGGAAGGGGTGGCAGAGCTGCCATCGGGGCGAATGCAGACATGAACACGATTGGCTGGCCAAATGTCAGGAGCCTGAATCAGGAAGGCATTGTCTTTGCCATCGCCGTGGTGCTGTTCGTCGCCGCTGCCATTGGGCTGCCTGGTTTCATCGCTGCCAACAATCTCGTTGCCATCATCCGCTCGGTGTCGGTGCTAGGCATTTTGGCGCTCGGCATGGCGGTCGTCATAATCGGCAGGGGCATCGACCTGTCGGCGGTGGCGATCATGGCGATGTCGGTCGCCTGGTATCTGCAATTGCTCAACGCCGGAACGCCTGATGGGCTCGCCTTCGCCTATGTGCTGGCAGGCGTGCTCGCCATCGGCCTGCTCAACGGTTTTCTCGTCGCCTATGCCGACGTGCCGGCGATCTTCGTGACGCTGGCGACCGGCTCCTTCGTCTTCGGCTATGTCCGCTCGCAACTGATCACACAGGATGCGGTGCCGGTGCCTCAGGGCCATTGGGTGGAGTTGCTCGGCGGCCTGCGTTTCCTCGACATTCCGATCGAAGTGTTCGTCTTCGCCGGGCTCGCCTTCCTGTTCTTCCTGTTCCTGCGCTACACCAAATGGGGCCGCTACATCTATTTCGCCGGCGACAATCCGGTCGCCGCGCGCAACATCGGCATTCCGGTGCGGCCAATGCTGGTGCTGCGTTATGTGGTTTCGGCCTTCGTCGCGCTGATCGCCGGCCTGCTGACGGCGTCGAGCCTGCACTCGATCAACACCCGCGTCGTCAACTCGACGCTGCTCTATGACATCGTGCTGGTGGCGGTGATCGGCGGTATCGGCCTTTCCGGCGGGCGGGGCGGGGTGCGCAATGTGCTGGTGGGCGCTGCACTTATCGGCATCCTGTCGAACGCGATGACCATCATCGACATTCCGCTGCTCTATCAAAACCTGATCAAGGCGGCGATCCTGCTCGGAGCCATCATCGTCGACGGCATCATCAATCCGCGTGACGAACAGACCGCGCAGCAGGGCGACATCTAAGGGGTACCCGACCGGGTCATGCCGACCGGCCGGCAATAAGTGAAAAACAGAGGATGTGACATGAAACTGATCAGAACACTGATGGCGGCCGCCACGGCGCTTGCCGCTACCGCCTTCGTCGCGCCGACCTTCGCCGCCGACGATCCGGGCCCGGCCGCATACGCGCAGGCGCTCAAGGGCAAGCGCGTCATGCTGGTGCCGCTGGCGATGGGCTTCGACCTTGCGCAGGGCTGGTCGCACTATCTGAAGACGGAAGTCGAGGCCTGGGGCGGCACCTTCGAAACACGCGATCCGAACTGGGTCGTCGATGCCGGTGCACAGGCGATCACCGACGCGATCTCGTCCGACACAAGGCCGGACGTGTTGATCATCCATGCGCCGGACCTCAACTCCTATTCCAAGCTGATGAAGAAGGCACAGGCCGCCGGAACCTACGTCATACTGGTCGACAACCCCGCCAACTTCCCGGCCGACGCCTTTGTCGGCAGCGACTGGGACCGGCTTGGCCAGCTCGAAGCCGAAGCGGCGATCAAGGGCTGCGGCGAGAACTCGTCGAAGAAGATCGGCCTTGTGCAGGGTGATCAGGCCAACTCGTCCAGTCTCTACCAGTATGCCGGCATCATGAAGGTGCTGGAGAAGCACCCCGACTTCAAAGTCGTGGCCAAGCCCGACTCCAACTGGGATCCGACGACGTCGCGCAACGTGACGACGACAATGCTGCAGCAGAACCCCGACATCTGCTCGATCATCGACTTCTGGGATGGTGACGCCACCGGCGCATCCGCCGCCATCCGCGACGCCAAGCTCGACGGCAAGGTCTTTTTGGTCACCACCGGCGGCGGCGAGAAGGCGGCCGATTGCGACAAGCTGCAGGACGGCACCTATGGCGCCGTTGTCATGACAGACCTTGCCCGCCAGTCCGGCGACATGAACGCTATCATCAAGTTCCTGCTGCAGAGCGGCCAGCCGGCCGGCACGTCGCACACCTACATCTACACGCTGGAGAAGGCTACGACCAAGGCCGACCTCAAGCCCGACAGCTGCTGGGACCTGAAGGCGCTGCAGGCCGAAGCGGCGACGAAGTAAGCCGCGCTTTTCGACTGAAATAAACGAGGTGACTGGACAATCCGGTCACCTCGTTCCCTCATGGAATAGCAGCCGCCGATGTCCTTTCGCGAACGCCTCCAGTCCTGGCGCTACAATCTCGTGCCCGACCATCTGGTCGGCGAGATCCTGACAAAACGCTGGACCGACAACGCCATCCCGTTCCTGGCGCTGGTGGCGACGCTCAGCGTGTTCGGCTCGATCATTCCCGGCTTCTTCAAGCTGACCTCGCTGCAGGAATCGACCCGCCAGCTCGGCGAGTTCTCGATGGTAGTCACCGGCATGACGGTGGTGATGCTGGGCGGCGGCATCGACCTGTCCGTCGGCTCGATCTTCGCGCTGTCCTGTTTCTCCGCCGTCTATGTCTTCTTCATTCTCGAACAGTCTATCTGGCTGGCGCTGGCGGCATCGCTCGCCACCGGCCTGATCTTCGGCGCCGTCAACGGCTACCTCGTCGGCTACCTCAGGCTGCGCGCCTTCCTCACCACCCTGGTGACGTTCATCTTCGGCCGGGCGCTGTTCGATATTCTCGTCACCACCTATGCCGCCGACGTGCAGCTTTCCCAGGCGACATCGGGTGTGCTCGACTTCATCGGCGACAGCACCTTCTGGGGGCTTTCGGTCTCGGTGTGGCTGGCGATCATTCTTGCCATCGTCACCCATATCGCGCTGACGCGCTCACGGCCGGGCTGGCATGTGCTGGCGGTCGGAGGCTCCAGGCGCTCGGCGCACAATGCCGGCATTCGCGTGCGCCGCACCGTGTTCATGACCTATGTCTTTTCCGGCTTCTGCGCCTCGATCGGCGGCTTCCTGATCGCTTGCCGCCTGAGTGGGGCAGGGCCGGGCACCGGCCTCAACCTTGAGATCATGGCGCTGACGGCGGCGGTGGTCGGCGGCGTCAGCTTGGGTGGTGGCCGCGGCTCGGTCATCAAGGGGCTGATGGGCGCCATCATCGTGCTGACCATGACCAACGGGCTGATCCGGCTGGGCTATGGCACCGGCACCAACCAGATGGTGCTGGGCATCATGCTGGCGGTGGCGGTGACGATCGACATCCGCTGGCTGAAGAACCGCCATAAGGTGCTCAACGAAGTCTATGTCGCGCCGGTCTATCTCAAGATGGGCGAGACACAGTCTGCGGTGCCGGGCTCAGGCACGCCCTACGCGCTCGACAACCGGCTGTCGGCGGCCGACCATATCGGGCTCGGCGAGTTGGAAGGGCCGGAAGACGTCATCCTCGACCGCGACGATCACCTCTATTGCGGCACGCGCCATGGCGAGATCGTCCGCTTCTTCGCGCCGGACTATATGAAATCGGAGGTGTTTGCCCATATCGGCGGCTTTCCGCTGGGCCTGGCCTTCGACAAATCGGGCAATCTGATCAGCTGCGTCGGCGCCATGGGGCTCTATTCCGTCTCGCCGGATCGGGATGTGAAACGCCTGTCGGCGGAGACGTCGCGTTCCTGGACCTCGATCGTCGACGATGCGCGGCTGCGCGACCCCAACGATTGCGACATCGCGCCGGACGGGCGGATCTATTTCACTGACTCCACCAAGCGCTATGACGCCCACGATTGGGCGCTGGACTCGATCGAGAACCGCGCCACCGGCCGGCTGCTGGTTTATGACCCGAAGGACGGTTCGACGAAGACACTGCTCGACGGCTACCGCTACACCAATGGCGTGTGCATGGCGCATGACGGGAAGTCGCTGTTCTTCGCTGAGAGCTGGGCCTGCCGTGTGCATCGATACTGGCTGGAAGGGCCGAAAGCAGGCACCGCCGAATGCGTCATCCGCGACATGCCGGGCTATCCCGACAACATCAACCGGGCGTCGGACGGCAATTACTGGATGGCATGGCTCGGCATGCGCACGCCGAGCTTCGACCTGTCGCTGCGCCATCCCGATATGCGCAAGCGCATGACGCGCCGGCTGCCGCAGGACGAGTGGCTGTTCCCCAACATCAACACCGGCGGCGTGGTGAAATTCAACGACAAGGGCGGCATTGTCGAGGCGATGGGCGACCTTACCGGCGGCGCGCATCCGATGGTCACCTCGATGCGCGAGCACAAGGGTTTCCTGTTCGTCGGCGGCATCCTTAACAACCGCATCGGCCGCTACAAGATTGCGGGCGCCGACCCGAACTGGACCAGTTCCGCTTCTTATTGGGGAGCGAAGCCATGATCCTCGATCCTGTGCTCGACCTGTTTCGTGGCAAGGCGGTGACCATCCCACCGCTCGACGGTGCCTTCCGTCCCAACACGCGGCTGGACGAGGCGCCAGTGTTCGCCGATTTGACGGAGCCCGACAATCTTCTGGTTGCCGATGGCCGGCTGCTCGTTTCCAGCGGCAATGCGGTATATTCGCTTGCCGCAGGGGTGGAGCCGAAGGTTGTCGGGACCTTTCCTTCCCCCATCACGGCGCTGGCTCTATCACTGTCGGGCGAACTGACGGTGGGGTTGGAAAGCGGCAAGCTGCTGGTTGCCGGCAAGGAGGTTTCGCTGCCGGCCGGCGTCAGCTGCATCACCGCGCTTGCCTATGCAGACGACGGCACGTTGTGGCTGGCCAATGGCTCGGCTGAGCACACGCCGTCGCAATGGGCCGCCGACCTGATGAAGAAGGGCGCGTCCGGTTCGCTTTGGAGGCGGGACGCGGCCGCCGCCGAGTTCCGCAAAGTGGCCGGCGATATCGCCTTTCCCTATGGGCTGCATCCCATTGGGCGGGATGTGCTGGTCAGCGAAAGCTGGCGCCATCAGCTCGTTCGCTTCGATGGTGCGACCGGTAGCCGCTCGACCGTGCTGACGCATCTGCCCGGCTATCCCGCGCGCCTCGCGCCGGCCGGCGATGGCGGCGCGTGGCTGGCTCTGTTCGCGCCACGCAACCGGCTGATCGAATTCGTTCTCCAGGAAACCCACTATCGGCGCGACATGCTAGACCAGGTGGCGCCGGCCTACTGGATCGCGCCGGCTTTGGCCTCCAATCGCAGCTTCCTCGAACCGCTGCAATGCGGCGGCATCCGCACCATGGGCATCCACAAGCCCTGGTCGCCGAGCCGCTCCTATGGGCTGGTGGTCAGGCTCGATCAGAACATGCAGCCGCAATTCAGCCTGCACAGCCGCGCCGACGGCACGCGCCATGGCATCTGCAGCGTGGCGGAAACGGACGGCCGCCTGTTCATCGCCTCCAGGGGCGGCGATTGCGTGCTGGCCATCGACGCAGGAGGTCTCTGATGGAACCGATCGTGCGCCTGGAAAATGTCACCAAGAACTATCGCGGCGTGCCCGCGGTCAGACAAGTCAGCTTCGAACTGCGCAAGGGCGAAATCCACGCGCTGCTCGGCGAGAACGGCGCCGGCAAATCCACGCTGACCAAGATCATCGCCGGCGTCGTCGACGCCACCTCAGGCAAGATGTTCCACAAAGGCCGCGAGATCGCTTATGCGTCGCCGCATGCGGCGCTCGAGGCCGGCATCGCCATGGTGTTCCAGGAGACCAGCCTGGTGCCGTCGATGACGGTGGCGCAAAACCTCTATCTCGACACCGAAAAATTCCTCAACCGGCTGCGCGGCACCTACATTTCGGCGCAGCAGTTTTTGCAGTCGCTGAACTTTCCGGTCGACCCCAACGCCATGGTGGCGACGCTGGGCGCGGCCAAGCGTCAGATGGTCGAGATCGCGCGCGCCGTTCACCACAATGCCGAGATCATCATCTTCGACGAGCCGACGGCGACGCTGACGCCGGAGGAGAAGCGGCACTTCTTCGCGCTGATCCGGCGGCTGAAGGCGAACGGCGTCTCGATCGTCTTCATCAGCCATGCATTGGAAGAGGCGCTGATGATCGCCGACCGCATCACAATCCTGCGCGATGGCGAGCTGGTCATAACCGACGACACATCGGCCTTCGATCGCGACAAGATCGTCGCCGCCATGGTCGGGCGTACACTGTCGGGACAGATCTATCGCCAGCGCGACGAGGCCAGGCTGCGCAAGGCCGGCAAGAAGGTGCTGTCGGTGCAGGACATTTCGATGAGCAATGTCGTGCGCAACACCTCCTTCTCGATCTTTCAGGCACAGATCACCGGTGTGTTCGGGCTGATCGGCTCCGGCCGCACCGAGACCTTCAAGATCGTCTCCGGCATCTACAAGCGCGATTTCCTGCGCGGCGGCGCCATCGAGCTGGACGACCGGCCGGTGCGCTATATCGTGCCGAGCGAAGCGGTCGCCGACGGCATCGTCTATGTTACCGAGGACCGCAAGAGCGAGGGCATTTTCGAGACGATGGGCGTTGCCGAGAACCTGTTCGGCGGGCTCCTGGCGGCGGGCCGCGAAAAGGCCTGGGTGATCAACCAGCAGGAGATGCGCACGCTTTCCGCTGAATGGACGAAGACGCTGAACATCAAGGCGATCAACGACAATGCCCGCGTGGTCGAGCTTTCCGGCGGCAACCAGCAGAAGGTGGTGATCGGCAAGGGGCTGGTGCAGCAGCCGCGTATCGTGATCTTCGACGAGCCGACGCGCGGCGTCGATGTCGGCGCCATCGCCGAGATCCACCAGATCATCAACCGGCTGGCCGACGAGGGGTTGGCCGTGGTGGTGATCTCGTCCTACCTGCCGGAAATCATGAACCTGTCGGATCGGATTCTGGTGTGCCGACAGGGGCGCATCGTGGAGGAGTTCTCGCCGGCGGAGGCGACGGAGGAGAAGATCATGTATGCGGCAGTGCACTAGGTTGCCGGTCGGTGTTTGACGGTGCGCATACGTCACCAATTGGCCAAGGCCTCAGCGCCTTCGTCATGCTCGGGTCTCCGCGACGGCGCTTCGCGCCTGCTTCGCCCCTGAATGACGAAGCTGAGATGCTTCGGCCAATCGCCATGGTTCTGTCAGCATCAAAAACTGAATCGGAATAGCCGGTTAGCCGCCCTTGCTCGAGACCTGATTCAACCACCTGATCCACCGATTCAACGAAAGGAAACGCCATGGCCGCCACAAAACTCCTCAGCGATGCCGAGGTCGAAAAAATCCCGGTTGCGAAGGCTGTGTTCGACGACATCCGCGCGACGCGCAAGTCGGACTTCGTCAACAATTTCTGGCGCGGGCTGGCCAACGATCCGGCCTTGCTGAAACGGACATGGGACCAGGTGAAAGTGGTGATGGCTACGGAAAGCGCCATCGATCCGCTGACCAAGGAGATGATCTACATCGCTGTGTCGACCGCCAATGGCTGCTCCTATTGCGTCCATTCGCACACGGCTGCGGCGCGGGCCAAAGGCTTGACCGATGCGCAGCATGGCGATCTGGTGTCGATCATCGGGCTGGCCGGGCAGACCAACCATCTGGTGACTGCGATGCAGATTCCGGTCGATCCTGAGTTCGAAGTGAAGTGAGGGGCGGCTTTCCCTTCTCCCCTGTGGGAGAAGGGAAAGCGTGCGCTATGCCGGTCTGTAAACCTTCTCTGCTGTATTCCAAAAGATATCCGCTTCCGCCACCGGACCGTGCTTCGCCACGGCTGCACGATGCGCCTTGATCAGTTCGGCGTGGCTGGTCCAGAGCTTCTCTATCGGGAAGTTGGAGCCGAACATCAGGTGGTCAGCGCCCAGAATGTCGATGGCATTGTCGACGATGTAGGCAATCAACGCCGGATCGTTGCGGTGGGCGAAGGTGCCGAGGCCCGACAGCTTGGCGTAGAAGTTCGGCGCTGTTGATAGAGTACTCAGGCCGGCTTTCCAGGCCTCGGTGGTTTCCGGCTCCATGCCGGTCAGCATGCCGGCATGGGTGAGGATGAAATTGGTGTCGGGGTTCTCGCCGACGAGCGTCAGCCCGTTCTTCATCTGGGCGGGGAAAAGCTGCAGGTCGAAGGACAGGCCATAGTCTTTAAGCCGCGCGACATTGGCCCGCACCCTGGGGTCGATGACCTGATCGGCCGAGGCAGCGAAGCGGAAGGCCGGCGTCTCGTGCCAATGCAGCTGCATGCGCACGCCGCGCAGCAGCGGGTACTTTTTCAATCGATCGATCTGGGGCCGGACATCGTCGACAGTCATATCGGTATAGCCGACGATAGCGTGCGGCCAGCCGGTCTGGTCGGCAGTCTTCTGCAGGAAGGCGACTTCTTTTTCGAAATCCTCCTTGGCCCAGTTGGTCTGGACATAGACGGCCTTCTCGACACCTGCGCCTTGCTGATCGGCGAGAAATTCCTCGATCGGATAGTCGCGGCGGATCGGTTCGTAGGGGCCGAAAATGCGCGGCACCATCGGCCCGACCAGCCATGGCTGGTCCTGCTGGCGCCAGATGTGGAAATGCGCGTCGATGGCTTTCTGCATCACGATACCCTTTTCCAGATTGCCGACGCCGCCGGGGCGGGGCGGGCGAGCGACAGGATGAAATCGGTGAGACTCCCGAGCGAAGAGCCGTCGATGAGATCGTCGAGATCGGGCAAGATGGCGCGCAACGCCGCCGTTGCCGGCTGGAAGCGCGGATCGCCGGCCAAAGGTGTGGCCAGCGACAGGCGAAAGGCGCGGGCGCTCAGGCGGCGTATCGCGGTCTCTAGATCGGCATGGTCGCCGCGCTCCAGCGCGTCCGACAGGATGATCACAGCGGCACCGCGCGCGAAGGCCGATAACCGCGGCACCGAGAGGAAGGCGAGCAGGGTCGGTCCCATGCGCGTGCCGCCGTCCCAGTCGTCGACGAGTGCCGCCGCTCGGGCGAGAGCCTGGTCGCGATCGCGGATACGCAGTGCGGATGTGATGCGGGTGAGCCGAGTGCCGAAGGTGAAGATTTCGGCACGGTCAGCGCCTTGTACGGCGGCGTGCGCCAGTTTGAGATAATCCGATGTATGCAGCTTCATCGAGCCGGAAACATCGATCAGGATCAGCAGCTTGCGCGGCACCGTCTGGCGGCGGCGGAGCTGCGGCGAGGGGATATCGCCATCGGCGGTGACGATTTCCCTGAGCGAGCGGCGCAGATCGAGCTTGCCGCGCGAATGGGTGCGCACGGTGCGGAATGAGCGGCGCGCGGGGAGGGCTGAAGCGAGCTTGCGGCGGAAGGGCCCAAGGCCATCGTCGTCGCGGAGGAAGTCGCGGCTGCTGAGCTGTTCGATTGCCGACGACAGCTCGCCGCCTTTCTCCTGGCGCGTGGTCTGTTTCTCCTCCTGGCGCGTGCTGTGATCGTCCTTGATGCGGGTTTCCTCGTCTTCCTCGCCTTCGATCGAGGGTTGGCCATCGCCATGGAAGTGATTGCGAAAATGCGTCTCGAATTCGCCGCGGCGATCGGGCGGGGGGGCAAGCGTTGCGAGCGCCGCCTCGCGGATGTCGGCCATCGAGCGGGGACCGAGCAGGGTGACCGCCTGCATGAAGCTGGAGACCTGCTCGGGGGCGACGGCAAAGGCGTGGCGGCGCAGCAGCCGGGCGAAGTGGAGGAAGGGCGCGGAGGCGAGAGGAAGGGTTCCCTGACGCATCATTCCTTCGCGCCCCCCTCTGTCCTGCCGGACATCTCCCCCTCAAGGGGGGAGATTGGCGGCTTCGGCGCTTCGGTTCTTTCTGCGCCGCTGGAGATTGGCGAAAGCCAGGATGACGGCTGATCTCCCCCCTTGTGGGGGAGATGTCCGGCAGGACAGAGGGGGGCGCTGTCCCGCCAGCGTTGCAGAGTGCCCAGGTGAGGCCACCTCGCTGTGAACGAGCTGTTGACCTCACACGTCACCCCAGCGCCTCCTCGACAATCCGGCCAAGCTCCGGCGCGATCGCGGACAAATCCTCCTCGTCCTTGATCAGCACGCCGATGGCGCGGCGGAAGGCTTCCGGCCACGGGCTGCCGCCCTTCTCCAGGATGGTGGCGGCGTTGGCCCATTCTACGGCCTCGGAGATGCCGGGCGGCTTGGCCAGCGGGCGGACGCGGATCTGCTGCACGGCATTCGCCACGGCGCGCGCGGTGGTCTCGGCGACATTGCCGGCGCGCAGCATGATGATGGCGGCTTCGCGCTCGGCGTCGGGATAGCCGATCCAGTGATAGACGCAGCGGCGCCGGAGCGCTTCGGCGAGTTCGCGGGTGCGGTTCGACGTCAGGATGACGATCGGCTGCGCTTCGGCGCGGATGGTGCCGCGTTCGGGAATGCTGATCTGGAAGTCGGAGAGGAATTCCAGAAGTAGCGCTTCGAATTCGTGGTCGGAGCGGTCGATCTCGTCGACCAGCAGCACGCGCTGCTCCGGCGCCCGCAGCACCTGCAGCAATGGCCGCGCGATCAGAAAGCGGTCGTCATAGATGTCGATCTCGTGCTCGCCGGCATGGCGGATGGCGAGCAACTGGCGCTGGTAGTTCCATTCATAGAGCGCGTGTGCTGCGTCGATTCCTTCATAGCATTGCAGCCGCACCAGATCGCGGCCCAGCAGCTGCGCGATCGCCTTGGCCGCTTCGGTCTTGCCGACGCCGGGCGCGCCTTCGAGCAGCAACGGCTTGCCCAGCCGTATGGCCAGGAAGATCGCCGTCGCCAGGCTGTCGTCGGCGAGATAGCGCGATCCAGCGAGGTGGCGTGCCACCGCCTCCGGTGAGGTCGCGACAGTCTCTGCGTTCACCTCTGGCGTCATCAATTGGCCGCTTGCGCCTTCAGCGCGCGCAATATGCGCTCCGGTGTGATCGGCAGCGTGTCGATGCGCACGCCGACGGCGTCGAAGACGGCATTGGCAACCGCGGGGATCTGCGGGTTCGCGCACATTTCGCCTGGCCCTTTGGCACCGTAAGGACCATCCGCCGACGGCCGCTCCAGCACGATGATCTCGGTTTGGGCGAGATCGCCCGGTCCCGGCATCAGATACTGGTTGAAGTCGGTGCCGCCATGGTCGCGGTTGGGATAATAGGGCTCGGTCGTTTCGTAGAGCGCGTGGCTGATGCCCATCCAGGAACCGCCGACCAGTTGCTGCTCGACCATTTTCGGGTTCAGCGCGCGGCCGATCTCGAAGACGTTCTTGACGGTCAGCACCGTAACCTCGCCTGTCTCGTCATCGACCTCGACCTCGGCCACCGTGCAGGCATGGGCGTAGCAGGTCGACGGCTTCATCGCGCCGGTCTCTTTCTCCGGATAGGAGCGCGGGATCAGGAACATGCCGCGGCCTGAGATCGAGCGGCCACGCTTGAAATGAGCCGACAGCGCGACATCGAAGATCGAGATCGACTTTTGCGGCGCGCCCTTGACCAGAATGTTGCCCTCGCCATCAGTTTCGAGATCGGAGGCGTTCACCTCCAGCTCTTCCGCCGCCACTTCCAGCATCACCTGGCGCGCTTCCTTGGCCGCCTGGATGACGGCGTTGCCGGCGCGGTGGGTGCCGCGCGAGGCGAAGGTGCCCATGCAGTGCGGACCGGTGTCGGTGTCGGCGGTGTCGATGGTAACCCGGTCCGTCGGCACGCCGATGGTCTCGGCGCAGATCTGCGCCATGATCTGCTTCAAGCCCTGACCGAGATCGACGCTGGAAAGCGTCACCATGAAATTGCCGGTCGGCGTCGAATGCACCAGCGCCTGCGTCGGGTCGCCGCCAAGGTTCATGCCCGTCGGATAGTTGATCGCGGCGACGCCGCGTCCGCGCCTTATCGCCATCTCAAGCTCCCTTCGTGTAGGAGGACATCGCCATATACTTCTCCGCCACCGGCCAGTTGGCGGCGCGCGACGCCTCCTGCATGCACTCGATTAGCGCCGCTCCTTCGGTCGGCTGGCGATGTGCCTTCATGTCACCGTCGCGATAGGCGTTGATGAAGCGAAATTCGAGCGGGTCCATGCCGATCAGCCGCGCCAGCTTGTCCATCTGCACCTCAAGCGCGAAGTCGCCGATGGTGACGCCGAAGCCGCGCATGGCGGAGGAGGGGGTGCGGTTGGTGTAGACGCAATAAGTGTCGATCCAGACATTGGGAATGGTGTAGGGCCCGGGATAGTGCGCCGCTCCCTTCTGCGCGCCATAAGGCGAGTGGCGCGAATAGGCGCCGGCATCGGTATAGCCGGTCACCTTGCGAGCCACGATGCGGCCATCGTTCATCACGCCATCCTTGATGATTATCTTTTCGGCGGCGCGCGGTGAGGAGATCTGCATCTCCTCTTCGCGGCTGTAGATGAAGGAGACGGGACGTCCTGTGAGCTTGGCGCCAAGAATGGCGATCGGCTCGACGATGACGTCGACCTTGCCCCCAAAGCCGCCGCCGACAGTGCCGCCGACGAAATGCAGTTTCGAGCCTGGCATCTGCAGGATGATCGAGGCGTTGTCGAGGGTGAAGAACATCGCCTGGGTGTTGGTGTAGCAGGTGAAGCGGTCATTGCCTTCCGGCACCACGACGCAACCCGTGGTCTCGGTCGGCGCATGCTCGATCGGCGAGGATTGATAACTCTGTTCCAGGATGTGGTCGGCGCCAGCGAAGCCCGCCTCGGCATCGCCGAAGCGCACCTTGCGGCATTCGCCGCTGTCGTAGAGGTAATAATTCTGGCCGTGATATTCGTTGACCAAAGGCGCGCCGGGCTTCAGCGCTTCTTCCATGTCGAAGACGGCCGGCAGCACCTCGTAGTCGACCTTGACCTTGGCTGCCGCTTCCTGAGCCGCGCGCTCGGTCTCGGCCAGCACCGCGACCACTGCCTCGCCCTTCCAGCGCACCTTGCCGTCGGCCAGCACCGTTTCGTCTTCCGGTCCGACCTGGATCAGGATCAGGATGGTGTAGACATTGTGCGGCACATCCTTGGCGGTGAGGATTTTCACCACGCCGGGATGCTTCTCCGCTTCGGAAGTGTCGATCGAACGGATGCGGGCATGGTGGTGCGGACTGCGCACCATTTTCAGGTGAAGCATATTCGGGACGTTGCGGTCGGCGAAATAGGCGGTCTTGCCCGTCACATGTCCCGGCGAATCCAGCCGCGGCCGCCCATGGCCGATCTCGTGCAGGCCGTCCTTGCGCTGATCGGCGAAATAGTTTTTGCGCAGTTCCATTCTTTTGGTCCTTAGGCCGCGTTCTGCGAATTGGCTCGGGCCGCCGTCAGCACCGCCTGGATGATCGGCTCGTAGCCGGTGCAGCGGCAGATATTGCCGGACAGCGCCTCGATCACATCCTCGCGGCTCGGATTGGGCGTGTGGTCGAGCAGCATCTTGGCGGCCATGATCATGCCCGGCGTGCAGAAACCGCATTGCGTGGCGAAGGCATCGAGGAAGGCACGCTGCAGCGGGTGCAGCACGCCGGCCTCAGCGAGGCCCGATGTGGTGCGGATGTCGGCGCCGCTGCAGGTCTCGGCCAGGGTCAGGCAAGAGAGCCGGAGTTCGCCGTCGATGATGACCGAACAGGCGCCGCAGGTGCCCTGGTGGCAGCCGCCCTTGGGCGAGGTGTCGCCGATCTTGTCGCGCAGCGCGTGCAGCAGTGTCGTGCCGCTGTCGACAAATTCGGCCTTCTCCGAGCCGTTGAGCGTGAACTGAACCGGAACCTTTGCCATGTTTTTCCTCCCAGCGCGCCTGCCCGGTTGATCGGACAGACACGCGCCCCCCAAGCGGTGGTTAAGTAAGCAGCAGCCGGCCGAGATGGATCGGGAGAACCTCGGCGCGATACCAGGCGCTGGCGATCGGATCGGTGATTGGCGAAGTGCCTTCACCGGCTGCAGCCAGCGCCGCTGCGACGCCGTCCTGGTCAAGCCTGCTGCCGATCAGTGCCTTTTCCGCAGCACGGGCGCGCATCGGCCGGTCTGCCATGCAGCCGAGCGCGATCCGCGCCGAGGAGACAGTGCCGTCGCCGGCCTGTTCCAGAACGGCGGCGATGCTGAGCACCGAGACGCCCTTCGGCTTGACCCGCGACGCTTTCAGGAAGCGGAAATTCTCGGCCTTCGGCAACGCGAAGGCGACTGATGTGACAATGGCGCGGCCGCCGTCCCGCCTGGCCAGAAAATCCTCGATAGGCAATTCCCCATCATCGGTGCCGACCGTCGCATCCAACGCCAGCAGGGCGACAGCGAAATCACCGTAGGGCGCGGGTGCGAACAGATTGCCGCCGACAGTCGCCATATTGCGGATCGCCGGGCCGCCGACGGCGCGCGCAGCCCTGGACAGCGCCGCAAGCTCGGGATGGCGGGCGATGGCCGCCATTGTCACCGAAGCTCCGATGCGGACCTTGCCGCCGGCAACGGTGATCCCGGAGAGGGCCGGATCAGTCGAGCGGACGAGGCCGGTGACGGAGACATCGCCTTCATTGGCGGCGCGCACGACCAGCGTGCCGCCGCCGAGATAGCGGGTGCCGGGCGCCTTCAGCGCCGCGTTGGCATCCCTGACGGCCGAAAAGGTCTGGAGGGCAAGCGCCATGGCAGTCTCCCCTGACTCAGCTCTGGCCAGAAAAATGGCTCTTCAATGCATTGAAGCCACCCTGGAAGACATTGGCGGCCATGCCGGCGGCGATCTTGTCGGCCTCTTCGGGCGCCGCGTCGAAGCTCGCGGTCCATTCGGCATAGGTGCGGTCGCCGTCGGTCACGCGGCGCAATTGCAGCGTCGCTTTGTGATTGGTCAGCGGCTGCGGCGTTTCGAGGATAGAATAGCTGACGCGGAAATCCGCATCGGAGAAGTCGAGCAGTTTTTCGCGGATACGCGCGCCGCTGGCGAGCTCGAAATTACGCACGCAGCCGGTGGTTTCGGCGCTCTTGCCGTCTTCGATATGGCTCTTGACCATGCGCGGATGCCAGCCCGGCAGGCCGTTGAAGTCGCGTATGCGCGCCCAGACCTTTTCGACCGGCGCGTCGATGACGCTGGAGACGGTGACTTCAGCCATATGATCATTCCCCTACGAATTCGATACGCTGCAGGGTAGGGCGGCGGCCGGCGCTGCGCTTATCAATGGGTCTTGCGGCCCTATCAAGGAGTCTGAAAAACGAGCGGCTTGGCTCAGGCCATGGCCCGCGCCGCCTCGCGGTAAAGCGTCGGCGGCACCCCGACATGGTCGCGGAAGAAGCGCGAGAAATTGCCCTGGGTGGTGAAGCCGAGATTGCAGGCGACCGAGATCAGCGGCTCCTGCGACCACTGCAGCTGCCGCACGGCTTCCTCCATGCGCAGCGTGTTCCAGTAGACATTGGGCGTCAGATTGGTCTGTTCCTTGAATAAAGCAAAGAAGTGCGGCCGCGACAGGCCGACGCTGCGGGCGACGTCGTCGAACGAGATGCGTTCGCAGACATTGGCCTTCATCAGCTGGATTGCCTTGCGGACGCGGAAATCCTGCATTGTGTTGACCCGGATGCGCGCCTCCTGCGGCGCCGAGGCGTCGGCGGCGTCGAGCAGGCTATCGATGAAGCGCTCGATCTCGTAATTGGCGACGTCGTCGATGCTTTCATTATCGCTCAAATGGTCGAGCAGGTTGGCGGCGGCCTGGTGCAGCCAGGGTTCGAGCGTGATCGCAGCCTGTGCAAACAACGGCGCCGACGAAGGCAGGTCGCGGCGCCGGCGCGCCCAATCCGGATCGATGTAGAAAGCGAGGAACAGGCCGGGCCTGCCGTTCTGCGACAGAATGTGGCTGTGCGGCTGGTAGGAATTGATGCCGGCGGCGGTGCCGGGACCCAGCGGCACCGTCTCGCGGCCGACGGTCATCTCGCCGGCCGTGCCCTCCAGCCAGATGATGATGTGGGCCTCGACATGCGCATGGGTGACGAAGTCGCTGGCGACATTCAGGACAGAAACATGTCCGAACCGGCCCCAATAGAGCCTGATCGCGTCCGTCATGGGTTATACCTCCCGCAGACGACTGGCCTCCCTTCGCCTGCGACGGGATTGTGCGGCTGAGTTCGGGGTCGCGTCAAGGCGCGGGGCGAAAGCCGCTGTGTGCTGCCGGCGGCAGTGGTGGATTTTCAGACTGAGCGATAGGGTTTCCCGTCAAACCGAAGCCGTCATGCCGCCGTCGACATAAAGCGTATGGCCGTTGACGAAGGATGAGGCGTCGGAGGCGAGGAACACGGCGGCGCCGATCAGTTCGTCGACATACCCCCAGCGGCCGGCCGGCGTGCGCTTTTCCAGCCAGGCGGAGAATTCCTGGTTGTCGACCAGCGCCTGGTTCATCTCGGTGCGGAAATAGCCGGGGGCGATGGCATTGATCTGCAAGCCGTATTTCGCCCAGTCGGTGCACATGCCCCTGGTCAAATTGCGGATTGCGCCCTTGGTCGCCGTATAGGGCGCGATGTTGGGCCGGGCGAGTTCGCTCTGCACCGAGCCGATGTTGATGATCTTGCCTTTGCCGCGCGCGATCATGTTGCGGGCGACCGCCTTGCCGGCATGGAAGGCGCCGGAGACATTGGTCTTGAACAGCCGCTCCCACTGCTCCTCGGGAAAGTCCTCGAGCGGGGCGCGAAACTGCACGCCGGCATTGTTGATCAGGATATCGATGGCGCCGATCTCGGCTTCGATGCGGGCGACATCGGCATCGACCGCGCGAGAATCCGCCACGTCGAAGGTCGAGGGGTGCGCTTTGAAGCCGGCGTCGCGCAAGCCGGCGACAGCACCGGCAACCTTGCCGGCATCGCGGCCGTTGAGCACGACACTTGCGCCATGCTCGGCAAGGCCGCGCGCCAGCGCCAGGCCGATGCCCTGGCCGGAGCCGGTGATCAGCGCCAGCCGGCCGTTGAGGTCGAACAGGGATTTCGATGTCAAGGCAACGGTTTCCAGCCGAAAGGTTCAGTCCAAAAACATTCAGTCATTGCGCCTGAAGTTGCGGATCCGGTCGAACAGCACCGCGAGCAGGATGGCGCCGCCGATGAACACGCCTTGCCAGAAAGCATTGATGCCGAGCAGACCAAGGCTGTTGCGGATCACTTCGATGAGCGCGGCACCGACAATGGCGCCGAAGGCGGTGCCGACGCCGCCGGCGAGATTGGCGCCGCCAATGACCGTGGCGGCGATGACCTGCAGTTCCATGCCGGTTCCGAGATTGGTGGTGACGGCGCCCAGCCATCCGGTCTGGATGATGCCGGCAATGCCCGCCGCCAGCGCCGAGATCATATAGACGGCGACCTTGATCTGCTTGACGGGAACGCCGGTCAGCGTCGCCGCGTGCTCATTGCCGCCAATGGCGAAGATGTGGCGGCCAAACTTGGTCCAGCGCAGCGTGAAGCCGGTGATCAGCGCCAAAAGGATCATGTAGAGCACCGGATTGGCGATGCCGAACACCCAGGCACCGCCGCCCAGCGCCAGAAGCTTGTCGTGATCCGGGCCGAACTGGAAGACGACGGTGTTGTTGGAGGCGACCATGGCGAGGCTGCGGGCAATCGACAGCATACCGAGCGTCACCACGAAGGGTGGAAAGCCGAGATAGGCGATCATGATGCCGTTGAAGGCGCCTATGGCGAGCGCGGTGGCGATCGAGGCGAGGATGCCGACCTCGATGGAGTAGCCGGCATGCATGGTGACGGCCAGCACCATCGACGACAGGCAGAGCACCGAACCGACCGACAGGTCGATGCCACCTGTGATGATGACGAAGGTCATGCCGAGCGCGATGATGGCGACGAAGGTGATGTTGCGGGTGATGTTGTAAAGGTTCTTCGACGTGGCGAAGGCGTCGGTGGCAAAAGACAGGAACAGGCAGGCCAGGATGACCGCGATCACCACCCAGAAGGTCTGGCTGGCAAACAGTCTTGCCGGCAAGGATTGCTGCTTTTGTTCGATCGGCTGGTCAATTGTCAGTGCCATCGTCGACCTTCATGTGCTGTGCGTGGTGAAATTCGCTGAGATCAAACCTGTTCGATGGCGCCGGTGATCAGCCCGGTGACTTCCTCGGGCGAACTTGACGCAATCGTCTTGTCGGCGACCTTGCGGCCGCGCCGCATGACGATGACGCGGTCGGCGACGGTGAACACGTCAGGCATGCGGTGGCTGATCAGCACCACTGCGATACCCTGGTCGCGCAAATGGCGGATCAGGTTCAGCACTTCGGCGACCTGGCGCACCGAGATCGCGGCCGTCGGTTCGTCCATCAACACGATCTTCGCCTGCGACAGCATGGTGCGCGCGATCGCTACTGCCTGGCGCTGGCCGCCCGACATCTGCTTGACCAGGTCGCGCGGACGGGTCTCGGACTTCAACTCGGCGAAGAGCTGGCCGGCGCGCTTGTACATGGCGGCATAGTCGAGGATGCGTAAAGGGCCGACGCCGCGGCGCAATTCACGGCCGAGATAGACATTGGCGGCAGCGGTCAGATTGTTGCACAGCGCCAGGTCCTGGTGGACGATCTCGATGCCGTGCTGGCGAGCTTCCGCCGGCTTGTGCAGGATCAACTCCTTGCCGTCCATGCGCATGACGCCATGGCTGGGGCGGAAATTGCCGGCGATCATCTTGACCAGCGTCGACTTGCCGGCGCCGTTGTCGCCCATCAGGCCGACCACCTGTCCGGGCTCGATCGACAGCGATACGTCGTTGACCGCCTGGATGGCGCCGAAATGCCTCGAGATATTGGTGAGTTCGAGAACCGCCACCAGTCTTTGCCTCCCCGTGTTTTGCGACCCGCTGCTGTTCCCGGCGTGAATGCCGGCGCTGCTTTGGCCCCGCTCTCCCCATCTCCTCCCGGAAACAGCGTCAGCGTTCTTTTACGCAAAAGCCGGCGCTCGTCAATCAATTGTCGGACGAATTGAAGCCTTGGTTATCCAAAAATCCGTTTTGTAGGACAAATAGCATTGACGTTGGCCGCAAGCCGATATTAGCTAAGCGTCGGAGGAGATTATGCCGATGCCGCTGGCGGTTAGCCGGGCGGAATCGGCGGAGGTTTATCGGTCGAGGTTGCGGCGCCACCCTTGTGTTGAGCCGGGCCAATGCCGCATCTGGAAATGCTTATCGATCTGTCTTGGCGACACGAGTGCTCGTGAAACGAACCTCGGTCATTAAGCATCCGGTCGATCTGTGTGGCGGGCACGCCGTGTCCGTCTGTTTCAAGGGAGGACTGACATGAGGAAAACACTTTTGCTCGCCGCCGTCGCCGCCATGGCGCTGGGCGCCGGGCCGGCTTTGGCCAAGAAACAGCTCGTCATCGTGGTGAAGGGTCTCGACAATCCATTCTTTGAAGCCATCCACCAGGGCTGCGAGAAATGGAACAAGGAAAATGCCAGCTCGGAATATGAATGCTTCTACACCGGCCCGGCATCGACCTCCGACGAGGCCGGCGAAGCGCAGATCGTCCAGGACATGCTGAGCAAGGCCGACACGGTGGCAATGGCGATTTCGCCATCCAACGCGCCGCTGATCGCTCAGACGATCAAGACCGCCAATCCGACGATCCCGATCATGACGCTCGACGCCGATCTCAGCAAGGAAGATGCCGCGCTGCGCAAGACCTATCTCGGCACCGACAACTATTTGATGGGTCACAAGATCGGCGAGTACATCAAGAAGGGCAAGCCGAACGGCGGCACGATCTGTACCATCGAAGGCAATCCCGCGGCCGACAACATCCTGCGCCGCGCGCAGGGCATGCGTGACGCGCTGTCGGGCAAGGAAGGCCTGGCGGCACTTGCCGGCGAAGGCGGCTGGACCGAAGTCGCCGGTTGCCCGGTGTTCACCAATGACGACGGCGCCAAGGGCGTGCAGGCGATGACCGACATCCTCGCCGCCAATCCCAAGCTCGACGCCTTCGGCATCATGGGCGGCTGGCCGCTGTTTGGCGCACCGCAGCCCTATCGCGACCTGTTCGGGCCGCTCAAGGACCGCATCGCCAGCAACGACTTCGTCATCGGCGCCGCCGATACGATCGGCGATGAAGTGGCGATCGCCCGTGACGGCCTTGTAACTGCTCTGGTTGGTCAGCGGCCGTTCGAAATGGGCTACAAGGCACCGTCGGTGATGATCGATCTGGTCGAAGGCAAGGCCGTCGCCGATCCGGTGTTCACCGGCCTCGACGAATGCACCAAGGACACGGTCGACACCTGCATCCAGAAGTAGGTTCTCGATTTCGGGGCGCCCTTTGACGGGCGCCCCGTCTCTTCCCGGACGGACGCAACGGTTGGGGCAGCAGGCTCCGGCTTTGACGCGTCTGTAGTTTGGATTTTCGGCAACGAGATCGGCGCGCCGTGCAGGTTCGGACCAGTCCGGACGCAGACGGCCGACGCATTGGAACGTGAATGCCGGACGAGAAATCAAAGAAGCGAACCGAGCGGGCCAAGGCACAAGCCAGCCGCGGTCCGGCTGTCATGCGCAGAGCCGGTGCCGCGCATTTTCCGGGAGCGAGCGTCCATGTCTCGCTGGCCGGCGAGATCGGCCTCAGAATCGTGCGCGGCGATTATCCGCCCGGCACCATTCTGCCCAACGAGGCCAAATGGGCCGAGATCTTCGATGTCAGTCGTTCGGCGGTGCGCGAAGCCATCAAGATGCTGATGGCCAAAAGCCTGCTGGCTTCACGGCCCAAGATCGGCAGCTGGGTCGAGCCCAGGGAACGCTGGAACCTGCTCGACCGCGATGTGCTGGCCTGGTACGCGACCGGGCCGGACCGGGAAGCCTTCCTGCGCACGGTGCAGGAGTTCCGTCACATCATCGAGCCGGAAGCGTCGGCCTTTGCCGCTACGCGGCGCAACGACGAGCAGATGGACGAGATCAGCCAGGCCTGTCGTGAGATGGGCGAGGCTTTGAACCTGCAGGAGCGTATCCGCGCCGATACGCGTTTTCACCTCGCCATACTGCGCGCCTCGGGCAACGATCTGCTGGTGCCGCTTGGCGTTCTGATCGAGTCGGCGCTCGATCATCTCTTTGTCTTCGTCACACGCGAGACCAGCGATCAGCGGCGGGCGCAGGCGCTGCATGAGGCGATCGAGAAGAACATCCGCCTGCAGCGTCCTGCGGCCGCCCGCAATGCGGTGCACAGACTGCTCGCCAACACCGACGATGTTATCGGCCGGTCGAGGCGCTGACACAGGCTTTTCGCCGCCTTCAAATCGTCTGCTTCTTGCCGTCCTTGCTGGGCATCAGGTCGACGCCGTTGACCTTGCCGACATATGTCGCCAGCATCGGCACGAATTGCTCGGCCGGGCCAGTGGCATGGGCACCGGCGAAGGAGTTCTTGGTGGCGTTGCCGAGCGGGTTGGCGATGCCGGCCGCACCCGCCATCGATTCCAGATAGGTCAGGTCCTTGAAGGCGTTGGCGATGGTGAATTTATGCGCGTCGCGGTCGCCCTCCAGCGTCCAGCGCATGAAGGTCTGGTAGAAGCCGCAATCCATGCGGCCGTTGCGGATGACGCTGTCGAAACGCGGTGGCGAGATGCCGACCTTTTCGGCCAGCGCCAGCGCCTCGGAATAGATCGCGGCATAGCCCAGCGAGATGAAGTTGTTGAGCAGCTTCATGCGGTGGCCGTCACCTGTATCGCCAATATGGACGATGCGGCCGGCCCAGGTTTCGATGACCGGCTTCACACGGGCAAACAGCGCGTCGGGCGCGCCGACCATGGCGTCGAGCGTGCCTTCCCAGGCTTCCTTCGGCGTGCGGCTGAGCGGTGCATCGACGAAGTCGACGCCGATCTCCTTCAGTTCCGCCGCCAGCGCCACGGTCGAGACCGGATCGGCGGTCGAGCAATCGACGACAACCGAGCCTCTTTTCAGACCCTCCTTGAGGCCGCCGGGGCCACGGATGATGGCTTCGACCTCGCGCGAGCCGGTGACGCAGATGAAGACGATATCGGATGCCGCTGCCACCTCACGCGAGGTGGCCACTTCCTTCGCACCCCGGCCAGCCAAGTCTTCCGCCGGCTTGCGGTTCTTGCGGCCGAGGAAGGTCAGGCCATAGCCCTTGTCGACGATGTTCTTGGCAATGCCGTGCCCCATCAGGCCAAGGCCGATAAAGCCGATCTTTTCGCTCGCGGCGGTCGTGGTCATGTCTTGAAGTCCTGTTGCGATGATTGATATTGGGCGGCGCCGTCTTGCGGGCGAAGGGTGGTTGCAGAATGCCATATTGTCTGACAATACACAGAAATCCTAGGCATTGGAGACGAAAATGACGAAGCGGATCATGTTCACCGGCGGCAGCGGCAAGGCCGGTCGCCATGTCGTGCAATATCTGGTCGAACAGGGCTGCCAGGTGCTCAACATCGACACCAAGCCGCTCGACAATCCCAAGGTACGCACGCTGATCACCGACATCACCGACAGCGGCCAGGTGTTCAACGCGCTGTCGAGCTATATGGGCCTGCATGAATTCGATCCGTCGCTGCGCCCGCAGCCGGTCGATGCCGTGGTGCATTTCGCCGCCATACCGCGCATCATGATCACGACCGACAATGAGGTGTTCCGCACCAACGCGATGGGCACCTACAACGTCATCGAGGCGGCGGTGAAGCTTGGCATCCCCAAGGTGGTGATCGCGTCCAGCGAGACCACCTATGGCGTGGTGTTCGCCAATGAACCGCGCGACCCCAAATATTTTCCCCTCGATGAAGAATACGACGTCGATCCGATGGACAGCTATGCTCTGTCCAAGGTCGTCAACGAGCAAACGGCGCGCGCCTTTGCGCATCGCAACGGCACCGATATCTATGCCTTGCGCATCGGCAACGTCATCGAGCCGCACGAATATTCGCTGTTTCCGAAGTGGTTTGCCGATCCGGGCTTTCGCAAGCGCATCGCCTGGAGCTATGTCGACGCGCGCGATCTCGGCCAGATCGCGCTGCGCGCCGTTGAAACGGACGGGCTCGGCTTCCAGGTGTTCAACGCCGCCAATGACGATACCTCGTCCGACCTGCCGACAGCGGAACTGTTGAAGCGGTTTTATCCCGACGTGCCGGTCAAGACGAAGCTCGGCGAATATGAAACGCTGCTTTCCAACCGCAAGGCCAGGGACATGCTCGGCTTCCGTCCCGAGCACAGCTGGCGCAAATACGTCAAATAGGTCTGGCAAATTGGGCTTTGGGGCAAGGTTGTAACCTGATCTGTGCACAGCCACAGGCTTTGCCGCCTGCGCCCGACCCTCTGCTTGACAGCTTTCGAAATCCGGACTTTGTGGATGCATGAGGGACGGAAAGCCGAATAAGGGAAAGAAGTCTGACAAGACTGAGACAGCCGAGCGCCCGGCTGCCGTTCGGCGGGCTGACGCCACCCGGATGCCCGGCACCAGCGTGCATGCCTCGCTGGCCAGCGAAATCGGGCTTCGGATCGTGCGCGGCGACTATCCGCCGGGCACCATCCTGCCCAATGAAGCCAAATGGTCCGAAACCTTCAACGTCAGCCGCTCGGCGGTGCGTGAGGCGATCAAGATGCTGATGGCCAAAAGCCTTCTGGCATCGCGCCCCAAGATCGGCAGCTGGGTGGAGCCCAGGGAGCGCTGGAACCTGCTCGATCGCGATGTGCTCGCCTGGTACGCGACCGCGCCCGACCGTGAGGTGTTCCTGAAGACGGTGCAGGAATTCCGCCATATCATCGAGCCGGAAGCGACTGCCTTCGCCGCCATGCGACGCACCGAAGAGCAGATGGCCGAGATCAGCCAGGCCTGCCGAGAGATGGGCGAGGCGCCGAGCCTGCAGGAGCGCACGCGCGCCGATACGCGTTTCCATCTGGCCATCCTGCGCGCCTCCGGCAACGATCTGCTGGTGCCGCTCGGCGTGCTGATCGAATCCGCCTTCGATCATCTGTTCACCTATACGACGCGCGAACTCGACGATCTGCAGCATGCACAGCAACTGCACGAGGCGATCGAGAAGGCCATCCGCCTGCAGCGGCCGGAGGCGGCCCGCAACGCGGTGCGCAAGCTGCTCGCCAATACCGACGGCGTCATCAACACCCGGTAGGATATGCTGATATCAGGTGAGGCCGGCCTGCAAACGCCGGCTTTCGCGCTTCACGTACTTAAGTACGCTCCGCTCCGGTTCTCGAAATCCAACGTTTTCGGCGCGGCCTGACCTGAATCTCAACACATCCTGCGAGCGCTCAGCCGGCCTGCGAAGTGGCCAGGTGCTGCCTGGTCAGCGCGACCAGCAGCGCCTGGTCGCGGGCGGCGTGCTCGGGGCGGTTGACCACCTCGTCGCCATTGACGATCGCACCCCAGAAGCCGCGCAGTTCCTCGACGAAGGCTTCGCCGTAGCCGGCACGCAGATCCCTTGTCGACAGTGTGTGGCCGTCCGAGGTCTTCACAGTCAGCCGGGTCGGATGATGGTTGAGCCAGGGCGAGGGGAATTCGAGCTCAAGGCTGGCATCGTCGAAGAACAGCGTGATGCGTTCCTTGTAGTCGGCGAGCTTCGGCACGGTGAGATGCGTCATCGTCCACAGCGCCTGGCCGTCGAGCAGTTTTACTGCGCCCTGGCCGCCATCGCCATTGGCGAAGATCTGCGCGCCGACGACCTCGCCATCCGGCACGCTGAGCGCGTCGAGCAGGCCGTGTACGGCATTCACATCGTGAATCAAGGCGGAGCTGTAAGCGGCGGTAAATCCACGGAAAGCCAGATCGTTCAAAGGCTGGCCGATGGCGCGCTCGACCTGTTGTTTCTGCTTGCTTTGCGCGGCGGCAATCAGCTCCTCGGGAATGTCGTTGCCTCGCTTGTAGCGCTGGTGGGCGATGAACGGCCAGGCATCGGGATCGTTGACCTCGACCGAGACGGACCGCAACGTCTTTGCCGTGCCGGGCAGCGAGGCCAGCGCCAGCCGGTAGCTCGGATCGAAGCGCTTCATATAGCCGACCTGCATGACCTTGCCGGCCTTGTCGCGCGCGGCGATGATCTCGGCGATTTCCGCCGGGGAATAGCAGAGCGGCTTTTCGCAGAAGACATGCAGGCCGCGCCCGAGTGCGGCCAGTACCTGCTCGTGATGCAGCGGGTCGGGCGAGCCGATGACGACGGCGTCGAGCTTCTGGCCGAACAGTTGCTCCGGCGTTTCGAAATTGGCGATGCCGTGAATTTCGCTGACATATTCCCGCGAAATCCTTGACGGGTCGGCAACGCCGACCAGTTCGAACAGGTCGCCGAGCCGCAACAGATTCGGAATATGCTCGACCTGCGAGATCATGCCGGCGCCGATAACGCCAACCCGTATCCTGCTCATGCTGCTAAAACTCTCTGCAAAGTGTTCCAGGCTCAGGGTGCGGCGGCCGGCCGATTGCCGATCTGCGCCAACAGCCCGGCAATCTCAGCTTCCACCGCCTTCAAATCCTCGCCGCCCGACATGATCGAAATCACCTCGTCGCGCGAGATCTCGGACTTGGCGTATGTGCCGCGATTGCGGCCGCGGTTGAGCAGCGTGAAAGTGTCACCGACAGGGTAGGCGTGGTGGATGTTGTGGCTGATGAAGATCACGGCCAGGCCGCGCATGCGCGCCTCGATGATGAATTTCAGCACCATCGCCGCCTGATGCACGCCGAGCGCCGAGGTCGGTTCGTCCAAAATCAGCACCTTGGCGCCGAAATGCACGGCGCGTGCGATCGCCACCGACTGGCGCTCGCCGCCCGACAGCGTGCCGACGGCCTGCGTCGGGTCGCGCACGTCGATGCCGATATCGGCCATCGCCTGGCGGGCAATTGTGTTGGCGCGCTCCTTGTCGAAGCGCGAGAAGGGCAGGCGGCTTCTGGTCGGCTCGCGGCCGAGGAAGAAGTTGCGCGTGATCGACATCAGCGAGATCATGCCGAGGTCCTGGAAGACCGTCGCGACGCCGAGGTCCTGCGCGTCGCGCGGGCTGCGGAACGTGACGGGCTTGCCGTCGACGAAAATCTCGCCCTTGGTCGGCCGGTGCACGCCCGACAGAACCTTGATCAGCGTCGACTTGCCGGCGCCGTTGTCGCCCAGCAAGCAGTGCACCTCGCCGGGATAGACCTTGATGTCGATATCCTGGAGCGCGCGTACCGAGCCGAAATTGACCGACACACCACGCAATTCCATGGCTGGCTGGATGGCCGGGGACGGGTTTGGGTAGGTCATTTGCCGCCTCCGCGTCCGAGCGCCTTGAGGCGGATATAGTTGTTGACCAGCACGGCCATCAAAATGACGATGCCGAGGAAGACCTTGAACCAGTCGGTGTCGATGCCGGTGTAGAAGATGCCCATCTGCACCAGGCCGAAGATCAGCGCGCCGAACAGCACGCCATAGACGGTGCCATAGCCGCCGGTGAGCAGCACGCCGCCGATGACCGCGGCGATGATCGCCTCGAATTCCTTGAGCAGGCCGCGCGTGGTGTCGGCGGAGCCGGCCTCCATCACCTGGATGGTGGCAAGCAAGGTCGCGGCACAGGCGGTGTAGATGAACAGCGCGATCTTAACCCGGTCGACCGGAACGCCGACATTGCGGGCGGCATTGAGGTCGCCGCCGGTGGCAAAAATCCAGTTGCCGTATTTGGTCTGGGTAAGGACATAGCCGGCAAGCGCGGTAAGCCCCAGCCACCAGACGATCGACATCGGAATGCCGACGACGAAGGGAATGCCGTCGGTGCGGGTGGCGATCCAGCCTTGCGTGCCCATCCATTGGAAGAAGCCGGTCAGGAGATGGCCGTTGAACAGGCCCGCGGTTGCCGGGTCCGGCGCGCCGTCGAGGATGTAGGGGATCTGCGTGCGGCCGGTGACGGCGCGGGTGATGCCGATCGACAGGCCGCGCAGGATGTAGAGCGATGCCAGCGTGACGATGAAGGAAGGCAGGCGGGTCTTCACCACGATCAGCCCGTTGACGTAGCCGGTGAGGATGGCGACAGCGAAGGCGCAGGCGATGCCGCCCCACAGCGGCAAGCCCCAGTATTTGACGGTCAGGCCGATGACGACGCCGGCGAAGCCGACCATCGAGCCGACGGAGAGATCGAACTCGCCGGCGATGATGAGAAGGGCTGCGGCCGTGGCGATGATGCCGAGTTCGGCTGCCAGCGTCAGGAAGGTCATCGACCCCTGTAGCGAATAGAGGTTCGACGCACCCGGCAGCAGGGCGAAGATGATGACGGTGGCGATGAGGCCGCCGGCGGCACCGGCTTCGGGCCGGCGCAGCCATTGCGTCAGCCGGCCGGTGCTGGCCAGCCGCTCGTCAGTGCCGGCAGCCCGTTTCGACGTCATGCCGAAACGGTCCTTGCCCAGTACCCCGGGGGCCGGCGCTTCTGGAGGTATCGCCTTGTCTTCCACAACAGCCATTAGGCTCCCCAATCGCTCACTTCGCAATCTCGACCAGAGACGGGGAGCGCATGGCGGCTCCCCGATCCGTTTTGGTCTTGCCTTAGCGGATGCCGTCCTTGGCGAGCGCCAGGATCGCCTTGGCCTTGTCGGGCGAGTCGATGAACAGCGGGCCGGTGTAGGCGTTGTTCTGCGGCCAGAAGCCATGTGTGGCATGCTCGACCAGATAGATCACCGGCAGGTATCCCATCAGATATTGCTGGGCGTCCATGCCGAAGCCCATTTCGCCGGCGACGACGGAATCCAGGACTTCGGGGCTGATGTCGAAGGTGTAGAGCTTGATCTTGCCGAACAGTTCCTTCTGCCGGAAGAACGGGATCAGCGGATTGGCGGCGGTGGCGCCGAGCGCAAACACCGCCTGGGTGTCGGGATGCGCCGACAGATAGGCCTCGGTGCGGCGCTGGATGTCGGCCGGATCGGGCGACACGGTAAGCACCTCGGTGCCGCCGCCTGACGGCTTCAGCCCGTCATTCAACCCCTGGCAGCGCTGGTCGAGGCTGACATTGCCGACCTCGTGGTTGATGCAGACGACCTTGAGCGTGCCTTCCTTGGCCAGCCGCTCGCCCGCCTTCTTGCCGGAATCATATTCGGAGACTGTGCCGACGTAGAGAGAGGTGCCGAGTTCGGCGCCTTCCTTCTCGCCGGAATCCAGGACGACCATCGGAATGTTGGCGGCAAGGCCGGCCTTGACCGATTTACCAAGCGCATTGGCGTCGGCAATGGAGACGGCGATGCCGTCGGGATTGGTGGCGATGGCCGCGTCGAGCAGGCGGGCCTGTTCGACCACGTCGAACACTTGCGGCGCATAATATTCGACCTTGGCGCCCGTGAGCGCCGCCGCATCGTCGACGCCGCGCTTGACCACCGACCAGTAGGGGTCGGAGGCCGAGCCATGCACCACGAAAGTGATGCGGACATCCTTGGGGTCCTTGAGGCCAGCGGCCTGCGCGACGCCCGCCAGCATACTCATCGAGACAAGCGCGCCGAGCGCCAGTTTCAGAACGGTCTTCATGTCATTCTCCCATTGTCGTTGCAGTTCCAATTCCCTCTTTGCGCCGAGGCGATAACGCCTACGGCGCTGACCGGGTGGCCGCTTTGCGGGCCTTTGCCGGTGTCGATGTTCCAAGCTTGGCGCGCAGTTCCTCGCGCAACGGCTTCATGCCGATGATGTCGATGTCCTGGGCGCCGAGCCAATCGCGAAAACCCTGGTCGCGGAAGAGTTCATACTCCTCGGTGCGGATATAGGCGGAGCGTGGCTCGATCAGTTCCAACTCGCCCGGCGCGTTGAAATGCAGGCAGAAGAAGGTCAGCCCTTCGCGCACGCCTTCGACCAACGCCTTGTAGGCCGGTTCTATCGGCTTCGAACGCGGGCGGCCCCAGGTTGTCTGGATGGCGGCGTCGAAGATGACAAAGCCCTTGGCGCGGGCTTCGGTGACGCCTCGCTGGAAGGCTTCTTCGGTGACGCCGACCAGATTGTCGTTGGGCGAATAGGCCGAGAGTGTCTTGGTCAGCAGCACCGGCAGCCGGTATTCCAGGCCGAGCCTGATGTAGACGTCGCAGAATTCCGGCGACAGGGCCGCGCCCATATGGGCGTCGAGATGGGTGACGTCGATGCCGGCGCGGTAGGCGGTGTCGATCTGGGCGCGCAACTCGGTCTCGACCGCTTGCGGTGCTGCCTTGCGGCGGGTGGTCGCGACATCGGGCCAGAAATAGCCGAACTCGTCGGTCAGGCCGGCCGCGCGCGACGGTGTCGTCAGCGGCCGCCATTTGTAGTGCTGCTTTTCGCTGTTGAGCGTCAGGTGGACGCCGAGATCGAGGGCAGGGTCTGCGGCCGCCGCTTCCGCCATCTCGGGGAACCACGGGCACGGCACCATCACCGCGCCGGAGCTGCAGGCGCCCAGCCCGGTCAGTTCGAGAAAGGCGCTGTTGGCGCCATGGCACATGCCGACATCGTCTTCATGCAGGACAAGCTGTCGCCTTTGCGCATTCATGGGGGCATTCATGAACGGCCACCGTCTTGCCGGCACGCCGGTAGCGAGGGTCTTCCAAAGTGTGTCCCGTGCTGCATGGAACCGACCGTTTGCCCAACTGGACGCGATGGAACGCCCAAAGCCGGTCTTCCGACAGGGCCACTTCAGCGAATTCGGATGGGTACGATTTCCTGCCGACCGGGAGATTTGACGCCGATTGCCGGCACGGTGTCCGGAATCAGTGTCGAAGCGGTATTTGCAGCCGGGATGGCTTGGTCCGATCGCGGCGGAGTGGTTCTTTCAAACAGCGCCGGCGAGCGTAGAGCTTTCACACCATCAAGCGATGTGGAGAGCTGCCATGTACACTGCCGGCGAAGAAGAGATCGAAGCCATTGCCAGGGTCATCCGCTCCGGCGCGCTGTTCCGCTATGGCGAGAACAGCGAATGCAACCGCTTCGAGGCCCGCTATGCCAGGCATCTCGGCGTCGGGCATTTCGCGCTCGCCGCCAGCGGCACCTACGGGCTTGCCGCCGGCCTGATCGGGCTCGGCATCGGGCCCGGCGACGAGGTGCTGGTGCCGGCGCACACCTATATGGCGACGGCCACCGCCGTGCTGTCGGTCGGCGCCATTCCGGTCATTGTCGATATCGACGAGAGCCTGACCATCGATCCGGCAGCGCTGCGCGATGCCATCGGCCCGCGCACCAAGGCGGTCATCCCCGTGCATATGTGGGGTGCGGCCTGCAACATGAACGCGATCATGGACATCGCGAACAAGCGCGGCCTGCTGGTTCTGGAAGATGTCTGCCAGGGCATTGGCGGCGGCTATGAGGGCAAGAAGCTCGGCTCGATCGGCCATGCCGGCGCCTACTCCTTCAACTACTTCAAGAACATGACCTCGGGCGAAGGCGGCGGCATCGCCACCAGCGATCCGAAGGTGGCCGAGCGGGCGCGCTGCGCCATCGACCCATGCCACTTCTACTGGCAGGGGCGCAACGACAGCATCAAGCCGTTCGCCGGCATCGGCGCGCGTGCTTCGGAACTGATGGGCGCCATGCTCAATGTCCAGCTCGACCGTCTCGACGGCATCATCGAGGCGATGCGGGCGGAGAAGAAGAAGGTGCTGGCCGGCACGCGCCACCTCGGCAATCTCGGCCTGACGCCGTCGCCGATGAACAGCCCGGACGACGATTGCGCCGCGCAGGTGATGTATCTGCTGCCCAGCGAACAGGCGGCGCAAACCTTCTCCAAGACCATTCCGAGCGTGATTGCCGGCAAGACCGGCCGCCACAATTTTACCCAGTGGGATCAGGTGCTGATGCATGAGGGCGCGCACCATGCGGCGCTCAACCCCTACACGCTGCCTCAGAACAAAGGGCTGCGGCTCAGCTATGCCGACGATCTCGGCAAGGGGTCGCTGGATATCCTCAACCGCACGGTGATGGTGGCGATGAACCCGGCGCATGGCGATGCCGAGATCGACGACATGATCCACAACATCGACGCGGCGGCCCGCGTGGCGCTGGAACATGCTTCGCTGGACGATGTCGAGGTGCGCAAGGCCGCCCCCGTCGATTTGCAGAAGTTCGACAGCGTGAATTGAAGCACGCCGCTAGGTCCGGCTACTGCCGGTCCAGTCGCATGAAGGCAGCACGCAGTGCCAGCACGGCGCGCAGGATCTGGCGTTCGTCCATGGCGGCATAGCCCAGCAGCAAGCCGTGTTCCGGCTCGCCGGAGTGGTAGTTGATCGAGATGCCCTGCACGTCGAGCCCTTCCTTGACGGCGGCGGCGACGACGTCGCTGTCCTTGTAGGGTCTTGTGAAACTGGCCAGCAGCTGCATGCCGGAATCGTTCTCGGTCACGGCCAGCCATTCGGCCAGATGCTCCTGGCACAGCTTGACGAAATTGGCCTGCCGGCGCGCATAGAGCCGGCGCATGCGCTTCAGATGCGTGGCGAAGTAGCCTTGCGTGATGAAGTCGTTGACCGTGGCCTGCAGGATCAGCGGCGCGAACTGGCCGGTGATGGAGACGGCGCGGTCGAAAGGCACCGACAGTTCGCGCGGCACAATGAGATAACCGATGCGCAACGCCGGGATCAGCGTCTTGCCGAAGGAGCCGATATAGACGACGCGGTCGGCATGATCCAGACCGCGTAGCGCCGGCACCGGCCGGCCGCGAAAACGGTATTCGCCGTCATAATCGTCCTCGACGATCCAGGCGCCGTGGCGCTCAGCGATGTCGAGCAGCTGCAGCCGTTCCTCGATGCGCATGATGGTGCCGAACGGCCACTGGCAGGACGGCGTCACATAGATCAGCCGGGGCGGCGGCAGGTCGGGGTCGGACAGATGCCAGCCCTGCCGGTCGACCTTCAACGGCGCAAGCTGGGCGCCGCTGGCGAGGAAGGCGCTCTTGGCGCCGAGATAGCCCGGCTCCTCCATCCAGACGTGGTCTCCTTCATCCATCAGCACGCGCGAGGCGAGGTCGAGTGCCGCCTGCGCGCCGGTGACGATGATGACCTGGTCGGCTGTGCAGTTGATGCCGCGCGACAGGCTGATGGTCGAGGCGATGGCCTGGCGCAGGCCGGGATGGCCGGCAAAGGAGAGATAGCCGAGCAGGTTCTCGTCACGGCTGCGCGCATTGCGCACCAGAAGGCTCGACCAGATGGTGAAGGGGAAGGACGCCGTTTCCGGCACGCCGGGATGGAAGTTGATGACGCCGGCATTGCGCGGCGGCTGCGGACCGTTGACGATGGTCTGGCCGCGCCGCGAGAGCTTTTGCGGAGCGGCGAGGCCGGCGCGCAGCGAGGCCGGCGGGCGCTTCTGCTGGATCGGCGCAACCCAGGTGCCGGAGCCGGCGCGCGCCTCGATGAAACCTTCGGCAAGCAGCTGATCGTAAGCGGCGATCACCGTGTTGCGGCCGACCTTGAGGTCCTCGGCCAGCGAGCGGGTCGAGGGCAACAGCGTGTTCTGCTGGATCTGGCCGTCGAGGATGAAACGCCGCAAGGCGCCGTAGATCTGCCGGTGCATCGGTTCGTCCGAGGCGCGGTCGACCGACATGATGTCGAGGGAAAGGCGCATGTGGTCGCCCAAACCTAGTCTCCCACGAACCGGGCCGCGCGGGCGATCTTTTCATCGTTAAGCAGGCAGACAGTCTCCAGCACCAGCCGTCTGGTTGCGGGACGGACCTCACGGCTGTTCTTCAGCGCGCGGTGAACGGTTGCCGCGCCGAGTTCCGCCTTCTCGGCGATCTCACGGATGGTGCAAAGCCGTTCCATGCCGAGTGCCGCCTCGAATGCCATGTCGCTCCTCCATCCGCATCAAGGCATGCCTCGTCGCCAGCCTCAAGCTGGAAACGCCGGGCCGGCAACTCCGGGGTCGAAAATTCGATGCCAAGAACTGTGCGATCCGCGCCGCCAAGGGAGGGCGGCGGCGCGGATCGCCGGGCGCTTTCGCGTCGCTACCCCTACCGAGGCGCGCGCCCAACCGGCCCAACCACCAGCCCCCCGGCGGTGGTCAGGCCATGTCTCGTGTAGCCACCTCGAACCCGGCCTTGCGGGCCGTGGCGAGAAGCGAGGCGTAGCCCTTCGTGGCATAGGTCAAGGGATGTGCCTTGGCCGGGTCCTGTTCGGCCTCGACGACGATCCAGCCTTCGAAGCCGCGCTTGGCCAGCGGCTTCAATAGCGACAGGAAATCGACGGAACCGTCGCCGGGCACAGTGAAAATCCCTTCCATCACTGCCGCCATGAAACTCATGTCCTCGCGCCGTGCCTTCTCCAGCACGGCCGCGCGGACGTCCTTGCAATGGAAATGCACGATGCGGTCGAGATGCCGGTTCAGGAGGGAGGCCGGGTCGCCGCCTGAGAACAGACAATGGCCGGTATCGAACAGCAGGCCGACGCTCTTGCCGGTTGCGGCCATCAGCCTGTCGACCTCGTCATCGCTCTCGACGATGGTGCCCATATGGTGATGGAAAGCCATGCCGACGCCGAAGGCAGCCATGCGGTCGGCGAGTTCGGTCAGCTTCTCGCCATAGGCAGTCCATTCGCCGTCAGCGAGGCGCGGACGCTGTGAGATCGGCGCGAAAATGCCGTCATGACGGCCGCGCGAGGTGTCGGCATAGACGACGACCTTGGCGCCGAGGTCGCGCAGCAGGGTCAGATGCGAGGTGATGGCGGCGAATTCCTCGTCGACCGTGCGGTCCAGAATGCGGCCGTCATACCAGCCGGAGACGAGCTCCAGTCCGTAAGAAGACAGGATCGGTCCAAGCTCGTCGCTTCGCCTGGGGAATTTGCCGCCGAGTTCGGTGCCGCGATAGCCGGCCTGCCTGGTTTCCGACAGACATGTCGCGAGCGGCGTATCCCCGCCGAGTGCGGGAACATCGTCATTGCTCCAGGTGATTGGATTGATGCCGATCTTGACCGTCATGCCGCTACTTCAAAGGCTCGGGGAACCACAAAGCCGAGGCCGGCAAACTGAGGGGAAAGAGGACCTGTCACTAGGTCCAGTTGAGGTAAATTTGGCAGAACCAATCGGGAGCGCTAAAAGCGCTTCCCGTTTGAACGGACTAAGTCGACGCGCTTTATGTCTTCGTTTTATGCATGTCGTTGTCTCAAAACCGGCGCCACTTTTGAGCGACATGCATTAATCCTGCTGCGGCCTTCCGAAGGCCGCGCGCAGTTCGTCCTTGGCGTCCTCGAGCACTTTCCGGCGCGCCTGCGGCAGGTTCTTGCCGGCGCGGTTGATGTAGAAATTCAGCATCGACATGGCCGACTGAAACGGCTCGGCCTTGCGGCGGTCGCTGTGCTCGGCCGAGCGCTTGAGCGAGGCCGCGATCTTCCTGGCGTCGTCGGCTTCGAAGATGTGGTCCTCGAGGTCCATCGCATCGCTGTGCTCGGTCACCTCGGCCGACCATTTCTTTTTCGCGGTCATGACAAAACTCCTTCCTGTCGCAAAAACTCGGGCAGGCCGCCGCCGGTTCCCGAGAAAGTCGCCGGGCCGCTGGAGCCACGGATCATGGCCCTGTGGCGCTGCCCGTCGCGGTGAATGCGCCGATAGTGGCGACACAACGGTCGACTTCCCAGGACCGTAGACAGGAAACGCCTTGACCCCGATCGTCGCCAATCAGGCGGATAGCCCCGGCATCGACAGCAGCTACGCCTGGATGCGGCTTGCCATCTCCATGCTGCTGGCGACGATCGGTGCGGTCGGCATGTGGGCCGTCGTCGTCGTGCTGCCGGCCGTGCAGGCCGAGTTCGGCGTTGACCGCGCCGCGGCATCGATGCCCTACACCGCAACCATGGTCGGCTTCGCCGCCGGCAATGTGCTGGTTGGCCGCGCGGTCGATCGCATGGGGTATTGGATCCCGGCACTGCTATCCTCGGTGGCTCTCGCCGCCGGCCTGCTGCTCGCCGCGTTGTCGACCTCTATCCTGCAATTCACCCTTGCCCAGGGCGTGCTGATTGGTGTCGGCACATCGGTGATCTTCGGGCCGCTGATCGCCGACATCTCGCACTGGTTCAACCGTCGGCGCGGCGTCGCCGTCACGGCGGCGGCGGCTGGCAACTATCTCGCCGGAGCGCTCTGGCCAACCATCATGCCGACGCTGATCAAGGCGGAGGGCTGGCGCTTCACCTATGCCGGCATCGGTGTCTTCTGCCTGGTCACCATGGTGCCCCTGGTGCTGTTGTTGCGGCGCGCTGCTCCGGCGGCGGCTGCCGCCGGTTCACCCGGAAGCCGGACAGTGCAGTCGATTTCGCTGTCTCCGGCGGCGTTACAGGTGCTGCTGATCGTTGCCGGTCTCGGCTGCTGCGTGGCGATGTCGATGCCGCAGGTGCACATCGTCGCCTATTGCATGGATCTTGGCTACGGCATTGCGCATGGCGCCGACATGCTGTCGATCATGATGGCGGCGGGCGTCGTCAGCCGGCTCGCCTCCGGCTTTGTCGCCGACCGCATCGGCGGCGTGAAAACCCTGCTTTTCGGTTCCGTGCTGCAATGCCTGTCGCTTTTGTTTTACATCCCGTTCGACGGGCTTGCCTCGCTCTATGTCGTGTCGCTGGTGTTCGGCCTGTCGCAAGGCGGCATCGTGCCTTGCTATGCCATCATCGTGCGCGAATACCTGCCCGCCAGGGAGGCCGGCCAGCGTATCGGCATCGTCATGATGGCGACCATCTTCGGCATGGCGATCGGTGGCTGGATGTCGGGCTGGATCTACGACCTGACCGGCTCTTACGCCGCCGCGTTCCTCAACGGGATCGCGTGGAACTTGCTGAACATAGTGGCGATCGGGCTGCTGCTGTGGAAAGCAAAACGCAGTGCTGCCCTGATGGCTTAATTAGGCAGGATTGCCCTGTTGCTTGACAAGGGCGATTGGCTGCGCGACGCCAGCAGGCGAGTGGGTGCGGCAGCAGCCGGTTGGCATGGTGGCAGTGGAAAAGCTGAACATGGTTTCGCAAGGGCGCAGCGGCCGGGGCCCGGCATGTGGAGGATGTCCATGACCAAGCCGCGCTCGCGTCGTGGGGGCGGCCGCCCGACCCTATCAGATGTGGCGCGCAAGGCCGGCGTCGGCGCCATCACCGTGTCGCGGGCGCTGCGCGAACCGGAACGCGTCAGCCAGGATCTGCGGCGCCAGATCCAGGCCGCCGTCGACGAACTCGGTTATGTCCCGGATCCCAATGCACGGGCGCTGGCCTCGGCGCGCGCCGATGTGTTCGGCGTGCTGGTGCCGTCGCTGACCAACAACGTCTTCGCCGAAGTGGTGCGCGGCATCTATGACAGCCTGTCGGACGGCCCGTTCCGCGTCCAGCTCGGCAACACCCATTATTCCGGCCTCGAGGAGGAGCGCCTGCTGCAGGTGTTCGCACCGCAGCGCCCGGCGGCGCTGATCGTGGCCGGCATCGACCAGACGCCGACCTCGCGAAAGCTGCTGGAGAGCGCGGGCTGCCCGGTGGTGCAGGTGATGGAGACCGGGCCCGATCCGGTCGACATGCTGGTCGGCTTCTCGCATTTCGACGGCGGCCGCACCGCGACCGAGCATCTGATCGAGGCGGGCTACCGGCGGATCGGCTTCATCGGCGCACGCATGGACCCGCGCTCGCAGCGGCGGCTTGCCGGCTATCGCGCGGCAATGGAGAAGGCCGGCCTGTTCGACCCGCGGCTGGTCACCACCACGCCGCTACTGTCCAGCGTGACGCTCGGCCGCGAGCTGCTTCGCGATGCGCTGGCCAAGATGCCGGCGCTCGACGGCGTCTTCTGCAACAATGACGACATCGCGCTCGGCGTTTTGTTCGAATGCCATAGCGCCGCGCTCAACGTGCCGAAAACAATCGGCATTGTCGGCTTCAACGACCTCGAAATGATGCAGGCGGCGTTCCCGCCGCTCACCAGTATCCGCACCCCTCGCTATGAAATCGGCCGTCGGTCTGTCGCCATGGCGCTGGCGGCGATCGCAGGACGAAGGCCTGAGCAGCGGGTCGTCGATCTTGGTTTCGAACTCAAGCCCCGCGAGAGCACCGCACGTTGAACACGCTTTGGCCGGCCTCAGCAAATGGTGCTTTACACAACGTCATGGTAGCGCTACCATTTTCGTCGGGCAGACGTTTTGATGAAAGGCCGCCCCTGTTTATTATACATAAGCAACAGCTCATGCTTGTTTATTATGTATAATATGCTAGTTTCGTTTCTCGCCTGTGAAGCGGCGAGGGGGAGGGGATCGGGCCGGCTTCGGGCCCTTGAGACGTGGCGCCGGCCAGGCTGGAGGGCCTTCGGCAGGCGTGGAAAACACACCACGACAAACAGCATCAAATTAACAAGCAGCAGCAAATAAAACTACAACTGGGAGGAATATCGATGATCAAGTCACTTGTTGGTGGCATCGTTGCCGCCACTGCATTCGTCATGCTGAGTTCGTCGGCCATGGCCGACCCGGAAGTTGTCAAGGGCCCGTCGGCTGAGCCGGATTGCTTTGCGCCCTGGGCGGCCGATACGCAGTTCTTCAAGTTCCCCAAGAAAGACGGCCCATACCGCATCGCGCTCGCCAATGGCTATATCGCCAACACCTGGCGCATCCAGATGGTGCAGACCGCCAAGGCCTATGCGGCCCAGCCGGAGGTCGCTGCGAAACTGAAGGAATTCAAGGTCGTCTCGACCGGCGAGGACGTGCCGGCTCAGATTTCGGCGATCAACAACTTCATCGATTCCGGCTATGACGCGATCGTCGTCAACGCCCAGAACCCGACCGCTTTCGGGCCGGTCATCAAGCGCGCCAAGGAAGCTGGCGTCATCCTCGTCGCCTTCGACAATATTCTCGATACCAAGGACGCCATCAACGTCAATGTCGACCAGAAGGGCCTTGGCGAATTGTGGGGCAAATGGCTGGTCGGCCATGTGCCGAATGGCGGCAAGGTGCTCGAAGTGCGCGGCGTTGCCGGGACTTCCGTCGACACCGACCGTCACAACGGAATCCATGAAGCGCTCGATGCCTCCGGCAAGAAATGGGAGGTCACCGAGGTGGTCGGCAAATGGGACGACGGCGTGGCACAGAAGGCTACGGCCGACGCCATTGCCACCAACGGTCCGTTCGACGGAATCACCGGGCAAGGCGGCGACACCGGCATCGTGCAGGCGATGATCGATGCCAAGCATGCTTTCGTGCCGTTCGGCGGGGAGACCGAGAACGGTTTCCGCAAGTTCTGCGCGGCACATGCCGGCGACGGGCTGAAATGCTCATCGGCCGGCACCGGTCCGGCGCAGGTCGCGGTCGCCATCAAGACGGCCATTGCCGCGCTCGAAGGCAACGTCGTTCCGCAAGCAGTGAAACTGCCACTGGCGATCGTCGAGGATCCGAACTTCAAGGCCGGTCAGGATTTCTTCCCCGACCAGTCCGACAATTTCTTCGTCGGCAATTCCTTCCCGACCTGCGGCATCAATTTCACCGCGCAGGAAATTATGGGCCAGACCAAAGCTGACCAATAGGGGCTGACCAATAGGCGGCATATCCGGCGCCGCGGAATCTCCGCGGCGCCGGCCACTCGATATCCCTTGAAGTCAAACTGCCTCGGGAGGGCCGATGGACGGTGCGGTTCCGCTCTTCCGGATGGAAGGCATATCCAAGCGCTATGGTGGTGTGCGGGCGCTGGAAAAGGCCGAGCTTTCGGTCTCGGCCGGTAGCATCCACGCCATTCTCGGCGAAAACGGCGCCGGCAAATCGACGCTGATCAAGGTCATGGCGGGCGTCGTCGCGCCCGACGAAGGCCGCATGATGCTGAACGGCAGCGAGGTGACGTTCGCTTCGCCTGCTGCTGCAAACAAGTCCGGCATCGTCTGCATCTTCCAGGAGCTGTCGCTGGTTCCCGAACTCAGCGTTGCCGACAACATCGTCATCTCCGATCCGCCGAAGCGTTTCGGCATGATCGACCGCAAGGCGCAGCGCCGCATTGCCGAGGATGCGCTGGCACGCGCAGGTGCGGCCGACATCCATCCATTGGCGCTGGTCAAGGATCTTCCGCTTTCAAGAAGACAGATGGTCGAGATCGCCAAGGCATTGGCCAGGAAGCCGCGCATCCTGATCCTCGACGAGGCGACCTCGGCGCTGACCGCGACGGACGTCGCCAGGATATTCAGCGTGCTCAAGCGATTGCGCTCGGAAGGGCTGGCGCTGCTTTACATTTCGCACCGCATGAACGAGATCGCCGAGCTTGCCGACCACTGCACGGTGTTTCGCAACGGCCGCAATGTCGCCAGCTACAAGGCAGGCACAAAGAGCGACAACGAAGTCGTCGAACTGATGATCGGGCGCGAATACAGCCATATTTTCCCGCCGAAACCCGCGCGCGCTGCCGCCGCCGCCGTTCCTGTGCTGGAGGCGCGCAAGCTGTCCTGGACGGACCGGCTGGACAATGTCTCGCTGACCGTCGGGGCAGGCGAGGTCGTCGGCCTTGGCGGGCTGGACGGCCAGGGCCAGCGCGAATTGCTGCTTGCCTTTTTCGGTGTGCTGCGCGGCCTCGGCGGCCAGATCCTTATCGACGGCAAGCCGGTTTCGATCGCCAGCCCGCAAGCGGCGCGCGACGACCGCATCGGCATGGCGCTGATCCCGGAGGACCGCAAGACCGAAGGCCTGATGCTGCCGATGACGGTGCGCGAGAACCTCTCCTTTGCCGCCCTAGACCGGCTGTCCAAGGCCGGCATCATCGACCGCGCCGCCGAACAGCGGCTGATCGACGACATGGTCGGGCTGCTGGCGATCAAGACGGCCGGCCTCGACATTCCGGTCGGTGCGCTGTCGGGGGGCAACCAGCAGAAGGTGGTCATCGCCAAATGGCTGATGCGCCAGCCGCGCATCATCCTGCTCAACGATCCGACGCGCGGCATCGATGTCGGCACCAAGCAGGAACTCTATCAACTGATGCGCAAGCTGGCGGATGCGGGGGCGGCGATCCTGTTCTATTCGACCGACTATGACGAACTGATCGGCTGCTGCGACCGCGTGCTGGTGCTCTATGACGGCGCGGTCAAGCGCGAGCTGGTCGGAGCCGAGATCACCGAGCGGGCGCTGATTGCAAGCGCGCTCAACATCCACGGCGATGACGCCGGCGCAAGAGACGATGCCGGCGCAAGACAGGGAGCGGACGCGTGAAAGAGTGGCGCTACTGGCTGGCCGAGCAGCGCGGAACACTGATGGCACTCGGCATATTCATTGTCATGTTCGTCATCTACACCTCGAACCATCCGGCGGGCTTCACCGCCAATGTCGTGCAGACGGCGTCGAACAAGGGCGTGCTGCTCGCCTTCGTCGCCATGGCGCAGACACTGGTCGTGATCACCGCCGGCATCGACCTCTCCGTCGGTATGATCTTCACGCTGACCAATTGCCTCGCCTCCTGGGTGGTCATCGGCACCGGCCTTGAGACCGCTTTCGGCGTCATCGCCGTGCTCGGCACCGGGCTCCTGTGCGGAGCGATCAACGGCGCCATCGTCATCTACGGCCGCCTGCAGCCGATAGTCGCCACGATCGCCACGGGTGCGGTCTATTTCGGCATCGCGCTGCTGCTCAGGCCGTTTCCCGGCGGTTCGGTCAACGAAGGTCTCGCCGACGCGCTGACCGGACGCCTGTTGGGCGTGGTGCCGGCGAGCCTGGTCGTGCTGCTCGCCGTCGTGCTCGTGGTCTGGGTACCGTTCAGCCGCTCGGTGCTCGGGCGCGCGGCCTATGCGGCCGGATCCTCGGAGACGGCGGCCTACATGTCCGGTGTGCCGATAAGGCGCGGCAAGTTCGCTGCCTACGCGCTCGCAGGCCTGTTGGCCGCGATCGGCGGACTGTTCCTGACCTTCTTCACCTATACGGGCGATGCAGCCTATGCCAGCGGCAACGCCTATACGCTGTTTTCGATCGCCGCGGTGGTGCTGGGCGGCGTCTCGCTGTTCGGCGGGAAAGGCAGCGCCATCGGCGCCATCTTCGGCGCGCTGGCCTTCCGCACCATCGGTGACCTGTTGTTCGTGTTCGATTTCGACCCGCTATGGCAGCCGCTGTTCCAGGGCGTGATCCTGCTGGTCGCAGTCAGCCTTGGCGCGTTTGCGCTGTTTCGGGTCCGCAACCGGCTGGAGTGGTTCCTGTGAGCGAAACGACATTGGGCGGTATCGCCGGCCGCGTGCCGAAATTCATCCGCCGCGCCGATCCGGCGGTGCTGACGGCCTTCGCCTGCATCGTGCTGTTGCTGTTCCTAGGCAGCCTCTATTCCAGGAGCTTTCTGTCGCCTGAATATCTCTTGCAGCAGCTCAAGGTGGCCTCGTTCCTCGGCGTCATCGCCACAGGCATGATGCTGGTCATCCTGCTAGGCCAAATCGACCTGTCGGTGCCGTGGGCGGTGGCGGCGGGCGCGATGATGGCGTGTGCGGCTGCCGCCTATGGCCCGATCGGTGTGGCGCTGGCCATCCCGTTCGGCATCTTTTGCGGGGTGCTGATCGGCATCGTCAACGGCTTTGGCGTCGCCTATCTGCGCATACCCTCGATGATCATCACGCTCGCCACCAACGCTGTCGCGCAAGGGCTCATGGTCGTTTATACCGGCGGCTACTCGCCACAGGATTCGGCCACCGGCGCCATGCGCTATCTTGCGACAGGTTTTACCATTCCTGGCGTGCCTAACGCCGTCATCATCTGGGCGCTGATTGGCGCTGCGATGGTGTTCGTGCTGTCCCGCACCAGCTTCGGCCGCACCGTCTACGGCATCGGCAACCGCGAGCGTGCCGCCTATCTCTCCGGCATCGATACAAGGCGCGTGGTGATGATCGCCTTCGCTATCTCAGGCGGGCTGTCCGCCTTTGGCGGGGTGCTTCTCGCCGGCTATGCCTCCAAGGCGGCGCAATCGATGGGCGATGCCTATCTCCTGCCGTCGATCGCCGCCGTGGTTCTGGGCGGCACCTCCATCCTGGGTGGCCGCGGCTCCTATCTCGGCACCGTCGCCGGTGTCATTCTGATCACCCTCCTGCAGTCCATACTCTCGGTCATGCAGATGCCGGAGGCGGGGCGGCAGATCGTCTATGGCCTGGTCATCGTTGCCATGCTCCTGCTCTACGGCCGCGCGCCGGCAAGCCGCTGACCGTGGACGAAAAGACGGCACAGGCGCCAATGGGCGCTACCGGCTCAGTGCCTCGGGCCATTGTGGTGATGGGCGTCGCCGGCTGCGGAAAGTCGGCTGTCGGCAAAGCATTGGCAGCAGAGGAAGGGGCCGTCTTTGTCGAAGGCGACAGGCTGCACCCGCCCGAAAACGTCGCCCGAATGGCGAGCGGTGAGCCGCTCACAGATCAACTGCGTGAGGGCTGGCTCGATGCCATTGGCGAGCGGATCGCGGACCTGACCGGCAGCGGCCAAAGCGTGGTTGCCGCCTGCTCGGCGCTGAAACGCAGCTACCGCGGTCGTCTGCGCGGCTTCCGCCGGGACATCGTTTTCATCTATCTGAAGATCGATCCCGCAACCGCCAAGCAGCGTGTCGCCAACCGCAAGGGCCATTTCATGCCGGCAAGCCTGGTCGAAAGCCAGTTCGCCATCCTTGAGCAGCCTGGCGCCGACGAGCGGGCGCTGACGGCCGACGCCACACTTCCAGTGGCTGAGATCGTCACCGCCGTTGCCAGCCTGCTGGCCGGCGCAAAATCATGAACCACCCTCGTCGGGCAAGGCGGTTTCCGGCCGTTCGGTGAACCGGTCGGCGCCGGACCAGACCATCATTTGCTCGGGATAGAGTTTCAGCGCCTCCAGCAAGCGGTCGCGCTTGAGCAATATATACTCGGCCTGCAGCGCCATGTTCTTGGCGCCGGCTCTGGCCGCGCGCTCGCCGGCCTCTGCCGGGGCCGGCACCAGTTCGGGACTTAGGACGGCGCGGTATTGGCGGAACGGATCGGTCTCGAAGGTCGACATGGAAAACAGCGCCGCCTTGCCTCTGGCAGCGAAATTCGTCGGCGCCGAAGCCAGGTGGGTCCAGCCGCTCTCGCCAAGGCCGACTTCGGTGAATGTCGAGCCGGCATGCACCGTGTTGGTCACCAACACCACGCCGTTGCTGCCAAGGATCTTCTGGATCCGGCCGGTGACCTGGTAGGCGTCGTTGCGGTCGAACACGATCCGGCTTTTCAGGAAACGGTTCTCGACCCGAACCATCGGCGGGTTCAGGAAGCGCAAGCCGAAGGTCGAATCGGATATGCCGTGAGCCCTGACGCTGAGCTGGTGTGTCTCGATGCCGGCTTCATGGAGAGCGCGTTTGCCGATGATGGTCTGGGTCGTGAACTGGTCGCACCAGATGATAGCGCCGTGGCCGCGCTTCAGCGCCGCTTGCAGGCCTTCCAGGCCCTCCAGCCGGATATCAGGTGACCAGCGGCGGCCGATGAGATGCGCGGCAAGCAGCAAACGCCGGCGGTGGTTGGCGCAGAGCAAGGCCCTGAACTGCCTTTGCGCATCGATGCCATTGCCGAGCACGGCGCGCGTCGCGGCGGCGTAGCGCACGAAATCCTTGCGGATATGGCGCTTGAGGCGCAGCCCCGATATGCGACTGCAGATCGCGGCCCACCAATTGACCGGCAGCAATGCCGCGACCCCGAGATAGAAGGCGGCCAGCAGCAGCTCGCGGAAATCCCTGTTGTTGAAGGTGCGCAACTTGCCGGCGCGGACCTGCTTGCGGCTGAAGAAGCGGACATGCTCGGCGCGTTCGGGCACCAGGATGTCGGCGATGATTTCCGTATGATAAATGACGGCGGAAGACGGTGTCCGGTCGGCTTTCCGGGATTTTCCCAACCACGGCAGCCTCATCCGATCGGTGTCCACCTGTTCTTGCGTGCGTCCGGAAATCGCTTTACTGCGTCTGCCACGGGCGCGCAATCGGCGCCGGCAAGGCCATGGTGAACGCCATTCAGGGTTCGAACTTGAAACAGGCCCTATCGGTAGCACTTCCCCAACTGGCGCCCTGGCGGCCGGCTGCGGTGGCGCTGATGGCGCCGGACCGGCCGTCCCTGAGCTTTGCCGGCCTCGCCAATCTTGTCGACAAGCTCTGCGGCGATCTCGCCAGGCGTGGCGTTGCCCGCGGCACGGCCGTCGGCATCGTCTTGCCCAACGGCCCGGAAATGGCGGCCTGTTTCCTGGCGGTCTCGGCGTTGGCGACGGCGGCGCCGCTCAATCCGGCTTACGGCGAAGACGAATTCCGCTTCTATCTCGGCGATCTCGATGTGAAGCTGCTGCTGTGCGGACAAGGCATGGGCGATGCCGCGCGCAACGCCGCAAAGGGGCTCGGCATTGCGGTGCTCGACGTCGTCGTGACTGACGGCGCCAAGGCCGGCGAGTTTCTGCTGGCGGGCGACGCCGAGGTGGAGGCTGCCAGCGAGGCTCGCCTCGACGATATGCAGTTCAACGGACCCGACGATTTCGCGCTTGTCCTGCACACATCGGGAACCACGGCGCGACCGAAGATCGTCGGCTTGCGGCAGCGCAATCTGCAGGCATCGATGGCCAACATCGCCAGCACCCTGGCGCTGTCGGCAAACGATATGTGTCTCAACGTGATGCCGCTGTTCCACATTCACGGGCTGATGGCGGCGCTCAGCGCACAGCTGGCAGTCGGCGGCGCTGTTGTCTGCACGCCGGGCTTCAACCCGCTCAAATTCTACGGCTGGCTGGGCGATTTCCGGCCGAGCTGGTACAGCGCGGTGCCGACCATGCATCAGGCGATCCTGGCGCGCGCCGCCCGCAATGGCGAAACCATCGCGGCTGCGCGGCTGCGCTTCATCCGCTCGTCTTCGGCAGCGCTTCCCGACACCGTGTTCCGCGACCTCGAGCGCGTCTTCGGCTGTCCGGTGGTCGAGGCCTATGGCATGACCGAGGCGGCGCACCAGATGACATCCAACGGCCTGCCGCCGGCACGCCGCAAGCCAGGCTCGGTCGGCCTGCCTGCGGGTCCGCAGGTGACGATCCTGGACGACAAGGGGACGATCCTGCCGGCGGGTGAAAAGGGCGAGATCGCGGTGCGCGGCGCCAACATCCATGATGGCTATCTCGACAATCCGGTGGCCAATGAAGCTGCCTTCAGCGATGGCTGGTTCCGCACCGGCGACCAGGGCCTCATCGACGAGGATGGCGATCTGAAGATCACCGGGCGGCTGAAGGAGATCATCAATCGCGGCGGCGAAAAGATCTCGCCGCTCGAGGTCGACAATGTGCTGCTCGATCATCCGCTGGTGGCGCAGGCGGTGACCTTCGCCGTGCCGCACGCCATGCTCGGCGAAGAGGTGGGTGCGGCCATCGTGCTGGCCGAGGGCGCCACCGCCGATGCCGAGCAGATTCGCGATTTCGCGCGCAGCCGGATCGTCGAGTTCAAGGTGCCGCGCCACATCCTGTTTCTCCAGGAGATACCCAAGGGTCCCACCGGCAAAATCCAGCGCGTCGGCCTGGCCGGCAAGCTCGGCCTGGTCTGAGGACTCTCATTTCAGCATGATCTTGTCCGAAAAACGGTTCGCACTTTTCGGGACCATGCTCTAATTTAGATCTGCGATGTCAGCTCGACCGGAAAATCATCATTGTCGGCGTCGCGCATGGCGGCGAGGCTGCGATTGTCCAGCACTTCGGCGATCGCCTGGCGCACTTCCAGCATCATGTGCCGGACCTGGCAGGTCGCCTCGTCGCAATCCTCGCAGCGCTGGTATTGCGTGCGGCTGGCGCAGGGTATGGGAGCGAGCGGGCCGTCCAGCACGCGCACGACGTGGCCGATCTTGATTTCGGAAGCCGGCCGGGCGAGGCGATAACCGCCTTCCTTGCCCTTGCGGCTGAGGACGAAGCCGGCATTGCGCAGCTCGCCCAGAATGGCATCCAGAAATTTCTTCGGGATGTTGTTGGCGATCGCGATGTCGTTGACGAATGCAAGCTGGCCGACCGGCAGGCCGGAAAGATGCACGAGGGCCTTGAGGCCGTATTTGCCTTTTTTGGTAAGCATGCCCGCTTCAGTTCATGAAAACCCCAACCACCCGCATCTGGCGGTTGTTTGTGTGCAAATCATGACGTTTCGCCTGAACAACCCGGTTTCGCGTAGAACAAGCCGCCCGGTTGAGATGTTAGGCACAAAGGCGTTGATTCTTTGTAACGTTTTCGCCGATCGCGACAGATTCCGCCTGAAAGCCGTTTGTCGGCGCGCGAAATCAAAATAGCCGGCAAAGCGCCGGCTTTCTTGTGAGGTGAGGTCGAACGCTGCTGATATCAGCGGCTGCCATAGGTCTGGTCGAGCAGACCGCCGGCGGCGAAGTGCTCCTTCTGTACCTTGTCCCAGCCGCCAAAGACGTCTTCCACCGTCAGCAGGCGGACATCGGGGAAGTCGGCCTTGTATTTTGCCGCGACTTCAGCGTTGCGGGCGCGCAGGCCATTTTCAGCCGCGATGGTCTGGCCCTCGGGCGTGTAGAGGAAATCGAGATAGGTCTTGGCGAGGTCACGGCTGCCGTGCTCGTCGGCGACCTTGTCGACGATCGCCACCGGGAATTCGGCGAGCAGGCTGACCGTTGGCGTGACCTGTTCGAACTTGTCGTTGCCATACTCCTTGCGGATGCCGCGCGTTTCCGACTCGAAGGTGATCAGCACGTCGCCGATCTCGCGTTGCACGAAGGTGGTGGTGGCGGCGCGCCCGCCGGTGTCGAAGATCGGCACGTTGTTGAACAGCTTGGTGACGAACTCCTTCACCTTGGCGTCGTCGCCCTTGAAGGCTTCCTTGGCGTAGGCGGTTGCGGCCAGATAGGTGTAGCGCGCATTGCCCGAGGTCTTGGGGTTGGGGAAGATCACCTGCACGTCGTCGCGCACGAGGTCGTTCCAGTCCTTGATGTGCTTGGGGTTGCCCGCGCGGACGAGAAAGGATGGGAGCGAGTAGAAGGGCGAGGCGTTGTCGGGGAAATCCTTCTGCCAGTCGGCGGAGACGAGGCCTTTCTTGACCAGAAAGTCGATGTCGGTGACCTGGTTGAAGGTGACGACATCGGCGCCGAGGCCTTCGGCAATGGCGCGCGCCTGCGCCGAGGTGCCGGCGTGCGACTGGTCGACGGTGACGCCCGGATGGCCGGCGACGAAAGCCTTGTTCACCTGGGCGAACAATTCGCGGCCGACATCATAGGAAGCGTTGAGCAATTTGTCGGCCGACCAGGCCTGCGAACAGGCGAGGATCAGGCCGGCGACAGTGGCGACGCTGAGGAAAAATCGCTTCATGAACACAGGCTCCGATGTGCAATGCGTTGCCAGAACATAGCCGGGCCGGAGGGTGTACTGCGAGGCACACGGGGCAGACGTATGGCGTTGCAGCGAAAAAGAAATCGCTGAAGCAGGTTATCGGCGAAATTTCATTCCAGCCGAAATGCCGATGCGTTGGGGTTTTCTGTGGTTTGCAATTCGAGGCCGAGTGGCATATACAAATGGCATATACAAGTGGAACAGACAGGGGAGGCTGCCATGCCGCAGCACCGTCACTCAATACCACCCCCCAGGGAGGCGAAGTTGTTTCGCAACAACCGCAGTCAGGCGGTTCGCATCCCTGTCGAATTCGAGCTGCCTGGCGAGAAGGTCCTGATCAGCCGCGATGGCGACCGGCTGATCATCGAGCCGGTCCGTCAACCAGGCCTCACCGCCTTGCTCACCCAATGGGCGAAAGAGCCGCCGCTTGGTCCTGAAGACGACTTTCCCGAGATCCATGATGCGCCCGTGGGGCCTGAGGATATCTTTTGATGCGGTTCATGCTGGACACCAACATTCTCAGCGACATGATCCGAAACCCTACCGGCAAGGCTGCCAGTGCGGCGGTTCGCGCGGGAGACGGTGCCCTGTGCACCAGCATCGTTGTCGCCTCGGAGCTGCGTTATGGCTGCGCCCGCAAGAGATCGGCCAAGCTGCTCGCCAAGGTCGAGCAATTGCTCGCCGAGGTTCCTGTGTTGCCGCTCGATGTGCCGATGGATAACGAATACGGAGCACTTCGTGCCGAGCTGGAGGCCAGAGGCCAGCCAATCGGCCACAATGATCTTTTCATTGCTGCCCATGCCTGTGTGTTGGGGACGACACTGGTGACGGCCAACACCGCTGAGTTCCGTCGGATCAAGGGCCTGACGGTCGAGAACTGGCTGGAGTAGCGCCGGATCGATGTCTATGCCGCCGGGAAAAGCTTCCAGCGCCTTGGCCTGAACGCCACCCGGCTCTTCTGCGCCGCAGGATGGTCCACAGGCAGTTCGATCTCGACGCGCTGGCGCTCGCCGCCGATTTCCAGTTCGACGCGTCTTGTGCCGGCGACGCGGCGGCTGGCGGCGACCGTGCCGGCGATGCAGCCGCTGCAGCCGTCGAGCAGTTCGATATCGTGCGGGCGGAAATACAGCGTTGCATCGCCCTCGGGTGCGTGCGGCGCCGACACGCCGATCGGACGGTCGGCGAGCCAGATCTCGCCATTCTCAACCTTGACCGGCAGCATGCTCGATTCACCGATGAAGGAGTAGACGAACGGCGAGTTCGGCGTGTCGTAGATCTCGTCGGCGGAGCCGACCTGCTCGATGCGGCCCTGGCTCATCACCACGACGCGGTCGGCAAGCTCGAGCGCCTCTTCCTGGTCGTGGGTGACGAAGACGGTGGTGTGGCCGGTACGGTCATGGATCTCGCGCAGCCAGCGGCGCAGTTCCCGGCGCACCTGCGCATCGAGCGCGCCGAACGGCTCGTCGAGCAACAGCACCTTGGGCTCGATGGCCATGGCGCGCGCCAGCGCCACGCGCTGGCGCTGGCCACCGGAAAGTTGCGCCGGGTAGCGCTTTTCCAGGCCGGAAAGCTGAACGAGATCGAGCAGTTCGGAGGCGCGTCGGCGGATTTCGGCCGCCGGTGGTCGCGACGGTCCATGCCGCACCTTGAGGCCGAAGCCGATATTGTCGGCGACCGTCATGTGCCGGAAGAGCGCATAGTGCTGGAAGACGAAGCCGACATTGCGCTCCTGGATCGAGCGGTGCGAGGCGTCCTCGTCGCCGAAGAAGATCTTTCCGCGCGTCGGCCGCTCCAGGCCGGCGATAAGCCTCAGCAGCGTCGTCTTGCCGGAGCCGGATGGCCCAAGCAGCGCGATCAGCTCACCCGACTTGATGTCAAGCGATACGTCATGGAGGGCCGGAAACCGGTCAAACTCCTTGCGTACGTTGGCAACGCGAACTTCCATGTAGATCCCTCAGTAATTTGGTGCATGTCGTTGTCCCAAAACCGGTTCCCAGTCTTGGGCGACATGCATTTAGTCAGTGCCCGCGCGTCGCGGCGATCTCGGCGCCGTAGCGCATCTCGAGAAGTGTTTTCAAGACCAGCGTGACCAGCGCCAGGCCGGCAAGCAGCGAAGCGACGGCAAAAGCGCCGACGGCGTTGTACTCGTTGTAGAGGATTTCGACATGCAACGGCATGGTGTTGGTCAGCCCGCGTATGTGGCCCGACACGACCGAGACCGCGCCGAATTCGCCCATCGAGCGGGCGTTGCATAAAAGCACGCCGTAGAGCAATCCCCATTTGACGTTGGGCAGCGTCACGTACCAGAAGGTCTGCCAGCCATTGGCGCCCAGAGAGAGCGCGGCTTCCTCGTCGCCGTTGCCCTGTTCCTGCATCAGCGGGATCAGTTCGCGGGCAACGAAGGGGAAGGTGACGAAGATGGTCGCGAGCACGATGCCGGGCACGGCGAACAAGATCTGGATGCCGTGCGCCTTCAGCCATTCACCGAACAGTCCCTGAGCGCCAAACAAAAGCACATAGACCAGGCCGGAAATGACCGGCGAGACCGAGAAGGGCAGGTCGATCAGCGTGGTCAGAAAAGTCTTGCCCTTGAACTCGAACTTGGCGATCGCCCAGGCAGCCGAAATGCCGAAGACGACGTTAAGCGGCACGGCGATCACCGCCACCAGCAGCGTCAACCGGATCGCCGAGCGCGTATCGGGATTGGAGAGCGATTCCGTGTAGGCGCCAATGCCTTTCGCCAGCGCCTCGTGGAAGACGATGATCAGCGGCAGCAGCAGGAAGATGGCGAGGAAGGCGAAGGCCACCGCCATCAGCAGCAGCCGCACCGGCCGGCTTTCGGTCACCGCCGCCGACCGGCTCTCGTGATGCGGTTCGTAGGATTTGATCTCGGGGTCAGCCATAGCGCTTGCGACTCCATGACTGCGCCAGGTTGATGACCAGCAGCATCACGAACGACAGCAAAAGCATGATCGCCGCGATCGCGGTGGCCGCCGGATAATTGTACTCCTCGAGCCGGATGACGATCAGAAGCGGTGCGATCTCCGACTTGTAGGGAAGGTTGCCGGCGATGAAGATGACCGAGCCGTATTCGCCGACGCCGCGCGCGAAAGCGAGTGAGAAGCCGGTGATGATGGCCGGCGCCAGGCCGGGAAACAGGATGCGGGTGATGATCTGGAAGCGGTTGGCGCCGAGCGTCGCAGCGGCCTCCTCCACTTCCTTGTCGATCTCCTCCATGATCGGCTGCACCGTGCGCACGACAAACGGCAGGCCGATGAAGACAAGCGCCACGACAATGCCGAGCGGCGTGTACGCGACCTTGATGCCGAGCGGCGCCAGGAGATGGCCGATCCAGCCATTGGGCGCATAAAGAGTGGTCAGCGCAATGCCCGCGACCGCGGTCGGTAGCGCGAAGGGCAGGTCGACCATGGCGTCGACGACGCGGCGGCCGGGGAAGCGGTAGCGCACCAGCACCCAGGCGACGAGCGTGCCGAAGACGACGTTGACGGCGGCTGCGATGAAGGCTGTGCCGAAGCTGATTTCGAGTGCGTTGATGGTCCGGCGGTCGGTGGCGATCGCCCAGAAATCGGTCCAGCCGAGGGCTGCCGAGCGCCAGATCAGGCCCGACAGGGGGATGAGGATGATGAGCGTGAGGTAGGCAAGCGAGAAGCCGAGCGTCAATCCGAAACCCGGAATGACACTCGGCTGTCTGAATCGCCACCCCGCCTTGGCGGGTGCTATGGTCATGTCGTCCTGATCTAAATCCTACTGGGCCGGCTTGTAGATCTGGTCGAATATACCACCATCGCCGAAATGATAAGGCTGTGCCTTCTTCCAGCCGCCAAAAAGCGGATCGTCGATGGAGATCAGCTTGATTTCGGGCGTCTTCGGAATGTCAGCCGCATCCACCAGCTCGGGCTTGGCCGGACGATAGTGGTTCTTGGCGATGATCGTCTGGGCTTCCTTGGAATAGAGCCAGCCGAGATAGGCTTCGGCGACCTTGCGGGTGCCCTTGGCATCGACATTGGCGTCGACGATCGCCACCGGCGGCTCGGCCAGGATCGAGGTCGGGGGATAGACGATCTCGAAATTGTCGGCTCCGAATTCATTGAGCGCCAGATAGGCGTCGTTTTCCCAGCCGATCAGCACGTCGCCGATGCCCTTTTGCGCGAAGGTGACCGTCGAGCCGCGCGCACCGGTGTCGAGCACCGGAGCATTGGCGTAGAGCTTGCCGACGAATTCCTTGTTCTTGGCCTCGTCGCCGCCATCATTGGCGTTGGCATAGGCCCAGGCGGCAAGGTAGTTCCAGCGGGCGCCACCCGACGTCTTCGGGTTCGGCGTGATCACCTGGACACCGTCCTTGACCAGATCGCTCCAGTCGTGGATGCCCTTCGGGTTGCCCTTGCGGACCAGGAAGATGATGGTCGAGGTGTAAGGCGCCGAATTGTTCTCGAACTTCTTGCGCCAGTCCGGGTTGATCTTCTTCGACTTGGTGACGATGGCGTTGATGTCGCCTTCGAGCGCCAGCGTCACCACATCGGCATCGAGGCCGTCGATCACGGCGCGGGCCTGGGCGCCGGAGCCGCCATGCGATTGCTGGATGGTGACCGTCTCGCCGGTCTCGGCCTTCCAGTGTGCGACGAAGGCTTCGTCATAGGCCTTGTAGAGTTCGCGTGTCGGGTCGTAGGACACGTTCAGAATGGTCGTATCGGCAAACGCGAAACCGAGCGTGCCGAACTGGATCGATGTGGCGACCAGTGCGCCGAGCAGTTTCTTGAAATGAGGTTTGGTCATTCCCGCCTCCGTTGATGACGGCTGAACTCTATCGAATTGATAGAAATAAGATGCATTCAACGTTGCCTTTTTTGTCCACTCGAAGGAAATTTTCGCCGATATTGGGTTGCGGAAGGAAATATTTTCCTCATATTGGTCTAACCCAAATCCGGCCGGTTTGACGCTATCTAGGAGCTGACACCGCAGAAGCAAGGCCGAGTGAGGGAAGGCTCGGTGTAGCACCGGGCGGTTCAGCCCGCAGTGATGGGAAAATCGAAGCGCAGCTTTGGAAACGGCTCATCCCGAAGCGTGTAGTGCCACCACTCTCGCGCATAATTCTTGAAGCCGCCGGCGCGCATGGCGTCGAGCAGCCTTTTGCGGTTTGCCGCCGCTTCTGCCGCCAATGGGCGATGTGCGGTTTCGCTTGCCGGGTCGAAACAGTCGAAGCTGGTGCCGAAATCGAGCGTGCCGGCGCCGGCCGTGCCGCAAGCGGCGCATGATTTGTTCTTGCCGTCGCTGCGGGCGATGGCGATATCGACGGTCGAGCCGCGCGAATGGGTGGACAATTCGCCGATATAGCCCGTGGCGATGAGGTCGCCGCGCTGCACCTGAGGGTACCATTGCGGATCGGGCGGGCCGCCCTCTCTGGTCCATTTGCCCATGTCGGCAACGGCGCGGGCCGGGCGGTAGCAGTCGAAGACGACCAGCGTCAGGCCATCGGCGGCGAGCGCTTTCTGCACACCGGACAGCGCTTGCGCAGCTTGCTTCGTGAGTATGCAGACCGGCGCGTCATAGCCGTCGGCCTTGCGATGCAGGAAGTTTTCCAGGCCGGCATAGCGGATGTCCTGGCGGATCGAGGGATCGACATCGGCCAGGCGGACGAAGCCGGCGGGCAGGGGATCGGCGGCGGCGGGGGAGCAAGTCGAAACGAACATGGATAGGGCTAAGGCCAATCCTCGATGCAAGCGCTTCGGCACACCCCCCTCTGGCCTGCCGGCCATCTCCCCCGCAAGGGGGGAGATCAGGTGTCGCTGCGGCTTTCGCCAATTTTCAACGTTGCTGAATGAGCGCGGCGCCGAAGCTGCCAATCTCCCTCCTTGCGGGGGAGATGGCCGGCAGGCCAGAGGGGGGTGCCTCGCGCCGGGTCTCGGGCGAAGAAGCCCAATCCCCTGAATCGCTTGGCGCCATCTATTCAACGAACACCTTCACGCTTGCCGCGCGTCCCACGGCGTCGATGACGGTGAGCGTCGAATAGCCGGCGCCGTCGGGCAGCCAGGTCGCAGTGCGGCGGCGGTCGATGCCGACGAGCGGCTTGCCATTGGCCAGCCAGCGGAACGGCGCGCGGCCGCCTTGCAGTTTCAGCACCAGCGGCGAGGCCTCGGCGGAATTGGTGGCGAGATCGACGCGGGCGCCGTTGGGCGGGAAAATGATCGTTGGCGCCGGTTCCGTCGGGCCTGCCTGCACCAGTCCGTCGGCGCCGGCGCCGAAGCGCCCCAATGTCACCGGCAGGTCTTCGCGCCTGGCCTTGAGGACACCGGCCGGCTGGCTGGGCAACGGGACGGCGGTGAGGCCGGAGCGGACGAAGCCCTCGAACAGGATGGGGGCGGCTGAGACATAGCCGGACAGGCCGGGCACCGCACCGGCATCGGCGCGGCCGACCCACACACCCAGCACGTAGCGGCCGTCGAAGCCGACCGACCAGGCATCGCGATAGCCGTAGGACGTGCCGGTCTTGTAGGCGATGCCGCGCTGCAAGGCGCCCTCGGGCGGCTTTACGCCCGACAATATGTCGGTGATCTGCCAGTTCGCCTGGGCGTCGAGGATGGTGGCGGTGGCGCGCTCGTCGTTGGCCGGCTCGGTGCCGTCATGGAGCGTGTTTGCCTTGCCGCCATTGGCGAGGCCGGTATAGAGCTGGACGAGATCGCGCAGCGTTACGCCGATGCCTCCGAGGCCGATGGCGAGGCCCGGCGCCTCGTTGACCGGTAGCACCGGGCTGACGCCGGCCTGGCGGAAGCGCGCCATCAGCCGTGCCGGGCCGACAGAGTCGAGCACGCGGATTGCCGGCACGTTGAGCGACAGCTGCAGCGCCTGGCGGATCGAGACATCCCCCTGATAGCCCATGTCGAAATTCTTTGGCCGGTAGCCGCCGAAATCGACCGGTCTGTCCTCGATCAGCATTTCCTGCGCCACCAGCCCCTGCTCGAAGGCGAGGCCATAGATGAACGGCTTAAGCGTAGAGCCGGGCGACCGCACGATCTTGGTCATGTCGATCCAGCCGGAACGGCTGGCGTCGAAGAAATCGGCAGAGCCGACTTCGCCGAGGATGTCACCGGTGCGGGCATCGGCCATCACCATGGCGACGGAGAGGCGCGGACCAAGCTTGATCGCGGCATCGCGCGCCACCTGCTCCAGCCCTTGCTGGACGCTTTTGCGGATCGTCAGCTGCAATGGCTTGCCGGGTACGGCCTTGGGAAGCATGGCATAGGCGGCATGCGGCGCCAGCGCCGGCAGTTTGCGGCGCAAGCCCGAGACATCATCGAGCGCTGCGCGCGCGGCCTCGCGCTCGCCAAGCAGGCCTGCCGAAACCATGCGGGTCAGCACGCGGTCGCGGGCGGCATGAGCGATGGTGAGATTGCGGTCGGGCCGGCGCTTTTCCGGCAATTGCGGCAGCGCAACCAGCAGGGCGGCTTCCGAGACCGTCAGCCGCTTCGGCTCCTTGCCGAAATAGGCGAGCGAGGCGGCGCGCACGCCTTCGAGATTGCCGCCATAGGGCGCCAAGGTCAGGTAGCGTTCGAGGATCTCCTGCTTGGACAGCCGCCGCTCGATCTGGATGGCACGCAGCATCTGCTTGATCTTCGAGCCGAGGCTGCGGTTTTCGCGTGGCTCGATCAGCCGGGCAAGCTGCATCGACAGGGTCGAGCCGCCGGAGACGATATGGCCGCTGGTGGCGAACTGGCCGGCGGCGCGCGCCAGCGCCAGCACATCGACGCCATCATGGTCCCAGAAGCGCTTGTCTTCATAGGTGACCAGCATGTCGACGAACTGCTTGTCGACCTGGTCGAGATGAGTGTCGAGCCGCCAGTAACCGTCCGACGTGGCGAAGGCGCGCAACAGCTGACCGTCGCGGTCCTGGACCTCGGTGGAGACGGTGAGCCTTCCGGGCAGCGGCGGCGGAAAAGCGCGGTCGAGTTCCCAGAGAGAAGCGGCAGCGATCGCCGCAAAGCCGACGAGGGAGGCGGCGGCGATGCCTGTTCGACGGAGAAATTTTCTGGAGAGCATGGTGGTGCCCTTCATCCGCCTGCCGGCTCCTTCTCTCCGCATAGCGGGGAGAAGGAGATGGTCGCGGACATCGGCGTGTTCATCTTCGTCAAGGCGCCTTACGGCGCCTTGATCTCCATCATGCCGGTGGCGGTGCGGGCCGAATATTGCGGCCGGTACATGTCCTCCACCGTGGCTGCCGGATGGGCATAGGTGCCCGGCGTTACCGCACGCACGACGTAGGCCAGCATGATGTTGCGGTCGCCATCGCCGTCATTGGGATTGAATGCCGCGACGAAACGGTCGTCGCGGAATTCGAGATGGGCTGCATCCGTTTGCGCCAGCCAGGTGAAGTTCGACAATTGGGCGCTGGAGACAAGGCCCGGATTGTCGATCTCGAAGCCGGCCGGCAACAGGTCGGTGATCAGCAGGCGCGAAGGCCAGCGGTTCTGCTCGTAAACCTTGAGCACGACCACGTAGCGTTCGTTCTGCGTCGCCTCGGTGACGTTGGCTTCGGTGCCATCGAGCTTGTAGTAGGTGCGGTCGATGGTGAAGCCGTCGCCGCCGGCCGGCAAGGGCTCTACCGGCGAGGCGACCGTGGTGACGACCGCCTGCAGCGGCGTGGCGCCGGTGTTGGCGATGGTCAGCGGGCTGTCGGCAATGTCGGTGCCGCTGAGGTGGTTGGAATACCCACCGGCATGCGGCGCGCCGTTGACCGAGAGCGTGATCGAGTCGTTGCCCGACTTCAGCGCGCGGGCCGCCAGAAGCATCCAGGACTCGTCCTGCGTGCTGGTCCAGCGGGCATCGGCACGTTCCCTTGCCACCAGCCGGATCAGCTCCGGCACGATGGTCGGCACCGGCTTCGATTCGGCGGCGAGCGCCAGGATCGCGGCGCCATCACGCAGCCGCGAGCCATAGTCGGACCGGTAGTAGTCGTATTCGGTGGTCGACTTGGCCAGCTGCAGCGCCGTCTGGAAGGTTGCTTCCGAACGCTGCGCGTCGCCGTAGAGCGCCAGGCTCGCCGCCAACTGGGCGACGGCCATCGGGCTCGAGAAGGCTTCGAGCTTGGTGTCGGCGTAGTAGCGCAGATCGCCGACCGAGGCCTTCTTGTTGCGGGCCAGAACATAGAGCGCGTAGGCGATTTCGCTGCCGCGATCCTGGACGTCCTGGTCGTAACCGACCGAGTTTTGCAGATTGCTCAGCGCCTGGCTCATCGCCAGGGCCGGCACGTCGTAGTTCTGCTCGCGCGCCCGGGTCAGGAAGTCGGTGACGTAAGAGTCAAGCCACAGATCGCCGGAGCCCGGACCCCACAGGCCGAAGCTGCCGGCCGAAGCCTGGTAGCTCAGCACCTTGTAGATGGCGGCCTGCACGCGGCCGTGCAGTTCGGGATCGCTTTGCATGCCGACTCCGGACGCCAGATCGTTGACGTAGAGAAGCGGCATGGCGCGGCTGGTGGTCTGCTCGGCGCAACCATAGGGGTAGCGGTCGAGCGTCATCAGCAGCGACGGNAGCGGCATGGCGCGGCTGGTGGTCTGCTCGGCGCAACCATAGGGGTAGCGGTCGAGCGTCATCAGCAGCGACGGCACGTCGAAGGCGGCAGCCTGCGAAACGCCGACGCTGATCGAGGCGCCGTCGAGCAGGCTTGCCGCGAGCAGCTCCTTGTCGACGCGCAGCGAGCCGCCATTGCCCTTGAGGTCGACGACCAGACGGGTGGTGACCGGCAATTGCGCCGGACGCACCGGGACATACAGCGTCTGCTCGACGGAGGTGCCGTCGCCATGGGCGAGCTTGATGGTGATCGAGGCATTACCCGCCGTCTGTGCAACCAGCGGCACAGTCAGCGTCTGGCGCTTGCCCTTGGCGAGAGTCAGCTTTTCGGGCAACGGCTTGTCGCCGGTCGAGAGGTCGCCGGTCGTGGCGATCGACAGGGCATAGTCGCCCTCCGGACCGTCGGTGTCGGCGACGTCGAGCCGCATGATGGCTGCATCTCCAGGCGCCAGGAAGCGGGGCAGGCCGGCGGTGATCACCACCGGATCGCGCACGATGACGTCGGTCGTGGCATGGCCGACTGCATCCTTGGTCCAGGCGACGGCCATGACGCGCACGGTGCCGTTGAACTGCGGGATGTCGAAGTCGATCCTTGCCTTGCCGTCGGCGTCGAGCTGGACCGGGCCGGAGAAGAAGGCGACCAGCTTTTCGGTCGGCGGACTGCCTTGCGGCTGCATCGAGGCGCCGTCGCCGCCGGTCCTGAGCTTGCCGGTGGTGCCGAGCGAGCCGTCGATGAGACGGCCATAGATGTCGCGGACTTCGAGCCCGAGCATGCGCTGGCCGAAATACCAGCCCTCCGGATCCGGCGCCTTGTAGTTGGTGAGGTTCAAAATGCCGACATCGACGGCAGCGACCGTGACATAGGCATTGCTGCCCGGCGCTACGCCGGCGACCGAAACCGGGATCGACAGCTGCTGGCGCGGCATCGTCTTGTCCGGCGGCGTCAGGGTGACGGCGAGCTTTTTCGAGCCCGGGTCGACCGTCAGCCATTTTACGCCGATGGCGCGCGCCGGCATGCGGGTTTCCTGCGCATCGCCGGGCCGGAACAGGGTTGCGGTGATGTAGGCGCCGGCGCCCCAGTCGTCACCGACCGGGATCTCGACCGTGCTGCCGCCGGCCGGCACGGTTGCCGTGACGGTCTTGAGCAGCTTGTCGGCGCCGATGGTGACCAGCAGTTCGCCGGCAAAATGCGGCGACACTTTCAGCTTGGCCACGTCGCCGGCGGCATAGCTGTCCTTGTCGAGAGCGATCTCGAGCCCGTCAGGCGTTTCGGTGGAGGTCGAGGAGACATACCAGCCGGCGTCGAACTCATAGCTGGTCGCCGGGCCCTCGGGATCGGCAGTCTCGATCTCGAGCCGGTACTGGCCCCAGTCGACCGGCATCGTCACGGTCGCCTCGGCATCGGCGCTGAGATCGACCTGGCCGTTGGCGATCGACTTGGTGAAGGTGACCGGTTCGTAGTTCCACGAGTTGTTGTTGCGATACCACTGGTAATTGCGTTCGACCTTGACCAGCGACCACTGCGCGCCCTTCAGCGTCTCGCGCTTGCCGTCGGGATCGACCGCGATGAGGCTGAATTTGGCGGTGCCGGCCTGCGGCACCTCATTGTCGGCGAAATCCGGACGAATGCCGATCATGTGGCCTTGCGGGCGGATGCCGATGTTGAGCGAGCGCTCGATGGCGCGGCCGCCGGTTTCGCGCATGCGAACCGTGACCTTGGCGTCGACCAGCTTGGTGGTCGCGGGCAATTGGTCGACCGTGACCGGGAAGGTCGCCTTGCCGTCGTCGCCGACCACCGGCAGACCGGTGAACGGGGTGACCGAAGGCTCGGCCGACTGCTCGTCGGCAAGGCCGAACGAATAGCCGGCGAAACGGTCCCAGTCGCGCGCCGTCGACAGCGTCAGCTCGCCTTCGAGCGCGAGGCCGGCGGCCGGCGCGCCATAGAGGAAGCGGCCGTCAATGTCGATGTTGGCGGTTTCGCCCTGTGCGATCTCCTGCTTGTCGGACTTCATGTCGAACTCGATGCGATCCGGCACGAAGTCTTCGACCAGGAACATCTGGCTGGAAACGGCCGCCTGCTTGGGATCGGTATAGATCGACACCGTCCAGGTGCCGCGCATGGCGTTGGCTTCCAGCGGCAGGTCGACGGCATAGCCGCCGGCCGAGACGCCATCGGCAACGATGCGGCGGTTCTCGACGCCGTCGGGACGGGTGAAGATGAAGGTCAGCGGCAGGTTTTCCACCGCTTTGGAGGCGCCGTCGCGGGCAAGGGCTGCGACATGCACATCCTCGCCGGCGCGGTAGATGCCGCGTTCGGTCCAGGCATAGACATCGAGCGCGCCCGGTGCGGCGCGTCCGGCGACGCCGCGATCGGACAGATCGAAGCCGGCGCGGCCCATGTCGAGGAAGACGAAATCGTTGTCGCCCTGCTTGGCCATCAGAACGGCCGGCACCATGCCGCCGTCGCCGCGCGTCAGGCCGGGGTTGAAGACAGCATGGCCTTCGGCGTCCGACGTGGCTGTGCCGAGGATTTCATTGTTCCTGGCCAGCAGCGTCAGTTCGGCGCCGGCGATCGGCTTGGCGGTTCCGAGCGAGCGGGCAAAGACATTGAGGCCATCCTGGCCGGTATAGGTCGACAGGCCGATGTCCGAGACGACGAACCACTGCGTGGCAAGCGAATTGTAATTGTCCTCGTCATTTTCATTTACCGCTTGGGCGGTCAGCACGTAGACGCCGGGCTTGCGCTGCGGCAAGGCTTCGTCGACCGGGAACGAAGTCGTGACGTCCTTGTTGAGGTCGTTGGCGATATCGAGCTGCCCCTGCCAGACCGGCTCACCCATCTGGTCGGAAATGCTGGAGATATCATAGCCGTCGAGCTGCTTCAGGAACTGATAGCCGGACAGAAGCTGCGCGAGCGAACGATCGCCGATGCGGTAGAGCTTCATCTGCGCGGCGTTCATGTTGACGGTGACGACCGGGATGCCGCGGCGGGCGCCGGCGGGCAGCACGAAGCTGTCGCCGGTGAAGCGGGCGGACGGCGCGCGGTCCTGCACATAGATCGACAGTACGACCGGAGCGGCGGTGACCTCGCCAATGGCGGCCGGCAGACCGGCGCGGAAGGTCACTTCGTAATGTTGGCCGTGCTCCAGGCCTTCGACGCAGATCTGCTTGTCCTTGGCCTCGACGCCCTTGGGCGGCTGGTTGTCGACGGTGACGAACTGGGCGTAGTCGACGCCGGTCTTGACCAGCTCCTCGGAAAACTGCGCGCAAATGCGCGGCGCGCTGGTGTCGGCGTCGATCGAGTGATCGATGACGCGGAAGCCCTTGCGGGCCTTGAGATCCTCATATTCGGCCTTGACCGCCGGCGAACTGACCAGCGCGAGGCTGGCTTCATAAGCCTGCAGGGCTGGACGGTAGAGATCGCGGCGGTCGAGGCCGTTGCCGAGCAGCGCCAGCACTTCGGCGCGGGTCTTGGTGGTGCGCAGCAATTTGTAGGCGTTGATGGCGGCGGAGGTGCCTTTGACCGGCAGATTGTAGGATTCGGAGGTGCCGCTGGCCGGCTGTATGGCAAGCGTTTCACGCGCCAGACCGAGCCAAAGCTGGCCGTCGTCAGGCAGGACCGAGACCGCGGCCTCGTATTTGTTCATGGCCTGGCCATGGTCGCCGGTCAGTGCAGCCTGTTCGGCGGCGGCGCGGAGTGATTCCAGCCCGTCGGTCGGCTTGTCATAGGCCGGATCGGTCAGCTTGTTGCGGTATTGCTGGGCCTGGTCGGCCATCCAGTTGGGGAAGAAGGCGAGTTCCGGCGGGGCGCCGATATCGGGGTCGCCATCGACATTGACGACCTTGCCCGCGACCGCGCCGCTGAAGGGTTTCAACTGGTTATAGTCGGATTTTAGGAAGCACCATTTGGCCTTGTTGTTGTAAGTAAAGGCGCGGCAGGCGGGGTCGCCGAGGCATGTCGTCTTGCACTGATCGAGGCTGACATTCTGGTCCGATCTGAGATCGAAGCCGAAATAGTCGGAATTATTTGAGGTCACCACCCGGCGGGCTTCGGCCGCTTGCGCTACAGACCCCCAGGCGAAAATGAGAAGAATCAAGATCGACAGACCACGAGCCGCCGCGCGCATCGCCATAACACCCTCCAGACACTGCTACGTCCGCGGCATGTTCAAGCTTCAGTCAAGCTTGTCAACACGAGGACGGGCAGGTTTCCGCCCGCCAACGGTTCCCAAACCGGCCAATGACCGGTATGCCGATAGTTCATCCACGGGAAAGGGATCACGCTTTCTTGCGAAAACGCAGAAGGTGTGAATTCCAAGCCCTGCCTATTTCAGACAATTGGATTGTGGCCCCTTTACGAGCGCTTCAAAACTTCATTCCAATTTTAGTTTTGTAACCTAGGTTGTCCTGATGCCGGCGTATGAAGCGCAGATGTCGAAGGTAAGTGCGCCACGGCGCACGCTTTCGCGCGCGCTGATTGTGGCGTTGGCGTGCTCGAGCGTGCTCGTTGCCGAATCGGGGTCGGCGGCCGCCTTCGAGCTCTTCGGCATCAAATTGTGGGGCTCTTCGAATGACGAGGACGCCGATATCGTCGACCCGCTGCGCTATGCGGTGACCATCGAAGCGCCCGATGCCGACAAGGACCTGATCAAGAAGCTCGAAAACGCCTCGTCGCTGAAATCCGACGAGGACCGCCCGGTTTCCGGCTCGCTCGGCCTTTTGGCAAAGGCGCGTAGCGACCGCGAACAGCTGGTCGCCGCGCTTTATGCCGACGCCCGCTATGAAGGCGTCGTCACCATCACCATCCAGGGCAAGGCGCTCGACGATTTGCCGCCCGATGCCGAATTCACTGGTCCGCAGCCGATCCCGGTGGTGGTCAGCATCGCCAGCGGGCCCAAATTCACACTCGGCAATATCAGGCTGGAGGGCGATGCCGCCGGGCTGGCGAGCGCCGATTTCGGCCTGATAGCCGGCGGCGATGCCGGCTCGGGCGCCGTGCTCAAGGCCGAGGCGCTGATCGTGCGGGCGCTGAAGCAGGAGGGCCGGCCGCTGGCCCGGATCACCGACCGGCAGGTCGTGGCCGAGCACACCACCTCGACGCTCGACGTGACGCTGACGGTGGCCGCCGGGCCGGTTGCCGGCTATGGCGACACCACCGTCGATGGCACCGAGAAGGTCGATCGCGAGTTCACCGAATATATGACCGGGCTGAAACGCGGCCGGCAATATTCGCCCGACGAGATCGACGATGCCCGCGACCGGCTGCTGAGGCTCGAAGTGTTCAACAGCGTGACGCTGAAGGAAGCCGACAGTCTTGACCCCGACGGCAACATTCCGATCGGCGTTCAGGTCAGCGAGCGCAAACCACGCTATTTCGGCGTCGGCGGCACTTTCTCCAACACCGAAGGGCTAGGCCTGGAAGGCTATTGGGGCCACCGAAATCTGTTCGGCCGGGCCGAAAAGCTGCGCATCGAGGGCAAGATCAGCGGCATCGGCAGCAACGATCTCAGCGAGCTCAACTACAATGCCGGCATCATGTTCGAGAAGCCGGGGGTGGTCGGGCCGGCCTCGAAATTCATCGCCAGCGTCAAGACCGTACTCGAACATCCCGACGCCTACGACCATTTTTCGGTCAAGGGCAGCACCGGCCTGTCCTATGAGATCGACAAGAAGCAGACGGTTTCGGCTGAAATCGCGCTCGACTACTCCAGGATCACCGACGCTTTCGGCAAGCACAAATACCTGATCGCCAGCATTCCGCTGCAATATGTCTACGACAACAGGGACAACCGGCTCAACCCGACCAGCGGCTTCAGGGTTCTGGCCTATGCCGAACCGAGTTACGACATTCTGAGCNATTCTGAGCGGCGCCGCCTTCCTCAAGCTCAGGGGCGAGGGGTCGGCCTATCAGTCGCTCGACACGGCCTCGAAATTCGTGCTTGCCGAACGCGTCGCGCTGGGTTCGATCGTCGGCACCGGCCTTCAGAACGTTCCAGCCGACAGGCGCTTCTATTCCGGCGGTGGCGGCTCGGTGCGGGGCTATGCCTATCAGGGCATCGGACCGAAGGACATCGACAATCAGCCGATCGGCGGGCTTTCCTTCTTCGAAACATCGGTCGAAATGCGCATTGCTCTGACCGACACGATCGGCATCGTGCCGTTCGTCGACGCCGGCACTGTCTCGACCACAGCGACGCCGGACTTTTCAGACGTGAAGGTCGGCGCGGGCGTTGGCCTGCGCTACATCACGCCGTTCGGGCCGCTGCGCATCGACGCCGCCGTGCCGCTCAACCGCGACCGTGGCGACCCGCGTTTCGGCATCTATGCCGGGATCGGACAGGCGTTCTGACGATGAAGATTTTGAAACGCATCCTTCGCCTGTTTTTCTACACGCTGCTGATCGTGGCGGCGGCGGGCATCGGCGCGTTGGTCGTGCTGACCAAGACCGAGCGCGGCCGCGAAAATCTCGCCGGCATCATCTCTGACATGGCCTCGTCAGGGGACAGCAAAGTCACGGTCAGCGGCATTAACGGTATCTGGTCCGGCGCGCTGACGGTCGACCATGTCGTGCTGGAAGACCGCGAGGGCGCCTGGCTGGTGGCCCGCAAGGTGGCCGTCGACTGGTCGCCGCTGGCGCTGTTGTCGAAGAATTTCAGCGCCGACCGCATAGCGGCCGAACGGATAGAACTGGCACGGCTGCCTATGGCGAGCACCGAGCCGAGCAAGAGCGGGTCGACCGGCCTGCCGGTTTCGCTTGATATCAGAGCGATCGATTTGCCGGAGATCGCGCTCGGCCAGCAACTTGCCGGCAGCGGCATTGCCGAACTTGCGGCCAAGGGATCGGCCAAGGTCGATGCGTCGCCGCTGGCGATCCAGACGGTGCTCAACGTTACCCGCCATGACGGCAAGCAAGGCAATGTCGACGCCAACATCCACTTCGCGCCGGATGAAAACAAGCTCGACCTCGATCTCAAGGCTTCCGAGCCGGCCGGCGGCATCATCGCCAACCTGCTCAAGCTACCCGGCGCGCCGCCGGTCAACATCGTCGTCTCGGGCACCGGGCCGCTGGCCAACTGGAGCGGCATCGGCACCTTCATGGTCGACGGTCAGATCGTTACCCAGCTCACCGGCCGGCACCAGCTCACCGACAAGGGCAACCGGATCGAGGCCAAGGGCGACGGTTCGTTCGAAGGCTTCCTGCCGGAACGGTTCAAGTCGCTGTTTGCCGGCAAGACCAGCTTCGACCTAGCCGGCACCGCGACCGCGACCGGCGGCGTCGACATCGAGCGCGCTGCGATCGAGAGCGACGCAGTTCATGGTACCGCTGCCGGCATGGTCGACCCCAAGGGCGCCAGCGACCTTTCGGTCGAACTCGTGGCCAAAGCCAAGCCGGTCACGGTCAATGTCGGTACCCAGGCGCAGCCGATCATGGTGGCCATCAACAATGTGACCGCGCGCGCCTTCGGTGACGGCAAGGCGCCGATGATTGACGCCAGCGCTTCACTGGTGTCGGTGGTGGCGGGCGGCTCTCAGGTGAACAATCTGGATGCGAAGATCCATTCCGACGGTTTCGACATCGAGAGCCGCAGCGGCCCGGTCAGTGTAAGTCTGGCGGCCGCCGGGCTGAAGACCGACGTGGCGACGCTGGCGCCGCTGATCACCGGCAAGCTGACGGCCTCTCTTGCCGGTTCGATCAGCAGGGACGAGATTTCCCTCGACGAAGGCACGCTGCGCAGCGATGCTCTCAATGCCGGGCTGACGGCCAAGGTGACGCTGGCCGATCTCGCCATGACGCTGAAGATGAATGCCGATGCTGTGTCGACGGCGCTGCCGCCGCAGATCAGTTCGCTGCTTGGCGAACGGGTCAAATTCTCGGCGACCGCGACGCGCGATCCGCAGGGCTCTTTCGCCGCCAACTCGATCGAACTCACTTCCGGTTCGCTGAGCGCCAGCGGCACCGCCAGCGCGCAAGGCAGCGATATCCAGGCCGACATCAAGGGCAAGCTCGGCGACGTCTCGGTGCTGTCTTCGCTGGTCGGCGTGCCGGTCGCCGGCGGGGTCGATTTCGCGCTGACGGCAAGCGGCGCGCGCAACGCACCGGATTTCTCGGTTTCGGCCGACAGTGCCAGCCTGACGGCCTCCGGCCGCACGGTCAAGGACATCAAGCTGACCGCATCGGGCAAGGCCGACATTGTGAGCCCGGCCGCAGATATCTCGCTGACCGGCGCGGTCGACGAACAGCCGCTCGCCATCAAGGCGGCGCTGGTGACGAGCGATGGCAAGCGCTCCATCAAGGGGCTCAGCGTAGCGCTGGGCGACAACAAGGTGTCGGGCGACCTCACGCTCGATGAGAAATTCCTGCCGCTGGGGACGCTGACGATCTCCGCGCCCGATATCGCGCCGCTGGCGTCGCTGGCCGGGCAGACGGCGGCCGGCGATATCGGCGGCACCGTGGTGTTCGCCAAAGACGGCGAGGCTCCCACTGTCACCATCAATGCAGCCAGCGTGTCGATCGCGCGCGGTGATGTGGCAGCCAAGGCAGTCACCGTCAGCGCACTGATCGCCAACTATCTCAACAGCCCTGCGATCTCCGGCACGATCAAGGCCGAGAGCGTGACCTCGGGAACGACCGTCGTCAGTGGCATCGGCGTCGACCTCAAGCGTGACGGCGACTGGACGAATTTCACCGGCGGAGCAACCATATCAGGCATTCCGGCGACAGCTGCCGGGCGGGCGAAGATTGCTGGCGGCGCGACCAGCGTCGAGATCGCGTCCGGCGAGGCGACGGTGCGCGGCATCAAGGTGGCGATCGCCGAGCCGTCGAGCCTGACCATTGCCGATGGCATAACCAACATTCAAAGGCTGGTAGTCGATCTCGGCGGCGGCTCGGTGACGCTGTCGGGCACGGCGGGCCAGACGCTCGATCTGGCGGCGACCTTCTCGGCGCTGCCGGCTGCGCTTGCCAATGGCTTTTCGCCCCGCCTCGATGCCGCGGGCACGCTCGACGGCACGGCGCAAATCACCGGGCCATCAGCAAATCCCGACATTCGCTTTAATGCAAAGCTGGCCGGCGCCGAGACGAGCCAGACCCGTCAGGCCGGGCTCGGGCCGCTCGATGTCGATGCGGCCGGCAGCTATTCCGCGGCCGGCGGCGTCGTGCTCGACCAGGCGACGCTTTCGGGTGAGAAAATCTCCGGCAAGGCGGCCGGCACCCTCAACCCGAACGGCGCCAGCGATTTCGCGCTCGATCTGACATCGTCCGGTCCGAGCCTGCCGTTGACGCTGGGCAGCGCGGAAAGCCCGATCAAGCTCGAATTGCAGGCGCTGTCGGTGAAGGCGGCCGGGCAGGCTGCGCAAGCCAAGCTCGACATCTCGGCGGTACTGCCTTCGGTGGCGACGGATGACGCCAAGGTCGAGGGCATTGCGCTTGCGCTGCATTCCGATGCATTTGATATGAAAAGCCGAACCGGTCCGATCTCGGGCACGGTGACGGCGGACAAGATCGGTCTGGACAATCCGACCATCGCGCCGCTGATCGCCGGCAAGATCACCGCCAAGATCGCCGGCACCCTGGCGGCGGACGCGATCACCATCGACAGCGGCTCGGTGCAGGCCGATGCGCTGGGCAGCGCCTTCAATGGCCGTGTCGGCTTTGCCGATGGAGCAATCGACCTCAACCTCAACGCCGACGTGCTGTCGGCGGCGTTGCCGGCGGCGGCGCGCAGCGTGCTGGCAGAGCGCACGCAGCTCAGCGCCACGCTGAAGCGGGATGGCAATGGCAATGTCAGCGCCAATCCGGTCAAGCTGGCGTCGGGCGCACTGACCGCGGACGGTCAGGCCAGTCTCGCCGACAATAAGCTCAGCGCAGATATCAAGGGTGCACTGGCCGACATCTCACTGTTGTCGAAAGATGCCAAAGGCGCGATCAGCTTCGCACTCAGCGCGCAGGGGCCTAGCCTGGCGCCGGACCTGTCGCTGACAGTCAACAGCGACCGGCTGCTGGTGGCGGAACGCGAAATCACCGGGTTGAAGCTGACCGCAACCGGCAAGGCCGACGCCGCCAATCCGGCGGCCAATGTGCAACTGACCGGCAATGTCGCAGGGCAGGCGCTGCAAGGCAGCGCGGTGCTGGCGACGGCCGACGGCAAGAGCGCCATCAACGGCCTGCTGCTGTCGCTCGGCAACAACAAGATCTCCGGCGACCTTGCGCTCGACGAGGCTTTCGTGCCGGTCGGCACCATCGCGCTCGACCTGCCGGATATCGGGCCCCTGGCGGCGCTGGCGCTGGAAAAGGCCGAAGGCGACGTGCGCGGCACCATCGCCTTCTCAAAGACCGCGGATGGCCCGAACGTCGCCGTCAAGGCTGCGACCGCTTCGATTACGCGCGGCGACCTGCAGGCGAAGACGGTGTCGATCGATGCGCTGGTCGCCAACTATCTCGCCGCGCCGGTCATCTCGGGCAAAATTCGCGCCGACAGCGTCATTTCCGGCGGCACCGCCATCAGCGGCATCGATGTCGATTTGAAGCGCGACGGCGACTGGACCGGGTTTTCCGGCGGCGCCACCGTCAAGGGCATTCCGGCGAAGGCTGCGGGCAGGGTAAAGGTGGCTGGCGGCACCACCACCATCGAACTCGCTTCCGGCCAGGCCACGGTGCAGGGCATCAAGGCGGCCATCGCCCAGGCCTCGACCGTCAGCATCGCGAACGGCACCACGACGCTGGACAAGCTGGTGCTCAATCTCGGTGGCGGCACGGCGACGGTGACCGGCAAGGTCGGGCAGGCACTCGACATCAGCGCCGCGCTGTCGAAGGTGCCGGCCTCACTCGCCAACAGTTTTTCGCCGGGCCTCCAGGCCGCCGGTTCGATTTCGGGAACAGTCAAGGTAACCGGCGCGCCGGGCAATCCGACTGTCGCTTTCGATATCGATGCTGGTGGGGTGCAGACCTCGCAGACGCGCAGCGCCGGTCTTGGCGGCATGAATATCTCCTCGTCGGGAACATTCGCCGGCAAGAAGCTCACCTTCAACGCCGACATCAGCGACGGCGCCGGGCTTGGGCTCAAGGGCGGCGGTACGGTGACGACGGCCGGCACACCAGCGCTGGTGCTCGACTTCAACGGCAAGGTGCCATTTTCCTTCCTGGCCGCCAAGCTTGCGGCGCAAGGGCTGTCGCTCAGCGGCACCGCTAACGTCAATATCCAGATGCGCGGCCCGGCGGCGTCGCCGGTGATCGGCGGCACGGTCAGCACGTCGGGCGCCCGCCTGGTCGACGCGCGCTCCGGCCTTGCCGTCAACGACATTGCCGCCGACATTTCGATCGGCAACGGCGTTGCCCGGATCAACCGGCTGACCGGCACGCTGTCGACACGCGGCAGCCTGTCGGCCTCCGGCACACTCGGCATCAATCCGGCGCAAGGTTTCCCAGCCGATTTGTCTATCAAGCTGGTCGACGGCCGCTATACCGACGGCAGGGTGGTGACAGCCAATCTCGGCGGCGACCTGACCATCAAGGGGCCGCTCACCTCGGCGCCGGTGATTTCGGGCACCGTCAATCTGGCCAAGACCGTCATCACCGTTCCGGATAAGCTGCCGGGCTCGCTGGCAGCGCTCGGTGTCAAGCACAAGAACGCGCCCGCCTCCGTGCGGGCGCAGGACAAGGCCTTGCGACCGGCGGCGGCCAGCGGGGGTGGCGGCAGTGGGCTTGTCCTCGACGTCACGGTCAATGCGCCGAACCAGATCTTCATCCAGGGCAGGGGCGTCGATGCCGAGTTCGGTGGTTCGCTGAGGCTGACCGGCCCGGCGGCTTCGCCGCAGGCGGTCGGCACCTTCACCTTGCAGCGTGGGCGGCTGTCGATCCTCGGCAAGCGGCTGACCTTTACCGAAGGCACGGTCGGCTTTTCGGGCTCGCTGGTGCCCTACCTCAACTTGACCGCGACATCGACCACGACCAGCGCCACCGTCACCATCGTCGTCTCGGGCGAAGCGACCAATCCGAAATTCGACTTCTCCTCGGTGCCGGCGCTGCCCGAGGACGAGGTGCTGGCGCAGCTGATTTTCGGCCGCTCTATGTCGAACCTGTCGCCGCTTCAGATCGCGCAGCTGGCCGAGGCCGCCGGCCAACTGGCCGGCGTCGGCGGCTCGACCTCGCTGCTCGAAAACCTGCGCAGTGCAATCGGCGTCGACGACCTGGATGTGACCACCGATGACCAGGGCGGCACCGCCGTGTCGGCGGGCAAGTACCTCAATGACCGCACCTATGTGACGATCCAGAAAGGCGACAGGCCAGGATCGGGCAAGGCGACGATCGACCTCAATGTGGGACGCGGCGTCAAGCTGCGCGGCGAGGCCAACGATGGCGGCGAGGCCAAGGGCGGCATCTTCTACGAAAAGGAATATTGAGTTCCTGGCCCTTACCGCCGCCGGAACTGGCGCTGTCTCAACCCGCCCAAAATGTATCAATTTACTCGCCTAAGCAGATTCCGGCGGAATCTGGGCGCGCTAGCACTTTTGCGCCAAGTCTGTCGTTATCACGCGAACCGCTCCCTTTTCAAAGTTGCACATTCCCTAACAGGTTCCGTAGCCATGCCGTCTTTGACATCACGGCAGGGATGCGGAATGTTAAAAGGCGGAAAGCCAACAATGGGAGTTAAGGTATGACAAATTACAAGAGTAATGGCGATCGCGTTCCCGATCACATCCTGGCCATGGCCGAAGAAGCCAAGGCAGGCAAAGTCGATCGCCGCGAGTTCCTCGCCATGGCGAGCGTGTTCGGCGCGTCGACCGCGATGGCCTACGGCATGCTCGGCGTAGCCGTGCCGACCCAAGCCAGGGCCGAAGAGGTGCAGGGCAAGAAGGGCGGCATCCTTAAAGTCGCGCAATGGGTCAAGGATCCCAAGGATCCGCGCAAGGCCGACTGGTCGGAAATCGCCAATGCCGAGCGTCAGGCGCTTGAGCCGCTGGTCAAGTACACCAGCGAATACACGTTCCGCCCGTACCTTCTGGAGAGCTGGGAGGTCAACGACGACGCCACCGAGTACACGCTGCATGTGCGCAAGGGTGTGACCTGGTCGAATGGCGATGCCTTCACCGCCGATGACGTCATCTTCAACCTCAAGCGCTGGGCCGACAAGAAGGCCGAGGAGATCGGAAGAGCGTCGTGTANGACGTGTGCTCTTCCGATCTATCCCGGCCTCATCGTGCACAAGAGCTTCGACGAGAAGGGCGGCGACTTCAAAGCCTGCCCGATCGGTACCGGCCCGTTCGAGCTCGTCTCCTACGATGTCGGCCAGAAGGTGGTCTACAAGCGCCGCGAGGACAACAAGTGGTGGGACGGCGAGGTGTTCCTCGACGGCATCGAATTCGTCGACTACGGCACCGATCCGGCAGCCATGGTCAGTGCCTTCGAGGCCGGCGAAGTCCATACCAATTTCGAGACCTCGGCCGACTATGTGTCAATCCTCGACGGACTGGACCTGGTCAAGTCCGAAATCGTCACCGCGTCGACCATCGTGTGCCGCACCAACATCAACAACAAGCCTTACGGCGACCAGAAGGTACGCAACGCGCTGCAACTCGCGGTCGACAACAATGTCGTCCTGCAGCTTGGCTACGGAAATGCCGGCACGGTGGCTGAAAACCACCATGTCTGCCAAATCCACCCGGAATATTACGAGCTGCCCAAAGTCGCTCGCGATCCGGCCAAGGCCAAGGCGCTGATGGCGGAAGCCGGCCAGGCCGACTTCGAGCATGAGCTGATCACGGTCGACGAAGACTGGCACAAGAATACCGGCGACGCCATCGCCGCGCAGATGCGCGACGCCGGCCTCAAGGTAAAGCGCACGGTGCTGCCGGGCTCGACGTTCTGGAACGACTGGACCAAGTATCCGCTGTCGATGACCAACTGGAACATGCGCCCGCTCGGCGTTCAGGTTCTGGCGATCGGCTACCGCACCGGCGAGGCGTGGAACGAGTCGGCCTATTCCAACCCCGAATGGGATGCCAAGCTCAATGCAGCATTGGCCGTTGCCGATGCGGCCAAGCGCAAGGAGATGATGAAGGACATCGAGCAGATCCTGCAGGATTCCGGCATCATGATCCAGCCATACTGGCGCAAGCTCTACAGCCACTCGGTCAAGGCGGTGCAGAATTACAAGATGCATCCGACCTTCGAGCGCGACTACGGCAAGGTCTGGCTCGACCAGGCGTGATCGGAACGTCAGGGAAGGGGCGCTTCGCTCCTTCCCGTCACGCCTCGCTTGGTCCAGAACCGGAAGCCGCCGCAGCAAAAAGTTGCGGACTCTCCTGAAAGACCGTTCAATAAAACTGGGTTGATTGCATCCGAGTGCCGATTTGACGGCCAACTCTGCCGGCAACGGCAAAGCTGGTTTTTCGAACTGGCTCCAACCCCAACCAGACCGGCAGGGGACCGCCATGCTTTCTTTCGTAATCCGGCGTCTCGGCACCATGGCATTGACGATGCTGTGCCTGACGATGATCGTCTTCTTCCTGATCAACCTCGAGCCGAATTTGAAGAAGCTGGCGATCAGCCAGACCGAAATGCACACATCGGCCGAACAGCTCGAAAGCTGGCTGGTCAACCATGGCTACCGGCAGAACTTCTTCGTGCGCTACGGGCAATGGCTGGGCGTCGTCCCGAAGCAACCGGTGACCGATCCGGCGACCGGCAAGCCGACGCAGCGTTTCTCCTTCTGCAACGATCCGCTGGAGCCGAAATTCTCCGGCATCCTGGAAGGTGATTTCGGCTGCTCGACGAAGTTCAAAACCTCCGTTGCGTCAAAGCTCTTCCCCGCACTCGCCGCCACCGGCATTCTGATGCTCTGCGTGCTGTTGGTGATGGTACCGATTTCGCTGCTGATCGGCATCCTGGCCGGCATGCGCGAGGGCTCGCGAACGGACCGAACGCTGTCCGTCGCCTCGATCGCGTCGACGGCGACGCCCGAATATGTGTCCGGCGTCATCTTCACCGTCATCTTCGCCTCCTGGCTCGGCTGGCTGAACGGTTCGGCCGCCTCGGCAAGCCAGGGCATCACCTTCTACAATTTCACCCTGCCGGTGATGACGCTGGCGATCTACGGCATCGGCTACATCGCCCGCATGACGCGCGCCTCGATGGTCGAGGTGATGACGCAGCAATATATCCGCACCGCCCGGCTGAAGGGGCTTTCCTTCGGCAGCGTCGTCGTCAAGCACGCGCTGCGTAATGCGCTGATCGCGCCGTTCACCGTCATCATGCTGCAATTTCCCTGGCTGCTTACCGGCGTCGTCATCGTCGAGGTGATGTTCCGCTACCAGGGCTTTGGCTACACGCTGGTCGAAGCCGCCGGCAACAACGACATCGATCTGCTGCTTGGCTGTTCACTGGTCTCGGTGTTCATCGTGCTGATCACGCAGCTCATCTCGGATGTCGGCTACGCGTTCCTCAATCCGCGTATCAGAGTTCAATAGGGGGCTGGGGCAGATGCAGGTCGAATATATCGGTGCCTTCAATGTCGTGCTCGGCGTGATTGGGCGTTTCTGGCCGGTCTGGTTAGGGCTTGCCCTGGTGATGGGAGCGAGCTTCGCCTACAAGAAAAGGCTCGGCCTCTACGGCCAGCTGTTCGATAGCGGCGTCGGCATAGTGGGTGTCGGCATCTGCCTGTTCTGGCTGTTCACGGCAATCTTCGCGTCGACCGTCGCGCCCTTCGATCCGCTCGCCCAGGTGCCGATCATGAAGGATGCGCTGCCGGGCGCGCTCGAGCCGGTATCGAAACTCATCTACTATTTCGGCGGCGACAAGCTCGCCCGCGATGTCTTTTCGCGCATGGTCTATGGCAGCCAGATCGTGCTGATCATCGCACCGGCTGCGACCGGTTTCGCGCTGATGGTCGGCATTACGCTCGGTCTGCCCGCCGGCTACTATGGCGGCCGGATCGACACCGTGCTGTCCTTCCTGGCCAATCTGGTGCTGGCCTTCCCGGTGATCCTGCTGTTCTACCTGCTGGTGACGCCGGGCATCATGGATACGCCGATCCCATACGCCATGGCCGGGCTGTTCTTCCTGTTCCCGATCATCTTCTTTTCGGTGCTGTTCTGGACCCGCTACAAGAACCGGCCGGACCGCCTCTATATATTGCTCGGGCTGACGCTGATCATCGGCGGCTGGGTCTATGCCGGCCTGGTGTTCGACGCCGATCCGTTCAAGATCATCCACATCGATCCCAACCAGCTCAACATCTTCGTGGCGGTGGTGTTCGCCTCCAGCCCCGGCGTATTCCGCATCGTGCGCGGCCTGGTGATGGACATCAAGACGCGCGACTATGTGGCGGCGGCGCAGACGCGCGGTGAATCGCCCTGGTACATCATGCTGTGGGAGATCCTGCCCAATGCGCGCGGGCCGCTGATCGTCGATGCCTGCCTGCGCATCGGCTACACCACGATCCTGCTCGGCACGCTCGGCTATTTCGGGCTGGGCCTGGCGCCGGAGAGCCCGGACTGGGGCACCGCAATCAAGGACGCCAGCCGCCTGCTGCGCTCCTTCATCCACCCGGCGCTGCCGCCGACGATCGCGCTGATGTCGTTCGTGCTGGGCTTGAACCTGCTTGCCGACTCGCTGCGCGAACAATCGATGAAAGACTGATCTGCGGGTTTCGGCCCGCGAGCATGAAAATAGGATTGGAGCGACCCATGAATGAGGCAGTTCGAAATCCCGGCAACCCGACCCTTGGGCCAAGCGCTGCGCCGATCATCGAGATCGAGAACCTGTCGATCTCCTTCTTCACCCGCAAGGGCGAGATCCCCGCCGTCATGGACTTTTCCTGCACGGTGATGCCGGGCGAAGCCATGGGCATCGTCGGCGAGTCCGGCTGCGGCAAGTCGACCGTGTCGCTCGGCATCATGCGCGACCTCTCCAACATCGGAAAGATCGTCGGCGGCAAGATCAAGTTCCAGGGCAAGGACATGGGCGAGCTGTCCGACGAGGAGTTGCGCTCCATCCGCGGCAACAAGATCGCCATGATCTACCAGGAGCCGATGGCGAGCCTCAATCCGGCGATGAAGGTCGGCCAGCAATTGATGGAAGTGCCGCTGATCCACGACAAGGTGTCGAAGGAAGAGGCTTACAAAAGGGCGCTCGAAATGGTGCGCTCGGTGAGATTGCCCGATCCCGAACGCATGATGCGTTCCTATCCGCACCAGCTGTCCGGCGGCCAGCAGCAGCGCATCGTCATTGCCATGGCGCTGCTGTCGAAGCCGGCGCTGCTTCTGCTCGATGAACCGACGACGGCGCTCGACGTGACGGTGGAGGCCGGCATCGTCGAACTGGTCAAGGGGCTGGGCGAGAAGTTCGGCACGTCGATGATCTTCGTGTCGCACAATCTGGGCCTCATCCTCGAGACCTGCGACCGCATCACGGTGATGTATTCGGGCGAAGCGGTCGAGACCGGCAAGATCAAGGACGTGTTCGACCGGATGCGCCATCCCTATACGCAAGGGCTGTTCCGCTCGATTCCGCTGCCGGGCGCCGACAAGAATTCGCGGCCGCTGATCTCTATCCCCGGCCAGTTGCCGCTGCCGCATGAGCGGCCCAAGGGCTGCAATTTCGGCCCGCGCTGCCACCATTTCGTTGAGGGCGTCTGCAATGCCGCCGAAATCCCGATGATCGAGGTCGCCGGTCACGAAGGGCATTTCTCGCGCTGCGTGCGCTTCAACGAGATCGACTGGGAAGCGCTGCCTCCCGGCGCCAAGAAGGTCAATGAGAAGGTCGTGCCCGGCGCGCCGGTGCTCAAGATCGAGGATTTGAGAAAATACTACAAGGTCGGCGGCAGCGAAGTGTTCGGCTCCAGCGAAGGCCGCGTGGTCAAGGCCAATGAGACGATCTCGTTCATGGCGCGCGAATCCGAGACCGTCGCCATCGTCGGCGAGTCCGGCTGCGGAAAGTCGACACTGGCCAAGGTCCTGCTGGGGCTGGAGACGGCAAGTGCCGGCACAGTGACGCTGGGCAACAAGGAGATCCAGTCGACCGGCATCGAGAAGCGCAGCGTCGAAACGGTGTCGTCGATCCAGATGGTGTTCCAGAACCCGTTCGATACACTCAATCCCAGCCACTCCGTCGGTTCGCAGATCATCCGCACGCTGGAAAAATTCAAAGTCGGCAACAATGTCGCCGAGCGGCGCAAGCGCATGCTGGAGCTGCTCGACCTGGTGAAGCTGCCGCGGGCCTTCGAGACGCGCAAGCCGCGTCAGCTCTCAGGCGGCCAGAAGCAGCGCATCGGCGTGGCGCGTGCCTTTGCCGGCGATGCCAAGGTGGTGGTGGCCGACGAGCCGGTGTCGGCACTCGACGTCTCGGTGCAGGCGGCGGTGACCGAGCTGCTGATGGACATCCAGCGCAAGAACAAGACGACGATGCTGTTCATCAGCCACGATCTGTCCGTCGTGCGCTACATCGCCGACCGCGTCGTCGTCATGTATCTCGGCTACATCGTCGAGCAGGGCACGACCGACCAGATCTTCGCGCCACCCTATCACCCCTACACAGAGGCGCTGCTGTCGGCTATCCCGATCGCCGACACCAGCGTGGTCAAACGGCACATCGTGCTCGAAGGCGATATCCCGTCGGCGATGAACCCGCCGAGCGGCTGCCCGTTCCAGACGCGCTGCGGCTACAAGAAACTGGTGCCGGACAATCTGTGCGAGACCAAGGTGCCGCCGGTGAAGCATCTCGGCGATGGCCATATGAGCCTGTGCTGGCTGTCGGACGATGTGCTGGCGACGATGGAGCCCGTGATCAAGTTCGACAGGGAACACGCAGCGCATGAGGGCGTGCCGGAAGACGCACCGGATGGGATCGGCCCCGGTTTCGCCGGCGAACCGCCGAAGCGCCCGCATGGCAAGAAGCCGAGCTGACCAGCCATAGAGGCAATGCCGCTCGTTGGCGCATTGCCGCAGCGTCGCCATAGCTCAAGGAACGACAGCTACGTTCGCTTGAATATTGCTGTCCATTGCATTATGTGATGCGTGATGTTTGATGCGCGATAGGGAGCATATTGTGAGAACCACACTTGCAATCGATGACGATGTCCTACTTGCGGCCAAGGCCATGGCGCGGCAGCAGGATCGCAGCGTTGGCGATGTCATTTCCGATCTGGCTCGCCGCTCACTGCGCAGGCCACCGACCGGCGGTGAACGCAACGGCATCCCCTTGCTTGCATCGCGGCCCGACGGCCCGATGGTCGATCTCGAAATGGTCAATGCGCTTCGCGACGAATTGGCGTGACCTTCCTGCTCGACGTCAATGTGTTGATTGCGTTGATCGATCCGGCTCACGTCGCGCATGAAGATGCCCATCGGTGGTTCCAATCCACCGGGCATTTATCATGGGCAACATGTCCCATTACCGAGAATGGCGTCATCAGGATTGTAAGCAACCCGAAATACCCCAATTCTCCGGGTTCGCCCGCCGTGGTGGCGCAGATTGTCGGCAAGCTGCATGCCCTTTCAGGGCATCAGTTCTGGCCTGACGAGATCAGCCTTGTCGGTTCCAACGACATCGATGCAGCCAGGATCCTCACCCCGGCACAGGTAACGGATAGCTATCTGTTGGGACTCGCCAAGGCGCGTGACGGCCAATTGGCGACGTTTGACCGAAAGCTGTCGACGGCAGCGGTAAAGGGAGGGAGGTCGATCCTCCACCTGATCCCAAGCGAATGAATGGCTGAGTTCCGCTTCGATCGCAAACTGCGTGGCTGCAAGACCGCTTGGCAACGTCAGCTGCCGCATTGCTGCAGCTGTTCGGCATAGTCGCGGGCCATCTTTTCGGTCGCCCTGGCATAGCCCTGCACGCCGGCATCGCCACGGTTGCCGCGGCCGTAGGCGGTCCAGCCGAGATAGTAGGCGAGATAGAGATTGTAGGTGTCGTTGCGGGCGACGCCGAACGTGTCTGATGTCTTGGAATGATACCAGCCGACGAAATCGACGGCATCGGCAAACTTGGTCCGCCGCGCCGCCCAGCTGCCGGTTTCGCTCTGATATTGCGACCAGGTGCCGTCGAGCGCCTGCGAGAAACCGGTGGCTGACGAGACATGTTTCCACGGAATGAAGCCGAGTAGTTTGGTCCGCGGCGGCCTGGCATTGCTCTTGAAACCGGATTCCTTGCGCACCGTCGCCATCAGCACGGGGACGGGGACGCCGTATTTCTGCGAGGCGCGCTCGGCGGCCGACTGCCAGTTGTCGAACCAGCCGTCGTTCTGGTCGAAGACGGCGCAGACATTGTTGATATGGTTGGGCGGCGTCGCGCAGGCCGGCAAAGCCAGCAGCACGCCAACCGCTACAATTTTACTCAAACTCGAACTACGCATTGGAAAACGAATAGGCCGAAATCATAAAGGGAATCTTGCGGCGTTTCTTAACGGCTTGCCGGCCCGGCTGCGCTGAGCGGGCCTGTATCATTATTCCGACCTTTCGCGTCGCCTTTATCTCCGTCAGAATTCAAAAATGCCGCCTTGGCTAAAATCACGTCCGCCAAGGGCGGATTTCTGACAGCGATGTCCGGATGCCGGCGCTCTGATGCCAGGCATGAATGAACCAAGACGCAAGCGCGGCGCGGAGCGAACCAGCAACCGGGGGCCTGCCGCCATCCCGCAACTTCCACTGCGGCGGGTGACCAATCCCTATCCGCCGATGGCGATGCTCTCAGTCGACCAGGTCGAAACGATCCACCAGGCGTCGATGCATATTCTGGAAAATTTCGGCATCGAGGTGATGTCTCAGCGGGCGCTGGCGCTGTTCGAGAAGGCGGGCGCAAAGGTCGACCATGCAACGGCGAACGTCCGCATCGACCGGGGCCTTGTCGCCGAGGCGCTGAAGACCACGCAGTCCAGCTACCGGCTGACGCCGCGCAACCCCGCCAACACCATTTATCTCGGCGGCAACACGATCAATTTCACCCTCGTCGCCGGGCCGCCCAATGTGCACGACATGGAGCGCGGCCGGCGCGCCGGAAACTTGCGCGACTATGCCGATCTCACCCGGCTGGCGCAGCATTTCAACTGCATCCACATGCTCGGCAACCAGGTCTGCGCGCCGGTGGAACTGCCGGCCAACACCAGGCACATGGATACCTATTTCACCAATCTGACGCTGACCGACAAATCCTTCCATGTCTCGGCGATCGGACGAGGCCGGGCGCTGGACGGTATCGAGATGATGGCAATCGCGCGCGGGCTGACGCTGGACGAAATGCGCGATGATCCCGGCATTGCCACCATCATCTCGGTCAACTCGCCGCGCCGTTTCGACGAGATGATGGCCGAAGGGCTGATGACCATGGCCGAGTTCGGCCAGTCGGTCGCGGTGACGCCGTTCACGCTGATGGGCGCGATGAGCCCGGTGACGCTCGCCGGCGCCCTGGCGCAGCAGAATGCCGAGGCGCTGTTCGGCGTGGTGCTTACGCAACTGGTGCGCCCCGGCGCGCCGGTGATGTACGGCGCCTTCACCTCCAACGTCGACATGAAGTCGGGCGCGCCGGCCTTCGGCACGCCGGAGAACACCAAGGCCAATATCGCCTCGGGGCAATTGGCGCGGCGCTATTGTCTGCCCTACCGCACGACGCCGGGGTCGGCATCGAATGCGGCGGACGCGCAAGGCGCCTACGAGACGCTGATGGCGCTGTGGGGCGCTGTGCTCGGCCACGGCAACCTCGTCTACCACGCCGCCGGCTGGCAGGAGGGCGGGCTGACGGCATCGTTCGAAAAGCTCATCATCGATGTCGAGATGATCCAGCACATGATGGAATTCCTGCGCCCGATCGTCGTCGACGAGGCGGAGCTTGCTGTCGAGGCGCTGGGCGCGGTGCCGACCGGCGGCCATTTCTTCGGCGAACCGCACACGCTGGAACGCTATGCCACCGCCTTCTACCAGCCGATGCTGTCCAACTGGCAGAATTACGAGGCCTGGCAGGAAGCCGGCGGCCTCGACACCACGGCGCGCGCGACCCGGCTGTGGAAGAAGGCGCTGGAAGACTATGTCGAGCCGGTGATGGACATCGCCGTGCGCGAGGCGCTGGAGGCATACATGGCCAGGCGCAAGGAAGCGATCGGGCAGGGCGAGCCATGACTTTTTCAACATCGGCGCGCGGCACCCCCCTCTGCCCTGCCGGGCATCTTCCCCTCATGGGGGGAGATTGGCTGTTACGTCTTCCTTCGCCAATCACCAACGCTGAAAAGAAAGCGGCGATGCAGACGCTGCTGATCTCCCCCCTTGAGGGGGAGATGGCCGGCAGGCCAGAGGGGGGTCGCTTGGCGCTTCCTTTTCCGATTCATCCTACGTTCCCAACTCGTTGATAACAGAGCAAAACTCATGAAATCGCATGCAAAGGTCGTGGTCATTGGCGGTGGCGTCGTCGGGTGCTCCGTGCTGTTCCATCTGGCGCGTCATGGCTGGACCGATGTCGTGCTTTTGGAGCGCGACCAGCTGACCTCCGGCTCGACCTGGCATGCGGCCGGTGGCATGCACACGATCAATGGCGACCCCAACGTCGCCAAGCTGCAGAAATACACGATCTCGCTCTACAAGGAGATCGAGGAGCTGTCGGGACAGGCGACCGGCGTACATCTGACCGGCGGCGTGCTTCTGGCGGCAACCGAGGCGCGGCTCGACTGGCTGCGCGGCGTCGTCGCCAAGGGGCGTTACCTCGGCATCGACCTCGAGGAGATATCGGCCAATGAAGCGGCCGAGCTGATGCCGCTGCTCGACCCGAAACAATTCGTCGGCGCCGTCCGCAACAAGGAGGACGGCCATCTCGATCCCTCCGGCGTTACGCATGCCTATGCCAAGGCCGCGCGGAAACTGGGCGCCGAGGTCGAGCGCTTCACCAAGGTCGAGGACATTGTGCGCCGGCCCGACGGCATGTGGCGCGTCATCACCAACAAGGGCGAAGTGGTGGCCGAGCATGTCGTCAATGCCGGCGGGTTATGGGCGCGCGAGGTCGGCCGCATGGTCGGGCTGGAGCTGCCGGTGCTGGCAATGGAGCACATGTACCTGATCACCGAGGATATGCCCGAGGTGGCGGCGTGGAACGCCAAGACCGGGACCGAGATCATCCATGCCGTCGATTTCGATGGTGAGCTGTACCTGCGCCAGGAGCGCGGCGGCATGCTGATGGGCACGTATGAGAAGGCCAACAAGGTCTGGTCCGAATTCCAGACGCCGTGGAATTTCGGCCATGAACTGCTGGAGCCGGACATCGACCGCATCGCGCCGTCGCTCGAGGTCGGCTTCCGGCATTTCCCGGCCTTCGAGAGGACCGGCATCAAGCAGATCATCAACGGGCCCTTCACCTTTGCACCGGACGGCAATCCGCTGGTTGGGCCGGTGCGCGGGCTACCGGGTTTCTGGGTCGCCTGCGGCGTCATGGCGGGCTTCAGCCAGGGTGGGGGCGTTGGGTTGGCGCTGTCCAACTGGATGATCGAGGGCGATCCCGGCGCCGACATCTGGGCCATGGATGTGGCGCGCTACGGCGACTGGGCGACGATAGCCTACACCAATGCAAAGGTGCGCGAGAATTATTCGCGCCGCTTCTCGATCCGCTTCCCCAATGAGGAACTGCCCGCCGGGCGGCAGCTGAAGACGACGCCGATCTACGATTTGCTGTCGGCCAGGCGCGCGCAATGGGGTGTGTCCTATGGGCTGGAAGTGCCGCTGTGGTATGCGCCGGAGGGCGTCAAGGACGAGTTCTCGTGGCGTCGGTCCAGCGATTTTTCCCAGGTCGCCAATGAGGTTGCGACGGTTCGTGAGAGCGTCGGCCTGGCGGAGATTTCGAACTTCGCCAAATACAAGGTGACCGGCGAGGGGGCCGCGAACTGGCTCGATCGCATTTTCGCCTGCAAGTTGCCCAAGCCAGGCCGCATGACGCTGGCGCCGATGCTGAAGGATGACGGCAAGCTCATCGGCGATTTCACGCTGGCCAATATCGGTGCCCCCAATTCCAACGGGACCGAGTGGTTCATCGCCGGCTCCGGTATCGCCGAGCAGTATCATATGCGCTGGTTCGAGGCGCATTTACCTGCGGATAGCTCAGTGCGCATGGAGGCGCTGGGGCAGAAACTGACCGGTCTGGCGATCGCCGGACCCAAGGCGAGGGAGGTGCTGGCAAAGGTCAGCCGCGCGGATGTCGCCAACACCGCATTCCCCTTCATGGCCGTCGCGAAAATGGACATCGGCATGGCGCCGTGCCTGGTCAGCCGCGTCAGCTACACCGGCGATCTCGGCTACGAGATCTGGGTGNATCTGGGTGGCGCCGGAATATCAGCGCGCTGCCTTCCAGGCGTTGATGGCGGCAGGCGAGGAATTCGGCCTCGGCCTGTTCGGCTCGCGCGCGCTCAATGCGCTGCGGCTGGAGAAAAACTACGGCTCATGGGCGCGCGAATACCGGCCGATCTACGGGCCGCTGGAGGCCGGGCTCGACCGTTTCGTCGCCTATGGCAAGGATGCCGATTTCATCGGTAAAACCGGCGCTCTTGCCGAGCGCAAGCAGGGCGGCAAGCTCAGGCTGCGCACGTTCATCCTCGATGCCGACGATGCCGATGTCATCGGCGACGAGCCGATCTGGTACGATGGCGCGGTGCGCGGCTGGGTGACGTCGGGCGGCTATGCGCATCACTCGAAAAAATCCGTCGCCATCGGCTATGTGCCGAAGGAGATCGCCGATGAGAGCGACGGCTTCGAGATCGAACTTTTGGGCAAGCGCCACGCGGCGCGCGTTCAGGCAGCGCCGCTCTTTGACGCGAACTTCGAGCGAATGCGCGCCTGAAGCGCTTCGGCTTCGCCGAGGCGCTTCAGATTCTTGTTTTGTGCAAGTCGTTATCCCAAAACCGCTGCGCACTTTTGGGCGACATGCATCAGGCGCGTCAGGTGCTGCGGCGGTTGTCGAGCGCGAAGGCGCCGGCGCCGGCGAACACCAGATAGAGGAAGATGAAGCAGAAGGAGATCGCTGCGTCGCCGCTGTTGTTGACCGGGAAGAAGTCGCGCGGGTAGTGCGCCATGAAATAGGCGATGGCCATCTCGCCGGCCAACAGGAAGGCAACCGGGCGGGTGAGCAGACCGAGCGCCAGCAAGATGCCGCCGGCGAATTCGAGAATGGCGGCCGTCGTCGTCAGGCCGTTGAGGGCGTGCGGCTCGGCGCTGACCGGGAAATTGAACAGTTTCTGCGAGCCATGCTCGATGAACTGCAGGGCCGTCATGATGCGCAGGACGCCGAGGGCCTGCGGCTGAAATCTGGCGAGACCGTCAAAAAGCTTCATCTAAAACTCCATTTTTCCAACCCTGCGGCCCGGCCATAGATTATCGCCCGGCCTTGGACCATTCACTTCCCGTGGCCTGTCATCAACAATCGGTGATTGGAAATCATTTCCAGTCTGGACTTCGAAATTTGTTCTCGTTATGGTTGCATATGTATCGTTATGGTTGTATCTCTGCGTGTAGACACTCCAAACCAAATGGGTTCCCTTCGTCATGAAAAAAGTCGCCCTCAGCCTGTTCGCAATCCTTGCAAGCACCAGTTTCGCCATGGCAGCTGACAGCGGCTGTGATGCCTTCAAATGGCCGGTGACACGCGAGCAGGAACTGTTTCCGGCAGCGCCCGCCGCGCAGTCCGGCGCTTCCCTGGCGGTCGGGCAGGCGGCCGATTTCACGCTGGCAGCGGCCGACACGGTCAGCTTTGCCGTCCCGCCGGAACGCGCGCCGGCAGCCGGCACGTTTGGCGCAACGGCGGTTGTGGCCGTGCCGCCCGAGGGAGAGCTACAGATCAGCCTGTCCGACGAAGCTTGGGTCGACGTCATTCAGGATGGCCAGGCCGTGAAATCAGCGGGTTTCAGCGGCGTGAAGACCTGCCCCGGCATCCGCAAGAGCGTGCGTTTCAAGCTGACGCCTGGCGCAGCCACGATCCAGCTCAGCGGCGCCAAGAAAGAGAACCTCAAGGTCGCGGTGCTGGCGCCGGAGTGACCGCGCCCGGACGCCTCTCATCGCACCGGCGGCGCGATGAGAGCAGTTCCGTGCAGGCGAGTACCGGAGGGGATCAGCGGCCGGGCGCGATCAGCGCGAAATAAGCGCCTTGCGGATCGGTGAACTGGGCAATCCATTGGCCGGTCGGCACCGGCATCGGACCCATGACAATCTTGCCGCCATTGTCGGTGACGCGTTTGGCGGCTGCGTCGATGGCGTCGACATTGAAGTAGAACAGCCAGACCGGCACCGGCAGCTGTTGCGGCTTGTTCATGATGCCGCCGCCGGATTCAGGGCCGGCCGAGAAGGTCTGATAGATGCCCATCTCGCCGACGTCCATGCTACCGGCATCAGTCCAGCCGAACTGGCTTGAGTAGAAATCGAAGGCCTTCTGGCGGTCGGCCGCATAAAGCTCGTGCCAGCCGACATGGCCCGGCGTCGTTGCCGGAAGGACGGGCTGGTCGGGACCATTGGGCTGCAGGAACATGAAGGCGGCGCCTTGCGGGTCGGCGACGACGGAGAAACGGCCGACGCCGGGAATGTCGTCGGGTTCGCGGTGAACAGCCCCGCCGGCGGCTTTCAGTGCCTCGGTCGAGGCATCGGTATCGCTGGTGTGGATATAGCCGAACCAGGCCGGCTTCAGACCCGTCCTGGCCGCTTCCTCGGGCAGGGTCATCAGCCCGCCGACGCCACGCTCGGCGGAGTTCACCACGATATAGCGCGGCATGCCGGGCGCCTTGTCGAAGGGCTCGGCCCGCCAGCCGACCACGCTGGTGTAGAACGCTTGCGCCGCATCGAGGTCGCTGGTCATCAACTCGTACCAGAAGAAGGGCATTGGGGATTTCGGCATTTTCGGTCTCCTCACCTTCATGCATAGATCGTCGTCCGATCCATCAAAGGACGTTTCAGCGACGCGAATCCGACAGCGAAGCGGAGAAAGTTCAACGGCTGCGTTGACACATCGTTCCGCACTTCGTCCCGCTCGACGCCTTGCACGTGCGGCGGTTTTCGACTTTCCTTGGGCAAACGAGGGGTAGTCGTTTCATGCGCCTTATGTCGCTCACGCCTGAGCTTGTGTCACTGTGTCATCGCGAAGAGGTCGATCCCGGGCCGGACGGCAGCTGGACGCAGCTGAACGACGAGGATTTTCGCACGCTTGCCTTACAGCTCTCCGACGAAGCCGATGCGGGGCCGTTATGGGTGTTCGCCTATGGCTCGCTGATCTGGAAGCCGGCTTTCGAGTCCGTCGAACGCCAGCGCGCCACTGCGTTTGGCTGGCATCGCTCCTTCTGCCTCGACATGGTGCGCTGGCGCGGCAGCGTCGCGCAGCCGGGGCTGATGATGGCGCTCGAACGCGGCGGCCGATGCGACGGCGTCATCTACCGCCTGCCCGACGGCGACAAGCCGCAGCAGATCGAAAGACTGCTGCGGCGCGAGATCGACGACCATGAGAGTGTCAGCTCGGTCCGGTGGGTTCCCGTGCGCACGGAGCAGGGCCGGATACGGGCGCTCGGCTTCTGGGTCGGGGTGACCGGCAGGGGAACGTCGCTCGGGCAGCCGCTGGACACGGTGGCGGGGGTGCTTGCCAGAGCCTGCGGCCATGTCGGCTCGGGCGCGGAATATCTCTACAACACCGTCAGCCACCTCGAGGAATTCGGCATCCGCGACCGCAATCTGTGGCGGCTGCAGCAACTGGTTGCCGACGAGATCAGGTCGATCCATGGCGGCCGCTCAGATGCCAGCCTACAGCTGGCACCTTCGTAGCGAACAGCCACCAATCTTGGCCTGTGCCGGAGCGTATGCGGTTTCAAGGCGTTTCGCTCCCCGGGTGATCAGATCCAAGAAGGAGTGGCTTCACGAGCAATGACCTCAACCGTGCATTCGAGACTGAGCAGCAGAAAATGCGTACAGTCTTCTGTCGGGCCAAGTGTCGATCGCAACCAGTGCGAGTTCTCCACTCGCAGGATCGGCCACCTGTAGGAGGCTTGCCTGCCAGATCCAATCAATGGGATCGAGGTGTCCGCACGGATTTTGGTCAGTCCCAGCATGTCATCATGGGCAGCCAGGGCTACTACCCCTTGAAAATCGATCTTGAGAGTTCGTTCCGATGTCCCGAAGTCGCCTTCGACGGTCAGCTCAAAGTTATTGTCGGATTTTAGACGCCACACCTGACAGGCAGCCAGAGGTAAATCTCCCACGGGCTCCCACCGGTGAGCCGTCTCCCTATCATCGGTCATCGCCTTCTCCGTTGAATGAAAGCCGCGCATCGTGCTCAAGCGCCCTATCATTTCGCGCTGGCCTGGAACAGCTTGCCGCGACTTGGACCTTGTCGCGCTCCCCTCTTTGAGGACGCAACCGTCACTCATAACATGAGCAACTAAATCATATTATCAGCTAATCTTTTCAGCGGCTTGGGTCGAAAATTGACCAATTGATAAAAAAATAAAACGTGCTAGCCTTCCCCAAAACGAAAACAGGGGAACTGACGATGCCAGAAGGCCAGTTCAAGGACGGCATTGCCGGCGGCCGGCTTGCCGCCGACCAGTACGCCGAGAATTTTTCCGATCTGCATCCGCCGCTCGATCACCACGAAGCGCTGGTCGAATCCGATCGCTGCTATTTCTGCTACGACGCGCCGTGCATGAATGCATGCCCGACCTCGATCGACATTCCGCTGTTCATCCGCCAGATATCGACCGGCAACCCGATCGGTTCGGCCAAGACGATTTTCGACCAGAACATACTGGGTGGCATGTGCGCCCGCGTCTGCCCGACCGAGACGCTTTGCGAAGAGGTCTGCGTGCGCGAGGTGGCGGAAGGCAAGCCGGTGCAGATCGGCCGCCTGCAACGCTACGCCACCGATGTCGCCATGGCCGAGCACAAGCAGTTTTATCCGCGCGCTGAATCGACCGGCAAGTCGGTCGCCGTCGTGGGCGCCGGACCGGCCGGTCTTGCCGCGGCCCACCGGCTCGCCCGCCAGGGCCATGACGTCACCATTCTGGAAGCCCGCCCGAAGGCCGGCGGCCTCAATGAATATGGCATCGCCGCCTACAAGAGCATCGACAATTTCGCCCAGGCCGAGGTCGACTATGTCACGGGGATCGGCGGCATCGATATCCATAACGGCAAGGCGCTCGGCCGCGACTACCAGCTGTCGGACCTGATCCTGAATTACGATGCCGTCTTCCTCGGCATGGGGCTAGGCGGCGTGAATGCGTTGCGCGCGGATGGCGAGGACGCCGATGGCGTTGTCAATGCGGTCGAGTTCATCGCCGAGCTACGCCAGGTCAGCGATCTCGCGAGCCTGCCGGTCGGCCGGCGCGTCGTCGTCATCGGCGGCGGCATGACGGCGATCGATGCCGCGGTGCAGTCGAAGCTGCTCGGCGCCGAGGAGGTGACGATCTGCTACCGGCGCGGCCAGGAGCACATGAACGCCTCCGAGTTCGAGCAGGATCTGGCCGCGGCCAACGGCGTCACCATCCGCCACTGGCTGCAGCCGAAGCGGGTCATCGCCGAGGCTGGCAAAGTGTCGGGCATCGAGCTCGAATACACCGCCATGAACGGGGACAGGCTTGCCGGCACGGGCGAGACGCTGACGCTTACCGCCGACCAGGTGTTCAAGGCCATCGGCCAGAGCTTTGTGCCGGCCGCGCTTAATGGAAGCGGCGCCTCGATCGATCTTGAAGCCGGCCGCATCAAGGTCGATGCGGAAGGCCGCACCTCGCTCGCCAATGTCTGGGCCGGCGGCGACTGCATCTTCGGCGGCGACGATTTGACGGTCTCGGCCGTCGCGCAAGGCCGCGACGCGGCGGAGAGCATCAACCGGGCACTGGCTGGAGGAAGCTGGAATGCCTAACGTCGTCAAGTTCGTTGGAGCTTTAAGCACGAGCCTGTTGCTGTTTTCTGCCAACGCCTCGGCGGCTCATCGTGTGACCAGATATTTTGATCAACCGGACGTTCGCGCAGGGGAGGCGTTCTCTCCTATGCTTGGGTGCGGGAACGAGGAGCTCATCTCTGGAGGTTACGCGCTCGATATCCCGCCGGCCAACCCTACTGCGTTGGTTGTATCGGCAAGTTATCCGTTTAGCGACCATGTGTGGCAGGTCGTCGTCCGAAACGTTTCGAGTGAGCCTGTAGCAGTTCAGATGACTCTTGTTGTGATCTGTAGCTAGCGGAGAGAGTTATGACCGACATCCGCAACAATTTCGTCGGCATCAAATCGCCCAATCCGTTCTGGTTGGCCTCGGTAAAGCCGACCCGCTTGATCAACCGGGCACTGCGATGATCGCGCCGATCCTCGCTGCCGTCATCGGCACCGCGGCAATGCCGGCGGCTTCACCGGACTATTGGCTCTATACGCAATGGTGTGACGCGAAGGGTGAAGAGCGGATGTCCGTCGAGGCATCCGGTGTCGGCTTCAGCGAGCACACGATCTGCCAATGGACATCCGGGCCGCCAAGCGGCGATCATGTTGAGACAAGGATTTCATGCGCCAGCGTCTATCTCAACGGGGACGAGACCGTGCGCATGGATGAAAAAATGGTCGGGCTGGAAGCGCGCAAGGGCGATCCGGACCAGATCACGGTAACGGTCGAAGGTGAACCGCCATCGGTTTTTCTTCGATGCGAGGAATGATCCGATAGGCAACGCTTTAAGGTGGCGGTAAGCCCGCCACGGCCAGAGGAGAAAGACCCATGGCAGACATTCGCAACAATTTCGTCGGCATCAAATCGCCCAATCCGTTCTGGCTGGCTTCGGCGCCGCCGACCGACAAGGCCTACAATGTCATCCGCGCCTTCAAGGCGGGCTGGGGCGGCGTCGTGTGGAAGACGCTGGGCGAAGAAGGTCCGCCGGTGGTCAACGTCAACGGCCCGCGTTATGGCGCGATTTGGGGGGCCGACCGGCGCCTGCTCGGCCTCAACAATATCGAGCTGATCACCGACCGCGATTTGCAGGTCAATCTGCGCGAGATCAAACAGGTCAAGAAGGACTGGCCCGACCGCGCCATCGTCGTCTCACTGATGGTGCCATGCGTCGAGGAAAGCTGGAAGGCGATCCTGCCGGTGGTCGAGGAGACCGAAGCCGACGGCATCGAGCTCAATTTCGGCTGCCCGCACGGCATGTCGGAACGCGGCATGGGCGCGGCTGTCGGCCAGGTGCCTGAATACATCGAAATGGTAGTGCGCTGGTGCAAGGCCAACACCCGCATGCCTGTCATCACCAAGCTGACGCCGAACATCACCGATGTGCGCAAGCCGGCGCGCGCCGCACTCTCCGGCGGAACCGACGCGGTGTCGCTGATCAACACCATCAACTCGATCACCGGCGTCGACCTCGACAGTTTCGCGCCGCAGCCGACCATCGACGGCAAGGGCTCGCATGGCGGCTATTGCGGCCCGGCGGTGAAGCCGATCGCCATGAACATGGTGGCCGAGATCGCCCGCGATCCGGAAACGCGCGGCCTGCCGATCTCCGGCATTGGCGGCATCACCACCTGGCGCGATGCGGCTGAATTCATGGCGCTCGGCGCCGGCAATGTGCAGGTGTGCACGGCGGCGATGACTTACGGCTTCAAGATCGTGCAGGAGATGATCGCCGGTCTCGAAAACTGGATGGACGAGAAAGGCCACGCCTCGCTCAACGACATTGTCGGCCGCGCCACGCCCAACGTCACCGACTGGCAGTATCTCAACCTCAATTACATCGCCAAGGCGCATATCGACCAGGACGCCTGCATCAAATGCGGCCGCTGCCACATCGCCTGCGAGGACACTTCGCACCAGGCAATCACCAACATGGTCGACGGCGTCAGGCATTTCGAGGTGATCGAGGCCGAATGCGTCGGCTGCAATCTGTGCGTCAATGTCTGCCCGGTCGAGAACTGCATCACCATGGAGCCGCTGGCCGCCGGCGTCATGGACCAGCGCACCGGCAAGCCGGTGTCGCCGATCTATGCCAACTGGACGACGCACCCGAACAACCCGATGGCCAAGGTGGCCGCAGAGTAGGGAACGGGTCAAAGAAAAAAGCGTCGCTTTCGAGCGCCGTTTTTCATTTTACTATTGCAGATAAAATCTATCTAGGATAAAAGATATCCATGAATAGGAGCGCAACATCGTGAAACTGGGCGAGGGTGTAGAAGCGGCCATCCATTGCGCGGCCACACTGGCTAGCGTGGAGGGCAACAGCACGATACCGGGTGCTGCTTTGGCAGAGTCCTTCGGCCTGTCGCCGAGCTATCTGCTGAAACATCTGAACCAGCTGACTGCTGCGCGCATCCTGGAATCGGTGCCGGGACCGGCGGGCGGCTACCGGCTGGCGCGTCCGGCCGAGCGCATCACGCTGCTCGATATCGTGCTTGCGGTCGAGGGTCGCGAGCCGGCCTTCCGTTGCGGCGAGATCCGCCAGCGCGGCCCGGTCAAGATCGATGCTTCGGCCTATGTGAAGCCGTGCGGCATCAATGCCGCGATGCTGAAAGCCGAGCGTGCCTATCGTGCCGCTCTCGCGGAAACCCGGTTGTCCGACATCGTGGCTGACTACAAGGCCGAAGGCGATCCGCGATCGTTTGCCGCCAGCTGTGCCTTTGTGGCGCGCCATCAGCGGCCGCAGAAACCCGCTTCGACCAAACAGATTTAATCCCCCGCAAACAGATGTGAAAGGAAAGACGATGAAACAGAGACTGCAATTCTTCGCCAAGGCGCCTGAGATCATGAAAGCCGTGTCGGCGCTCAACAAGGCGGTCGACGAATGCGGGCTTGAAGTGAGCCTGCTGCATTTGATCAAGCTCCGCGCCTCGCAGATCAATGGCTGCTCCTACTGCGTCGAGATGCATAGCCGCGAGGCGAGGCGCGATGGCGAAACCGAGACACGGCTCTATCTGGTTTCGGCCTGGAAGGAATCGCCGCTGTTTTCCGAGCGCGAACGCGCGGCGCTTGCTTGGACCGAGGCAACGACCCTGATCGCCAACAATGGCGTTTCGGACGAACTCTATGCCCGCACGCTAGAGCACTTCTCGGAAGAGGAACTGGTCAAGCTGTCGGTCGCGATCGGCATGATCAACACCTGGAACCGGCTCTGCATCCCGTTCCACGCCATTCACCCGATGCCGGCTGCCAAAGCAGCCTGACCGTCCGGTTAGTCATGGAGCGCCGTGGAAAGGGCGGCGCTCCACCTGTTTCATGCTTAAGTACGGGGAAGATTTCATGCCTGTCGATTTGCCTTCGACCTTTTTGTTTCTCGGCCGCCTGTTGCTCGGCGGCGCCTTCGTTTGCGCCGGCCTGCGCAATGTTCAGAACGAGACCTTCCTGACAGGGCTGATGACCGCGCGCGGCGTGCCGCAGGCGAGATTGGCGTTGTGGGCCGGCATCGTCCTGCAGACCATTGCCGGCGCGCTGTTGATGGCCGGCCTGTGGACTGCGACCGCCTGCGCCGTGCTGCTGCTGTTTCTCATCGTCGCCACGCCGATGTTCCACAATTTCTGGGACCATCAGGGCCCGGACCGGGCGTCGCGCATCAACGGTTTCGTAGGCAACGTCGCACTGGCCGGAGGCCTTCTCACGCTGATCGCGCAGTCGCTGTAAGGTCACGCCGCGTAGCGCAGGCCGCCGTCGCAGGTCAGCACCTGGCCGGTCATGAAGCCGTTGGAGACTAGAAAGGCGATTGCGCCGGCGACGTCTTCGGCGCGGCCGATCCTGCCCACCGGGGTTTTGCCGGCATATTCGCTGAACACCGCCTGCCGCTGGTCTTCGGCCAGGAAATCCCACCACGGCGTGTCGATGACGCCGGGCGCCACGACATTGACGCGCAGCGGCTTCAGTTCGACCGCCAGGATCGGCACCACCGTCAACAGCATGCCGTTGACGGCGGCAATGCCAGCCACGCCGGGCGCCGACAATTGTGCCGACACCGCCGAGATGAAAGTGACCGATCCCGATCTGTTGAGCGTCGGCAAGGCAGCCTGCAGGCAGGACAGCTGCGGCCTGACTTTCTCGTCGACGCCGCCGGCGATGTCTGAGAGATCGAGGGTTTCGAACGGCCCAAGTCCCTTGCCGCCGCTGGCAGCCAGCACGAGGTGATCGAACGGTCCGAGTTCCCCAAAGAAATGGCGGACTTCATCCGGCTTCGAAGCATCGAAGGCAGCTTTTTCGGCGGCGCCGCCGAGGCTCTTCCAGGCGCTGGTGAGCTTGTCCTGGCTTCGTCCGGTGATGGTCACCTTCATGCCTGGGCCCAGCAGTTTTCGCGCCGTTGCGAGGCCGATGCCGGATGAGCCGCCGATGACGACCGTGTGTTCGATCTTGCCGGTCATGAATGCTGTTCCTTCGATTTTGCGGAGACTTGGCCGACGAAGTCGAGGCTCAGGGTTCGCAATTGCTGTCTGGCCTTGGCGTCATAGGCTTGTGCTTCGGCGCGGGATTCCTTTAGGCCATCGAAATAGAGGCCACTGCGGCCCTCCAGGGCGGGCGATGTCGCGAGGTTGAGAATGGCGTCGGCGCCGGTCTCGACCGAGCTCCATGGCGTCACGCCGGCTTGGCGGACCATGGTGGTGTTCATGTAGCTCGCTGGATGCAGAGCGTTGACGGTGACGCCGCTGCCTTTCAACTCTCCGGCCAGGTCGATGGTGAACAGGATCTGCGCCAGCTTGCTCTGGCAATAGGCGCGCACGCCGTCATAGGAACGTGTCAGCATGACATCGCCGAAATCGATCGCCTGCTGGCCGGCCGAAGCGACGTTGATGATGCGCGCCGGCGAACTCGCCTTGAGCAGCGGCAGCAGTTCCGAGGTCAGCAGGAAACCGGCGAGATAGTTGACCGCAAAGCGCAGTTCGAAGCCGTCGGCGCTGAGCTGTCGCTTGGCGCCGGCCGTGCCGATGCCGGCATTGTTGATGAGGATGTCGAGCCGGTCGGTTTTTGCGCGTACGGCCTCGGCAAGGCGGCGGACCTCGGCTAGCGAGGCGAGGTTGGCGGCGAGGAACTCGGCCTTGCCGCCGGCGGATTCGATTTCTGCGACGGTTGCCTTGCCGCGAGCCGCGTCACGGCCATGCACCAGCACGCGCGCGCCGCCGGCGCCCAGCCTTTGCGCGACGACACGGCCGACGCCGTCGGTCGAACCGGTGATGAGGATTGTCTTGTCTTTCAGATCCATATTCAGAGCCTCCATCTCTCTGGATGGAAGATGGGGCGCCTGACCCAGCCCAAACAGTTCAAACTTTATCCTGGTATCAATACTGCTATAATAGCTCTCATGGATGCCCCCACGCACTCCGCTGAAGACAGCCGCCGGCGCGAGCTTGGCGCCTTCCTGCGCTCGCGCCGCGAAAGATTGACGCCGTCCGCCACCGGCATCGCGACCGGCCTGCGGAGACGCACGCCAGGCTTGCGTCGCGAGGAAGTGGCGATGATCGCCGGCGTCGGCACCACCTGGTACACATGGCTAGAGCAGGGGCGCGAGGTCAGACCCTCGGTGGAGGTGCTAGCGGCGCTCAGCGAAGCGCTGCGCCTCGACGCCGTTGAAAGGCGGCATCTGTTCATCCTGGCAGGCCGCCAGCAACCGGAGAACCGCGTGGCTGCGCCGGAAAAGGTCGATGGCCCGCTGATGCATATGCTGGAGAGCCTGGTGCTGCAGCCGGCCTATGTCGTCGGGCGGCGCTGGGACGTGCTGGCCTGGAATCCGGCGGCGGTAGCGGTGTTCGGTGATTATGGCCTGCTAGAGGGCGACGCCCGCAACATCGTCCACATGGTGTTCACCAATCCGCATCACCGGCGCCTGCTGGTTGACTGGGAGCAATTGGCGCGCACCGTGCTGGCCTCGTTCCGGGCGGAAAGCGCCCGCTATGTGGGCGATGCGGATTTCGAGCGGCTGATCGTGCTTATGACGCGCTCAAGTCCGGAGTTTCGCGACTGGTGGCCGCAACGCGACGTGGCACGCCGATTGTCGGGGGTGAAACATGTCCGACATCCGAGAGCCGGCGCCATGACGTTCGAGCATATGAGCCTGTCGATCGACGACGGCTCGGACATGAAGCTGATCGTCTACACGCCGCTGGCCGAACAGAATTCGATCGAGAAGCTGCAGAATTTGCTTGAGGCGATGCCGGCGGAGCGCCGCAGCGCCTGACGCCCAAGGTCAGCCCTTCGGCTTCAGCCCATCAATGAACAACTGCTCCAGAAACCGCGCCGCATCCTCGAAGCGGCCGTCGCCGCCGCGATCGGCGCCGAGCACGGCACGGACCTGGACATCGAAATCGGCATAGTGCTGCGTCGTCGCCCAGATCGAAAAGATCAGGTGCCAGGGATCGGTGCGGGCGATTTTTCCCGCGCGCATCCAGCCCTTGATGACGTTGGCCTTCTCGTCGACCAGCGTTTTCAGCTCACCCGCCAGCAGCGGCATGATGCGCGGCGCGCCTTGCAGGATCTCGTTGGCGAACAGCCGGCTCTCCCTAGGAAAATCACGCGCCATTTCGAGCTTGCGCCGGATGTAGCTCCTGAGCTCGGTCAGGGGGTCGCCGATGTCGTCGAGTTCACGTAGCGGCGCCAGCCACGTCGCCAGCAGCCGCTCCATCAGCGTTTCGTGGATGTCTTCCTTGCGGCGGAAATAGTAGAGCAGGTTCGGCTTCGACATCCCGGCGGCCTCGGCGATCTGGTCGATGGTCGAACCGCGAAAGCCGTTGGCGGAGAAGACTTCGAGGGCTGCCTCCAGGATCAGTTCGCGCTTTTCCTGCTGGATGCGGGTGCGGCGAGGGGCTGAGCCTTCCATGGCGCCGCTCACCCCTGCAAGCCTTGGCCGAGCGGGTCATCTGGACCAATTCTCTGGACCAGTTTTTCTCTTACGCGTGGAGCGCACTTCGCAGGCCGCATTTCCGCTAGTAATCCCTTGACCGCCGACAGGGCGGTGCTAACGTTTGTCCAATCGGTCAAAAATTTGCGTAGCATGAAAACGCAGCAAAGACCAAGCTTTGGAAAGACCAAGCGTTAGCCGCACCGAAACAGGTTACAAGGGGAAGTCTTGGTCATGTCCAACCGGCTGAAAGTCACGCCGAACGATCTCAGCGCATTCTGGATGCCGTTCACGGCAAACCGGCAGTTCAAACAGGCGCCGCGCATGTTCGTGTCCGCCAAGGACATGCACTACACCACCAGCGACGGCCGCAAGGTGCTCGACGGCACCGCCGGCCTCTGGTGCGTCAATGCCGGCCATTGCCGTCCCAAGATCACCGAGGCGATCCAGCATCAGGCCGCCGAACTCGACTATGCGCCGGCCTTCCAGATGGGTCACCCGATCGTGTTCGAACTGGCCAACCGCCTGGTCGACCTCGCGCCCAAGGGCATGGACCATGTCTTCTTCACCAATTCCGGTTCGGAATCGGTGGAAACCGCGCTGAAGATGGCGATCGCCTATCACCGTGTGAAGGGCGAGGGCGCGCGCACCCGCCTTATCGGCCGCGAACGCGGCTATCACGGCGTCAATTTCGGCGGCATTTCGGTCGGCGGCATCGTCACCAACCGCAAGATGTTCGGCACGCTGCTCGGCGGCGTCGACCACATGCCGCACACGCATCTGCCGGAAAAGAACGCCTTCTCCAAGGGCGTGCCAGAATATGGCGCCGAACTCGCCAACGAGCTGGAGCGCATCGTTGTCCTGCATGACGCCTCGACCATCGCCGCCGTCATCGTCGAACCGGTCGCCGGCTCCACCGGCGTCATCCTGCCGCCGAAGGGCTATCTGCAGAAGCTGCGCGAGATCTGCACCAAGCACGGCATTTTGCTGATCTTCGACGAGGTCATCACCGGTTTCGGCCGTCTGGGCGCGCCGTTTGCTGCGGATTATTTCGGCGTCACGCCCGACATCATGACCACCGCCAAGGGCGTCTCCAACGGCGTCATCCCGATGGGCGCGGTGTTCGTGAAGAAGGAAATCCACGACGCCTTCATGACCGGCCCCGAGCACATGATCGAGTTCTTCCACGGCTACACCTATTCGGGCAATCCGATTGCGTGCGCCGCGGCACTCGGCACGCTCGACACCTACAAGGAAGAGGGCCTGCTCACCCGCGGCGAGGAACTGGCGCCGTACTGGGAAGATGCGCTGCATTCGCTGAAGGGCGAGCCGCATGTCATCGACATCCGGAATATCGGCCTGATCGGCGCGATCGAACTGGCGCCGATCGCCGGCAGCCCGACCAAGCGGGCCTTCTCGGCCTTTGTCAAGGCGTTCGAGCGCGGCGCGCTGATCCGCACCACCGGCGACATCATCGCGCTGTCGCCGCCACTGATCATCACCAAGGGCCAGATCAACGAATTGATCGACCATGTCAGAGAAGTGCTGAGGGCGATCGATTGACAAACCGGGCGCGGATATCCCTCCCCCTCGAGGGGAGGGTGGCCGCGAAGCGGTCGGGTGGGGTCGGTGCGACCGGACGCCGACCCGCTCTTTTGTTCCGAGGCCGCTCCTGATGCCCCGTACCCGCGTGAGCTTCGAAATGCGCCAAAAGGCGCTAGCGCTTCGAGTTCACGCGACCAAGGGAGAATCGCTGCTGTGGTATGAACTGCGGGACCTGAAATCAGCCGGCATCAAGTTTCGCCGTCAGTGCCCGATTGGGCCGTACATCGTCGATTTTGCCTGCTTGGCGGTGAAGCTGATCGTTGAGGTCGATGGCGACATGCACGAACACGACAGGGGTAGGCGGCACGATGCCGTTCGCGATGCTTATCTGCGATCGCTCGGATTTGAAGTCTTCCGTGTTGACGAGCCCGATGTCATAAACAGCGCTTGGCACGTCGCGCAGGTGGTCAAAGAGAAGGTCGCGCGCGTCGCGGGCGACCCCACCCGACCGCTTCGCGGCCACCCTCCCCTCGAGGGGGAGGGGGACGCCGCCGCCCCGCAACCGATGAGGTTTTAGAGCATGGCCGNGGGCGGCAACAATCGCCAGACCGTGACCGACGAGGACGGCGAGGGACGGCATCTGTTCAAGCGCTGGTGCGAGGCGGCCGGGCTCGAAATGGGCCTGGACGAGATGGGCACCATGTTTGCCCGGCGGGAAGGTGCTGATCCCAGCCTGCCGCCGGTTTATGTCGGCAGCCATCTCGACACGCAGCCGACCGGCGGCAAGTATGACGGCGTGCTCGGCGTGCTCGGCGGGCTGGAGATCATCCGCTCACTTAACGATCTCGGCATCCAGACCAGGCATCCGATCGTCGTCACCAACTGGACCAATGAGGAAGGCTCGCGCTTTGCCCCGGCGATGATGGCGTCCGGCGTGTTCGCCGGTGTGCTCGAGCAGGTGGACGTGTATCAGCACACCGATAAACAGGGGAAAAAGTTCGGCGAGGAGCTGGAGCGCATTGGCTGGAAAGGCACCGAGAAGGTCGGTGATCGCAAGATCCACGCCTTCTTCGAACTGCATATCGAGCAGGGGCCGATCCTCGAGGACGAAGGCATCGACATTGGCGTCGTCACCCACGGCCAGGGCCTGAAATGGCTGCAGGTAACGCTGACCGGCAAGGAGGCGCATACCGGCTCGACGCCGATGCCCAAGCGCCGTAATGCCGGTCTAGGCATGGCGCGCGTGATCGAGCTGGTGCATGAGATCGCCATGGACTACCAGCCCGACGCCGTCGGCGCTGTCGGCCACATGGAGGTGTTTCCGAACTCGCGCAACATCATTGCGGGACGCACCGTCTTCACCATCGACATCCGTTCGCCCGAGAAGGAAGTGCTGGACGCTATGGATGGGCGCATACGCGAAGGCATCGACACGATCTGTGAGGCGCTCGACATCCAGTATAAGGTCGAGCAGGTCGGCGCTTTCGATCCGGTCACCTTCGATGCCGGCTGCGTCAAGGCGATCCGCGACGCAGCCGAACGGCTCGGCTATTCCCACCGCAACCTCGTCTCCGGCGCCGGCCACGACGCCTGCTGGATCAACCGCGTCGCGCCGACCGCCATGGTGATGTGCCCCTGCGTTGACGGGTTGTCACACAACGAGGCCGAAGAAATCACCAAGGAATGGGCCGGCGCCGGCGCCGACGTGCTGTTCCATGCGGTGGTAGAGACAGCGGGGATCGTGGCGTGAACTAAGATCTGTATTCAAAACGACGCTCACAAGAAGCGCGAAGAGAACAAGGGAACACGACAATGACCAAAGTCATCCGAAACGGCACCATCGTCACCGCCGACCGCACCTGGAAGGCCGATGTGCTGATGCAGCACGGCAAGATCGTCGCCATTGGCTCGAACCTGCATGGCGACCATGAGTTCGACGCCAGCGGCTGTTACGTCATGCCGGGCGGCATCGATCCGCACACCCATCTCGAAATGCCGTTCATGGGCACCTATTCGGCCGACGATTTCGAGTCCGGGACGCGTGCGGCCCTTTCCGGTGGCACCACGATGGTGGTCGATTTCTGCCTGCCGGCACCGCAGCAATCGCTGCTGGAAGCGTTGCAGATGTGGGACAACAAGACCTCGAAGGCTGCCTGCGACTACTCCTTCCACATGGCGATCACCTGGTGGGGCAAGCAGGTGTTCGACGAGATGGCCACCGTCGTCGACAGAGGCATTACCTCGTTCAAGCATTTCATGGCCTACAAGGGCGCGCTGATGGTGGACGACGACGAGATGTACGCGTCGTTCCAGCGCTGCGCCGATCTCGGCGCGCTGCCGCTCGTTCATGCCGAGAATGGCGACGTGGTTGCGGCGCTGTCGCAAAAGCTGCTCGCCGCCGGCAATAATGGCCCCGAGGGACACGCCTATTCGCGGCCGCCGGAAGTGGAGGGCGAGGCGACCAACCGCGCCATCATGATCGCCGACATGGCCGGCGTGCCGCTCTATGTCGTGCATGTGTCCTGCGAGCAGAGCCACGAAGCCATCCGCCGCGCCCGCCAGAAGGGCATTCGGGTTTTCGGCGAGCCGCTGATCCAGCATCTGACGCTGGATGAAAGCGAGTATTTCGACAAGGATTGGGACCATGCGGCGCGCCGCGTCATGAGTCCGCCCTTCCGCAACAAGCTGCACCAGGATTCGCTGTGGGCCGGCCTGCAGGCGGGATCGCTGCAGGTGGTGGCGACCGACCACTGCGCCTTCACCACCAAGCAGAAGCGCAACGGCCTCGGCGATTTCACCAAGATCCCGAACGGCACTGGCGGGCTTGAAGACCGCTTGCCCGTGCTGTGGACGACGGGCGTCAACACCGGGCGGCTGACGATGAACGAGTTCGTCGCGGTGACTTCGACCAACATCGCCAAGATCCTCAACATGTATCCTAGGAAGGGCGCCATCGTCGAAGGCGCGGACGCCGACATCGTGGTGTGGGACCCCAGCGCCAAGAAGACCATCACCTCGAAGAAGCAGCAATCGGTGATCGACTACAACGTCTTCGAAGGTTTTGAGGTGACCGGCCTGCCGCGCTTCGTCTTTTCGCGCGGCGAATTGTCGGTCGAGGAAGCGGAGGTCAAGGCCAAGCCCGGCCATGGCGAATTCGTCGCCCGCGAGCCGAACGCGGCGGTCAACCGGGCTCTGTCGACCTGGAAGGACATTACCGCGCCGCGCAAGGTGGAACGCACCGGCATTCCGGCGACAGGCGTTTGACGTTGCGGAGCCCGGGGGCGCTCATTTCACTGGTCGTGGCGATGGTGGTCGCTGGTCCGGCAACAGGGGCCGAGAGGCTGGCCGGCTCCTGGGGCAACGATGCCGGCTGTGTCTTTGCAAAGGCCGGTTTTCAGGGCCGGGACGATTATATCGTGCTGACCGCCGAAGGCATCGAGACCTATGGCAGCGGCTGCCGGTTCGCGCAGCAATTGACGTGGGCGCCGGGCACGCAATCGCTTGATGCGACCTGTTCCGCCGAAGGCGAGGCGGGGACGACGGCTGAAACCGTTGTGGTCACCAACAAGGGCGAGGGTGGGTTCTTCGTGACCATTCCCGGTCTTGAAGAAATGGGGCCGTTGCAACCGTGTTCGTGACGTTGGAGCTGGGGGAATGAGCGCGCGCGGTTTGGGGCCGTCTGTTGCGATGATAGTCGTTCTGGCTGCGGGTCAGGCCCTTGCGGCAGGCATCGACCTGACGAAACCCTATGGGGACAAGTATGGCTGCATCAACCGAAACGGCCAGGAAGTCGCCGCCGATCGGATGCTGCTTTTGACCGACGAGGCATTGGTCACCGCCGCCAGCGCCTGCACCTTCACGGACAAGCAAGCGCAGGCTGATGGGTCGCTGGTGGTGACGGCAACATGCGAGGCGGAAGGCGAAGAAGGACAGGAGCCGACCAAATTCACCATCAAGCGCAGCGCCAAGAACGCCAAGAAGCTGACGGTCGCCGACGACGACGGCAATGTCATGGGCGAAGTGGCGCGGTGCAAATGACGGCAGTCCCGTCAGCGTCAGGCCACCAGCGCATCCAGTTCCGGCAACAGGACGACGCTTTCCTGTTCATTGGGATCGGTGCGGGCGATGACGGCCGAGGACGGGGCGTTGCTCAGATTGGCCGGCAGATGCGGTACGCCGGCCGGGATGTAGAAGAGGTCGCCGGCCTTGACGACGATGTGGTTCTCGAGCCTGTCGCCATACCATGTGTGGACCTCGCCCGAGAGCACATAGATCGCCGTCTCATGGCTTTCATGCAGATGCGCCTTGGCGCGGGCGCCAGGCGGCAGGGTGAGCAGATGCATGCAGATGCCGGACGAGCCGACCGTCTCGGCTGCAATGCCGGCAAAATAGGTCAATCCCTGCTTGCCTTCATAAGTGCTTTCAGGACGGATAAGGTGACAAGTTGGTTTGGGCGACATCGGCAAGGCTCCGGGCGTCGATTGGGTGGGATTGGACGAGTGGAAAGCAACATCAACGCGAATGCAACGGCATTTCATCCTGGGCGGCTGCGAGAGGCAGGCAGCAAGCGATGACGGGACAATCGCCAGCCGTCGTCTCGGCAAGCAGACTTGGCCTTACCTTTCAGACCAATGACGGTCCGGTAGAGGCGCTCTCCAATGTCGACCTGACCATCGGCAAGGGCGAGTTCGTCTCCTTCATCGGCCCATCGGGCTGCGGCAAGACCACCTTGCTGCGCGTCATCGCCGATCTGGAAAAACCAACATCGGGCACGATCTCGGTCAACGGCATGACGCCGGAACAGGCGCGCGAGAAACGCGCTTATGGCTACGTCTTCCAGGCGGCAGCCCTTTTCCCGTGGCGCACGATCGAGCGTAACGTGGCGCTGCCGCTGGAGATCATCGGCCTTTCGAGAGCGGAGCAGGCCGAGCGCATCAAGCGCACGATGGAGCTCGTCAACCTCTCCGGCTTCGAGAAGAAATACCCCTGGCAGCTTTCCGGCGGCATGCAGCAGCGCGCTTCGATCGCCCGCGCGCTCGCCTTCGACGCCGACCTGTTGCTGATGGACGAGCCCTTCGGCGCGCTGGACGAGATCGTGCGCGACCATCTCAATGAACAGCTTCTGGAATTGTGGGCGCGCACCAACAAGACGATCTGCTTCGTCACCCATTCCATCCCCGAGGCGGTGTATCTGTCAACGCGCATCGTCGTCATGTCGCCGCGCCCAGGTCGGGTTACCGACATCATCGAATCGACGCTGCCAAAGGAGCGGCCACTGGACATCCGCGAGACGCCGGAATTTTTGGCGATCGCGGCCCGCGTGCGCGATGGCTTGAGGGCAGGGCACAGCTATGATGATTGAGGGGGCGCAGGATGGGCTCCCTCCTCTCCCCAACGGGGAGAGGGTGGCCGGAGCGAAGCGGAGGTCGGGTGAGGGGGCGGCGCCGACGGATCCGACCAAGAGAAATGTCGGGGCAACCGCTCGCGCCCGAAAGCTGCGGTTTGACGAGACCGAAGCTGAATACCGGCTTTGGGGGGAATTGAGAGGACGTCATCTCAACGGCTACAAATTTGTGCGGCAAGTGCCGCTCGGACCTTTCATCGCGGACTTCGTCTGCCGCGAGCAGGGGCTGATTGTCGAACTGGATGGCAGCCAACACGCGGATTCACTGACCGATCCCGCCAGGACAGCCTGGCTGAACGGACAAGGTTATTCGGTTCTGCGCTTCTGGAATCACGAAGTTTTGGCTGAGCGCCGAGCGGTCCTGGATACGATCTTGGCTTGTCTCGACGGAAAGATTTCTACCCCCTCACCCGACCTCCGCTTCGCTCCGGCCACCCTCTCCCCGTTGGGGAGAGGAGGGCGCCCCGCTGGCGAGGCGCGATAGATGGACACCTTCCGCGAAAAACTCATCCCCGTGACCTCCATCCTCCTGGGCGTGGTGGTGCTCTGGTATGTCTTCGCCGTCATCCTAAACGCGCCCTTCCAGCGCGACCTCGACCGGCGCGCCGGGGAAACCCACGGCACAGTCGAATTCATCGGCAAGACGCTGTCGCAGCCCAAGCCGACGCTGCCGGCGCCGCATCAGGTGGCGGTGAACTTCTTCGAGAACACCTTCCTGCGGCCCATCACATCGAGCCGCAGCCTCGTCTACAATGCCTGGGTGACCCTGTCGTCGACGTTGCTCGGCTTTGCCTTCGGCACGGCGCTCGGCATCGTCATCGCGGTCGGCATCGTGCATGTGGCGACGCTCGACCGCAGCCTGATGCCGTGGATCATCGCCTCCCAGACGATTCCCATTCTGGCGGTGGCGCCGATGATCATCGTCGTGCTGGGGGCGATCGGCATCAGCGGTCTGATCCCAAAGGCGATGATCTCGACCTACCTGTCGTTCTTCCCGGTGACGGTGGGCATGGTGAAGGGCCTGCGCTCGCCCGAACTCATGCATCTCGACCTGATGCACACCTACAATGCCAGTGTCTCGCAGACCTTCTGGAAGCTGCGGGTGCCGGCCTCGGTGCCGTTCCTGTTCACCTCGATGAAGGTGGCGGTGGCGGCGAGCCTGGTCGGCGCCATTGTCGGCGAACTGCCGACCGGTGCTGTCGCCGGCATCGGCGCCAAGCTTTTGGCAGGTGCCTATTACAGCCAGTCCATCGACATCTGGTCCGCCCTTGTGGCGGGCTCGGTGGTGGCGGCCCTTCTGGTCATGGTGGTCGGCATAGCCGGGCGCCTCGTTGACCGCGCCATGGGCGGGAGGCCGGCATGAACTGGCTGAAGCCCTCCTGGCAAGCCGTGCTGGCCGTTGCGCTGTGCCTCGTCGCCGTCGCGCTCGGTGCGATGTCGAAGCCGGAAGCGGCCGCCCTTGCAGACCCGACGGCAAGCTTCGACTACCCCTATTTCGGGATAAAGACCCCGATGATCGGCCTGGCCGTGCTGGCAGGGCTGATCTCGATGATCAGAATTTCGCCGCTGGCCGAGGCTGCGGTGCTGTTCATCGGCGCTCATCTCGTCGCCTGGATGCTGATCTCGGGCATTACAGGTTTCGAAGGCACGGCATTGGCGCCGTATTTCCTGCTGCTCGCCGCTGCCTGGCTGCTGGCCTGGCGCTGTGTGGCGGTGCTGTCGGGGCTTCGCCCGATGGCAAAAGGGGCGCGGATGGCGCTGCGCCTCATCATCCCGGCGATCTTCGGCGCCTGGATCCTGATCATATGGGAAGCGGTGACGCGTGGCGCCGGCATTCCCTTCATCCTTTTGCCGCCGCCGAGCGCCATCGGTGTGCGCATCGCCAGTTCCCTGCCGGTGCTCGGCGCCGATATCAGGCAGACCATCTTCAAGGCGGTGATCTTCGGTTATGTCATCGGCAGCGGCGCCGGCTTCCTGGTGGCGATTGCGGCCGACCGCGTGCCGTTCCTGCGCCGCGGTCTGCTGCCGATCGGCAATATGGTCTCGGCGCTGCCGATCATCGGTGTGGCGCCAATCATGGTGATGTGGTTCGGCTTCGACTGGCCGTCCAAGGCCGCGGTCGTCATCATCATGACCTTCTTCCCAATGCTGGTGAACACGGTTGCCGGTCTTGCCGCCTCCGGCCATATGGAGCGCGACCTGATGCGCACCTATGCGTCGGGCTACTGGCCAACACTCTTGAAGCTCCGGCTGCCGGCGGCAGCGCCCTTCATCTTCAACGCGCTGAAGATCAACTCGACGCTGGCGCTGATCGGCGCCATCGTCGCCGAGTTCTTCGGCACGCCTGTGGTCGGCATGGGCTTTCGCATCTCGACCGAGGTCGGGCGGATGAACATCGATATGGTCTGGGCCGAAATCGCAGTTGCAGCACTGGCGGGTTCGGTCTTTTATGGCGTGGTCGCTCTCGTCGAGAGAGCCGTCACGTTTTGGCATCCCTCTGTCCGTGGTGGATAGGGCGGTGGGTTCGGGTGTTAACTTCAGAGGGTAAAAACATGAAAAGACTGATCATTCCGATGCTGGCCGGCGCGATGTCGCTGGCCGCGTTCCAGGCAATGGCCGCCGACAAGGTGACCTTGCAGCTGAAATGGGTCACGCAGGCGCAGTTTGCCGGCTACTATGTCGCCAAGGCCAAGGGTTTTTATGAAGCCGAAGGCCTCGACGTCGACATCAAGCCGGGCGGTCCCGATATCGCACCCGAGCAGGTGATTGCCGGCGGTGGCGCCGACGTCATCGTCGACTGGATGGGCGGGGCGCTCGCCGCGCGCGAAAAGGGCGTGCCGCTGGTCAACATCGCCCAGCCGTTCAAGAAGGCCGGTATGGAGCTGGTCTGCCCGAAGGACGGCCCGATCAAGACCGAAGCCGATTTCAAGGGTCACACGCTGGGCGTCTGGTTCTTCGGTAACGAATATCCATTCTACGCCTGGATGAACAAGCTCGGCCTGAAGACCGAAGGCGGCCCGGACGGCGTCACGGTTTTGAAGCAGAGCTTCGACGTGCAGCCGCTGATCCAGAAGCAGGCGGATTGCATTTCGGTCATGACCTACAACGAGTACTGGCAGCTGATCGATGCCGGCTACAAGCCGGACCAGCTCACCGTGTTCAACTACTCGGCGATGGGCAATGACCTGCTTGAGGACGGGCTCTATGCCTCGGAAGACAAGCTCAAGGATCCGGCTTTCGAAGACAAGATGGTGCGTTTCGTGCGCGCCTCGATGAAGGGCTGGAAATATGCCATCGACAACAATGACGAGGCCGCGGGCATTGTCATGGACGGCGGTGGCCAGGACGAAAACCACCAGAAGCGGATGATGAGCGAAGTCGCCAAGCTGATCGACAATGCCGACGGCAAGCTCGACCCGGCGACCTACGAGCGCACCGCCAAGGCGCTGCTCGACCAGAAGATCATCACCAAGGCGCCGACCGGCGCCTACACCACGGCCATCACCGACAAGGCGATCAAATAAGCCTGGCCAGGCAATTTCGACCTCGAGAGCGGCGCCTTTGACCAAATGTCAGAGGCGCCGTTCCTTTATGGTGTTCATGACGAAGCTGGTCTCGATCGAAGCGACGCATTTCAGCCGCGCGATCTTTTCCTTGATGAAGCGCTCGTACTGTTCGAGGCTGCCGGTCACCACCTTCAGCACATAGTCGCGCGACCCGGTGACGAGGTGGCATTCCAGCACCTCCTCCCACCCGCGGATGGCGTCCTCGAACATGACGATCTCGTCCTCGTTCTGGCGGCTGAGCCGAACGGTGGCGATGGCGACCATGTTCCAGCCGAAGGCGGCCGGGTCGACCAGCGTGGTATAGCCCCGGATAATGCCGGCCTCCTCCAGCCGGCGTACCCTCCTCAAACATGGCGACGGCGACAGGCCGATGCGCTCCGCAAGCTCATTGTTGGTGATGCGGGCGTCGGCCTGCAGCTCGCGCAGGATCTTGCGGTCGAAATCGTCGGCTATCTTCTGCTGAACTTTTGCTCTCGCTCGGCAATTTGTTGCCGGGATGCAGCCATGCGAGGCCGAAAATAGCAAGGACTGGTGGACCGGGATCGCATAAATTGCTGGACGAGACTCCTCCAGAACGCAGGAAAAGCCATGACCGCGCCGCGCCCGTCGAAAACCCACATCGGCAACCACAAGCTCCATCCGGAAACGTTGATGTTGAGCTATGGCTTCGATCCGCAACTGTCGGAAGGCGCCGTCAAGCCGCCGGTGTTCCTGACCTCGACCTTCGTGTTCAAATCGGCGGAGGAGGGGCGCGACTTCTTCGACTACACATCCGGCCGCAAGGAGCCGCCGAGCGGCACGGCGTCCGGCCTGGTCTATTCGCGCTTCAATCATCCCAACTCCGAGATCGTCGAGGACCGGCTGGCGGTCTATGAGGGAACGGACGCCTGCATCCTGTTCTCGTCCGGCATGTCGGCGATCGCCACCACGCTGCTCGCCTATGCCCGTCCGGGCGATGTCATCTTGCATTCGCAGCCGCTTTACGGCGGCACTGAGACGCTTTTGACGCGCACGCTGTCCGGCTTCGGCATCGGCGCTGTCGGCTTCGCCGACGGCGTCGACGAGAAGGCGGTGCGGGCCGCTGCTGATGCAGCGGTGGCGAAGGGGCGTGTCTCGGTCATTCTCATCGAGACGCCGTCAAATCCGACCAACAGCCTGGTCGACATCGCACTGATCCGGAAGATTGCCGACGAGATCGGCGCAAGCCAAGGCTCGACGCCGATCATCGTCTGCGACAACACGCTGCTCGGCCCGGTGTTCCAGCGGCCGATCGAACATGGCGCCGATGTCTCCGTCTATTCGCTGACCAAATATGTCGGCGGCCATTCCGACCTGATCGCCGGTGCGGCGATGGGCAGCAAGGCGGTGACCAAGCCGATCAAGGCGTTGCGCGGCGCAATCGGCACGCAGCTCGATCCGCATTCCTGCTGGATGCTCGGCCGCTCGCTGGAGACGCTGTCGATCCGCATGGAGCGCGCCAACGACAATGCGCGGCTCGTGGCCGAATTCCTGCGCGATCACGCCAAGGTGGAAAAGGTGCATTACCTGCCGTTCCTGGGCGAGGACACGGCAGCGGGACGGGCCTACAAGGCGCAATGCAGCGGCGCCGGCTCGACATTTTCTTTCGATATCAAAGGCGGAGAGAAGGCGGCCTTCGCCTTTCTCAACGGGCTGCAAATATTCAAGCTGGCGGTGAGCCTCGGCGGCACGGAGTCACTCGCCAGCCACCCGGCGGCCATGACCCATTCCGGCATCCCCTTCGACGTGCGCCAGCGCATCGGCGTGCTGGAGACGACGGTCAGGCTGTCGATCGGCGTCGAGCATCCGGACGATCTTATCGCCGACCTGACGCAGGCGCTGGCAGCGGTCTGATAGCTCGCTTGTAGATATCAGGAAAGGGGCGATCGCCTTGGCAGCGTCGGCGGGACAGCACCCCCCTCTGTCCTGCCGGACATCTCCCCCTCAAGGGGGGAGATCAGCAGCTCTGACCATAGCGCCCTGTCTGCAACGCTGCAGATTGGCGAAGGGCGACATGACATCCAATCTCCCCCTTGAGGGGGAGATGTCCGGCAGGACAGAGGGGGGTGTGACGGAACTCGGCTTTCGCTGCTAACTTCTCAGCTCTTGTCGCGGATCTGCGTCATCGTCCGCGTCGGCGTGATCGCCTCGGGGTCGAGCCTGATTTCGACGATCGCCGGCTTGCCGCTGGCGCGGGCACGCTCGAAGGCAGGGGCAAAATCTGCCGTGTTCTCGACCGTCTCGCCGTGGCCGCCATAGGCGCGGGCAAGAGCGGCAAAGTCAGGGTTCTTCAGATCGGTGGCGACGACACGGCCGGGATAGTCGCGCTCCTGGTGCATGCGGATGGTGCCGTAGATGCCGTTATTCACGACGATAACGATGATCGACAGGTCGTATTGCACGGCGGTAGCGAATTCCTGTCCGTTCATCAGGAAGCAGCCGTCGCCGGCAAAGGCGATCACGGTGCGGTCGGGATGGAGCGCCTTGGCGGCGACCGCAGCCGGGGTGCCGTAACCCATCGAACCGGAGGTCGGCGCGCCTTGGGTGGCGAAGCGGCGGAAGCGGTGGAAGCGGTGCACCCAGGTGGCGTAATTGCCGGCGCCGTTGGTGAAAATGGCGTCATCGGGCAAAATCTTTTCCAGATAGTTCATGATCGGCCCCATCTGGACCGGGCCGGGGCCGGTCTCAGGCGGCGTCGACCAGTCGAGGTAGGCAGCGTGTGCTTTCGCTGTCTCATCCGCCCAGGCTGGCGTGGAGGTTGGCTTGCGCTTGGCAAAAGCCTCGACGAAGGCCGAAGGCGAAGCGTTGATCGCCAGGGTCGGCCGGTAGACGCGGCCGAGTTCGCCGGCATCGGCATGGACATGGACCAGCGTCTGGTCGGGGTAAGGGCTCTTCAGCAACGTATAGTCGGAGGACGGCATCTCGCCCATGCGGCCGCCGATCAGCAGCACCAGGTCGGCCTGCTTGATGGCGGTGGCCAGCTTCGGGTTGATGCCGATGCCGACATCGCCGGCATAGTTCGGGTGCAGATGGTCGAACAGCATCTGGCGGCGGAAGGAGCAGCCGACCGGCAGCGACCAGGCCTCGGCAATGGTGCGCATACGTGCCACCGCTTCCTCGTCCCAGCGTGTGCCGCCGAGGATGACGAAGGGACGCTTGGCTTTGGCCAGAAGCTTTTCCAAAGCATCGAGTTCGGCTTCGCCGGGCCGGGTTTCGACCGGCGTGTGCGGCAAGGCCGCGGGCGCGTCGACAAGACTGGTCAGCATGTCCTCCGGCAGCGAGACGACGACGGGGCCGGGGCGGCCCGATGTCGCGACAGCAAAGGCGCGGGTGACGAGTTCGGGGATGCGCGCGGCATCGTCGATCTCCACCACCCATTTGGCGATGTCGCCGAAGAAGCGCTTGTAGTCGACCTCCTGGAAAGCCTCGCGCTCCTTGGCGTGGCTGGCGACCTGGCCGATGAACAGGATGACGGGTATCGAATCCTGCATGGCAATGTGAATGCCGGCCGACGCATTGGTGGCGCCGGGGCCGCGGGTGACGAAGCAGATGCCGGGCTGGCCGGTCAGCCGCCCCTGGCAGTCGGCCATCATGGCGGCGCCGCCTTCCTGTCGGCAGACAATGGTGCGGATGGGCGAGTCATGCAATGCGTCGAGCACCGCGAGATAGGATTCGCCGGGCACGCAGAAGATGCGGTCGGTGCCGTTCGCCTCGAGTGCGTCGACAATCAGTTGTCCACCGGTCTTCATCGTCCAGACTTCTCCAGTTCGGCAAGAATTTCTTCGGTATGTTCGCCAAGGCGTGGCGAAGGGCGTTCATAGACCAGCGGTGTGCCGGACATCACCATCGGCGCGCGCACCGAGGGCAGACGATTGCCATGGCCATCGTCGAGGTCGAGGCGCATGCCGCGTGCGATCGTCTGCGGGTCGGCAAACATCTGGCCGATATTGTTGATCGGGCTCGCCGGCACGCTTGCCGCTTCGAGCTTGGCCAGCAACGGGTCTCGGTCCCAGTTCTTCAGCGTCTCGATCATGTGCTCGCGCAATTTCACCCGGTTGGCGACGCGGGCCGGATTGGTGGCGAAATCGGGATTCGCTGAGAGATGGTCGAGTCCGACGGCGGCGCAGAATTTGGCGAACTGGCCGTCATTGCCGACCGCCAGGATGATATGGCCGTCCCTGACCGGGACAACCTCATAGGGCGCAATGTTCATATGCGCATTGCCCATCTGCACCGGCGCCTTGCCGGAGACGAGATAGTTGAGGTTCTGGTTGCCGAGTGCGGAAATCTGCGTGTCGAACAGAGCCATATCGATATGCTGTCCCTGGCCGGTCTTTTCGGCATGGCGAAGCGCTGCCTGGATGGCGATCACCGAATAGAGGCCGGTGAAGATGTCCGATATGGCGACGCCGGCTTTTTGCGGCTCGCGCCCGACCTCGCCGGTGATCGACATCATGCCGGCCATGGCCTGGATGATGAAATCATAGCCGGCGCGGGGTGCGTAAGGCCCATCCTGGCCGAAGCCGGTGATCGAGCAGTAGACGAGCTTTGGATTGATCGCCTTCAGGCTCTCGTAATCGAGCCCGTATTTCTTGAGGCCGCCGAGCTTGAAGTTCTCGATCAGAATGTCGGCCGTGGCAACCAGCCGGCGCACCGTCTCGGCCCCTTCGGGCGTCGAGAAATCGACGGCGATGGAGCGCTTGCCGCGATTGCAGGAGTGGTAATAGGCGGCCGACAGGTTCTCGCCATCATGGCTCATGACGAAGGGAGGACCCCATTTGCGGGTATCGTCGCCGCCATCGGGGCTCTCGACCTTGATGACATCGGCGCCGAGATCGGCCAGCAATTGTCCTGCCCACGGGCCGGCCAGGATGCGGGCGAGTTCGACGACGCGGACGCCTTTCAGCGGAGGTTCAGCCATAAATCACCAAAAACGGGTCGGAACCGCAGCCTCTATCAACCCGGGATGCCGCTGTCACGGGCCTTGCGGTGGGCCAGCGATGTCAGCGTTTGAGCACGCTATCGGCCCAGGCAGCGAAATCGTCCATGACGACATCGCGGTTCACCTCGTTCAGGCTTTCGTGGCGGGTGTCGGCGTAAACCTTTGAAACCAGATTCGAAAAGCCCATCGCGCGCATGCGTTTGGCGAGATGATCGATGCCCTTGCCATAGTCGGAGGCCGGATCCTTCTCTCCGCCGACGATGCTGACGGGCAGGTCGCGCCTGATGCCGGCAAAGCCGGAATCCTTGCCGCCTTTCTGCGTCATCTCCACGACATCGCGCCACATCGAGATCGAGGCATCCCAGCCGCACAGCGGGTCGGCGATGTACTTGGCCACTTCAGCCTCGTCGCGCGACAGCCAGTCGAACGGCGTCTTGTGGTTGGGCACCGCCTTGCCCCAGGTCTGGAAGGTCAGCCTTGGCAAGACGCGTGAGGGAACATCGGAGCCGAGCCTGAAGCGCTCATAAGCGAGGATGGCGAGTGCAAGCCGGCCAAGCAGGCCTTGTGAGAAATTGCCGTTCCAGATCGCCGCGGCGTGGACGCGCGGCGAGTGCGCCAGCAGGTAGTTGAGCGCCACCGACGCACCCATCGAATGGCCGAACAGGATGACCGGCAGGCCGGGCTGCTCCTTCGCAATCAAATCGTGGACTGCGTCGACATCGGAGATCACCTTGGCCGGGCCGCTTGTGCCGGCGAACCTGCCGAGCGGGGCATCGGGCGCCTTGGTCGCGCCATGGCCGCGATGGTCGTGGACGTAGACGTGAAAACCGCGGGTGCTGAGGTAATCCGCGAAGCGGGCATAGCGCGCGGCGTGTTCGGCCAAGCCATGGTTAATCTGGACGACGGCCCGTGGAGAGCCGCTCGCGTGCTTCACATAGAGGTTGAGCGTGGCCCCGGTCGGTGAGGCCAGCGTCGTCTGCTCGTCAAATGCCATCTCTCGCTCCCGTCGGCGACTGTTGGGCGACGGCGTGACCGGCGTCAAGGGGAGGGCTATTGACAGTATGCTGTCAATTTGATTATATGACAGCATACTGTCAAAATGGGGAGCATGAGCATGAAAACCTTTTCGACCGTTTCGCGCCCCGCGTTTCTGCTGGCGAGCCTGTCATCCGCAATGCTCCTGCCCGGCATTGCATCCAGCAAAACCAGGGAGATGACCATGAAGACCTCAACCATTGCCGGCCCGCAGGGCCAGCTTGCCGGCTACGACATCAAATCCGGCGGCGGCCTGCCGATCCTGTTCGCGCATGGCGATTGCAGCCGCGCCACACAGTGGAACCGGGTGATGCAGCTCACCGCAGGTGGCCGTGAGGCGGTCGCCTTCGATTTTCGCGGCCATGGCGCATCGGCGCCTGCAACTGATGCCGACTACGGCTATGACGGCCGTGCCGACGATATCGGTGCGGTGGCGGATGCGTTCGGCCTGAAGCGGTTTGTCCTCGTTGCGCATAGCGGCGGCAGTGGGGCCGCGCTCGCCTATGCCGCCGGCCATGCCGACCGTGTTGCCGGCATCCTGCTGGTCGATCCGGCGACCGATCCGCGCGCCCTGCCCAAAGAGATTCGCGACGGGTTCGTGCGCGATCTGGCGGGGCCAAACGGCGGCGGTGTCCTGAGCGCTTATTACACCTCGATTGCCGGCTCCGATGAAGCGGTTCGTCAAACGGTGCTGGCCGATGCGGCGGTGGTCGATCCGGCGGCTCGGGCAGGCGTCGGCAAGGCGCTGGCGGAATGGAATCCCGAACCGACGCTCCATGCCTATCACGGGCCGATCTTCGTGCTGGCCACGGAGGCCAATGACAATGCGGCGGCCCTGTTTCGGCTGCGCATCGGAATTGGCCACAGAACCGTCGCCGGTTCCGGCCATTGGGTGATGCTTGACAAGCCGGAGGCGGTGGCTGAAGCCGTCAACACTTTTGTTTCCACCATCGAGGCCGGCCAGAAATGACAAGCAGGACCGAAGCCGGAGATGTGCTCACCGACCTGGTGCTTGCCGTGTTCCGGCTGAATGGCGGGTTTCTCGACGCGGCCGACCGGCTGGCCGAGCCTGCCGGGTTGACGGCGGCGCGCTGGCAGGTTCTGGGCGCGGTGCTGAAGGAGCCGAAATCGGTGGCCGACATTGCCCGCGACATGGGGCTTGCCCGCCAGAGCGTGCAGCGCCTTGCCGACATTCTGGCCGCCGAAGGGCTTGCCGCCTATGCGGACAACCCGGCGCACCGCCGCGCGAAGCTCCTGGCGATGACCGATGCCGGCCGGGCCGCGATCCGGGATATCGGCACGCGCCAGCATGTCTGGGCCAACCGCATCAGCGAGGGCATCGAGGCTCGCGCGCTCGAGACAGCGCTTGATCTGCTGCGTATGTTGACGAAGCGGGTCGAGGAGGGCGGGGTCTGATCGACCGAGCGATTGTTTTTTGCGGCGGACGAAAGAAATCGTAATTCTGACATGTCACACGTTTCTAGCTTGCGCTACGAAACGCTAGGAGTGCTGGAATGCGGATATCGGCGATATGGGGTGCGGTGTTGGTGGCGCTGGCCGGTGTCGGCCTAGCGCGTGCCGATGTGAAGATGAGCGGCTCCTTCGTGGCCGATGCCGCCTGTCCAGCGACGCAGGCGATCAAGAGCGGCAAGAACCCCGGCAATATCGCGACAACGGCTGGACAGAGCTACGACCTCCTGGCCGGCAACAAGGATGCGCCGACGCATTACCTCATCCGCGTGCCGGGCGCCGATCCTGAGCGTCGCTGGGTCAAGATCAGCTGCGGTCATGTCGCCGGCGGCAGCGCAGCCGCCCAGCCGGCCGCGCCCGCCGATCAGGGCAAGCCTGCGGCTTCGGGAAAGCCCGAATATGTCTTTGCGCTGAGTTGGCAGCCGGCCTTCTGCGAAACCAAGGCAAGCAAGCCCGAATGCCAGGCGCAGACGGCGGGCGGTTTCGACGCGTCGCATTTCACTTTGCATGGTCTGTGGCCGCAACCGAACGGCAATTTCTATTGCCAGGTGCCGGCGAGCGACAAGGCCAATGATAATCCGGCCCATTGGGCCGACCTGCCGCCGGTCAACCTCGATGCCAATACGCGCGCCGAACTCGACCAGGTGATGCCTGGCACCGCCTCCAAGCTCGAACGGCATGAATGGATCAAGCACGGCACCTGCTACGGCAAGAGCCAGCAGGAGTATTTTGCCGAGGCGCTGAACCTGATGCGGGCGGTGAATGCCTCGCCTGTGCGCGAGCTCTTGACCAGGAACGTCGGCAAGCAACTGACTTCGGACCAGATCCGCAGCACCTTCGACAGCGCCTTCGGCGCCGGGGCGGGCGCGCGGGTGCGTGTCTCCTGCCTGGTCGATCCGTCGAGCGGCAGGCGGCTGATCGGCGAGCTGACGCTGGGCCTGACCGGCCCGATCGGCCCCGACAGTTCGCTGGGCACTCTCATGCTCGCCTCGGCGCCGACGACCAAGGCGGGCTGTCCGAAGGGTTCGGTCGATGCGGCCGGGTTCCAGTAGATATCCGTCTGTCGCTTGGCAGTGACGCGGTGATATGGTCTGGATGTGTTTCATTCGGCGGGGGTGGCGATGAGTGGCATGACATCAGGCGCGCTGGCGCGGCTGGCTTTCTGGGCCAGGGGGATGACCGCCATAAAAGACGGCCGCATGGAATGGCCGGGCTTTTCCTATACCGATGCCGAGTGGGCGCGCATGCGCGTGCTTGCCGCGCCGATCGGGGCAAGCCGCTACCAGCTGTTCACTTGGGTCAACGCCGCGATCTTCATCGCCATTGCCGCGCTCGGCATCGTCTGTGTCTTCCTGCCGCTGGCGATACTTTTGTTTCCGGTGCCGGCCGACACCAGCGCGCTCAAATTCTCGGCTCTGCTGGCGGCGTGTGCCTTTCTCATAATCGGGCTCGGCTTGCCGATCTCCATGCGCCTGTCGAGCGCGTTGGCCATCTCCCGGGAGATGCGCGCCGGTCTTGTCGGCGAAGCCGGTGACGAAGCGCTGGCAGCAAAAGTGTCTTGGCAGATCAACCGCATCATGCTGGTCATGTGCGGCCTGCTGGTGCCCGGCATTCTGTTGTTCATCGCTTATGACATCGACGCCAGTCCGATCATCACCACGCTGAAATGGCTGGCCATCGCGCTGATAGCCGTTTCAGTTGCGGTCGGCGCGTTGCAGCAGCGCAAGCGGAGCTGACAACCTTATCCGCTGACGCCACGTGTGGACAATGTCCAGGCACTGAGGTCTTCGGCATCGTCATGCGCTTCGCCGACGACGCGGTCACGCCCGGTGGATTTGGCCCTGTAGAGACGCTCGTCGGCAAGGGCGAAGAGATCGGCAAGCGAGCCTACGGTCTCATCGACAGTGGCGATGCCGGCGCTGACGCTGATGTCGAACCGGTTTACGCACGCTTTGACGGCCTGGCGGAGGTTTTCTCCGAGCAACCTGGCGACCGCATGCGGCTGCGAGCAAAGGATGGCGAACTCCTCGCCGCCGATCCTGAAAACCTGATCGTGTGCGCCGGCCGCCTGGGTCAGCACCTGGGCGATCGATCTCAGCACCCTGTCGCCCTCGGCATGGCCGAAGCGATCGTTGATCGACTTGAAATGGTCGACGTCGACGATCAGCAGGCTGAGCGGTTGGGCCGTGCGCAGGCTGACAGCGACCAGACGTTCGCCGTCGCTGTCAAAGCGTCCCCTGTGCAACAGGCCGGTGAGGCCGTCGCGGCCGACATGTTCGACCAGGGCTTCGTAGCGCTCGCGATAGGTCAAGGTGTCGAAGACGTCGGACAACCCACGTGGTGCCACGACCTGACGCGTTTCGAACCATCTGAGGTAGGCGACAAGCATGGCGCTGTAGGCAAAAGCGGCACCCATCTTGGCGAACCAGCCGCCGAAGAAGACCGCAATCGGCGCGCCGGCGACGAAATGCAGGGCGCTGAAAAATCCGGCCTGGTCGAAGGTGAGCACGCAGGCGACGCAAATCAGGATGCGGGAGAACGGCGCCCTGCGTAGATAACGCCCGAGCTTTTCGTAAAGCAGGATGATCAGGATGGCGTCGATGAAGAGCAGCGTCGTGCCCCACACCATCAGCCAGCCCAACTGGTCGATGAAACCGATATCGGGAAGCTTGCCGTCGGAAAAGGCTGAAATATCGTGCAGGCGCAGGATCAGGACCAGCCCGATCATCAAGGCGTTGCCGAGCAAAAGGCCATAGATCGGCTGGCGCACCGTGGCCGCATCTTCCTTCATGTAGAGGAGAAGCAGCATCACCAGCTTGCCGGAAAACAGCACCGCCGAGCCTGGCGAGACCATGCCGAAGGGCAGGGCGACATAGAAGACGCTGGCGAGATAGGTTTCGAGGAAATGCATGGCGCCCAGCGCGCAGACGAAGACGCCGAGGCCGATGCGATCCCTGAAGCGGAACAGCGTGACCATGACGCTGAAGTAGACGACCGCTTCGGCAAGGAGCAGGAAACTGTTCAGCACTACCTTCGGTCCGATCTTTACTTTCGATCGCGACAGGCCAGCGATCGATCCTGTTTTGACGCTGAAGGGTTAACCGGGGATTTCAACGCTCCCTACAACCGGCGGAAAACTTAACGTGCGGTGTACACCCGCTTGAAATGGCAAAAGCGATTGCCGTTCGGCCCGGCATCGCCTACATAGCGGCCAACCTCCATTCAATCCGACATTTCGGTCAATCATCAAGGAAAGCGCGCGTGGCACGCCAGTTCATCTATCACATGGCCGGCCTCAACAAGGCCTATGGCACCAAGAAGGTGCTTGAGAATGTCCATCTCTCCTTCTATCCCGACGCCAAGATCGGCATCCTCGGCCCCAACGGCTCGGGTAAGTCGACGATCCTCAAGATCATGGCCGGGCTCGACAAGGAGTGGAACGGCGAAGCCTGGCTCGCCGAAGGCGCCACCGTCGGCTATCTCGCGCAGGAGCCGGCGCTCGATGCCAACAAGACGGTGTTCGAGAACATCATGGAAGGTGTCGCCGCCAAGACCGCCATCATCGAGCGCTACAACGAATTGATGATGAACTACTCCGACGAGACGGCCGACGAGTCCGCCAAGCTCCAGGACGAGATGGACCGGCTCAATTTGTGGGATCTCGAACAGCAGGTCGAGATGGCGATGGAAGCGCTGGGCTGCCCGCCCAAGGATTCCGAGGTCACCAAGCTTTCGGGCGGTGAGCGCCGCCGCGTCGCGCTCTGCCAGCTGCTGCTGCGTCAGCCCGACCTCTTGCTGCTCGATGAACCGACCAACCATCTCGACGCCGAGACTACGGCGTGGCTGGAAAAACACCTGCGCGCCTATCCCGGCGCGGTGATGATCATCACCCACGATCGCTACTTCCTCGACAATGTCACCGGATGGATCCTCGAGCTCGATCGCGGCCGCGGCATCCCCTATGAGGGCAACTACACCAAATACCTCGAAGCCAAAGCCAAGCGCCTCAAGCAGGAAGGCCGCGAGGACGACGCTCGCCAGCGTGCCATCGGTCGCGAACGCGAGTGGATCCAGTCCAGCCCGAAAGCTCGCCAGACCAAGTCCAAGGCGCGTATCCAGGCGTTCCAGGACCTGCTGGATGCAGCCGACAAGCGGCGTCCGAGCGATACGCAGATCGTCATTCCGCATGGCGAACGGCTCGGCAATGTGGTGATCGAGGCGGAAGGCCTGTCGAAGGGCTTTGGCGACACGCTGTTGATCGAGGGTCTGGAATTCAAGCTGCCGCCAGGCGGCATCGTCGGCGTCATCGGCCCGAACGGCGCCGGCAAGACGACGCTGTTCCGCATGATCACCGGCCAGGAAACGCCGGATGCCGGCTCTGTCCGCATCGGCGAAACGGTGAAGCTCGGCTATGTCGATCAGAGCCGCGATGCGCTCGATCCGTCAAAGACGGTGTGGGAGGAGATTTCCGGCGGCGCAGAAGTGGTCAAGCTCGGCAAGTTCGAGGCCAACACGCGCGCCTATTGTGCGTCGTTCAACTTCCGTGGCGGCGACCAGCAGCAGAAGGTCGGCAACCTCTCCGGCGGCCAGCGCAACCGCGTGCATCTGGCAAAAATGCTGAAGACCGGCGGCAATGTGCTGCTGCTCGACGAACCGACCAACGATCTCGACACCGAAACGCTGGCGGCGCTCGAAGACGCGCTGGAAAATTTTGGTGGCTGCGCCGTCATCATCTCGCATGATCGTATGTTCCTGGACCGTCTGGCCACCCACATCCTCGCCTTCGAGGGCGACAGCCATGTCGAATGGTTCGAGGGCAATTTCGAGGACTACGAGCAGGACAAGATCCGTCGTCTCGGCCCCGAAGCCGTCAACCCGCACCGCATGACCTACAAGAGGCTGACGCGGTAGCTGCTTTTAAGCTTCATCATTGAGATTTTGTATGAAATATTCGGCCAACTTGGCCGAGGGGAATCGCGCAATTTCCCGATAGTCGGGTTGATGCTCTGCCGTGGATGGGGAGTTTAGCACTATGAAAGCATCGTTCTCCTGGACCACAATGTTAGTTAGATCAACGCTGTCGATGGCCGTTGCATCCCGTGCTTGGCAATATGGGCATTCGTCATCACAGTTACATGACCAATCCGTAGCCCAGTACCTATGACATCTGTAGCATCTGTAATTATTGAGATACCAAGCCATTTCAAGCACCTAAGAACGATCTAAGGGCAGATCACCTGCGCTATCGCGCAATACGATACCGACCGCGTGATAAGAATTCAAGAAATCCGTTGTCGCGAAGATACTGAAGTTGTTGATGGATTTTTGGCCTAATATTCCGATTGTTTGGGTAAAGGAGGGCAAGCCTTTTTTCAAATGCGTAAGCCTCGTCGATTTCAAATTCGTCTCTGCCAATCGACTCGATACAGCGCATTACCTCAATGAGCCATCCTCTGACTTCATGAGGCGTCTCCCGTAGAAACACGGTGCGGTTCCAAGCAGCCAGAACTTCGTCTTTCGAGGTGACGATGCCGTTCCTGACTAGGTGGATTCTTCCCGCCTCAGGGACCCGATTAAGAAGAATGTTTGAACCGATCCAGCCAGCGCGGCGTGCCGTTGGCGAGAGCGGCTTCCTAGGTTCTACGATTTCCGGCGAGAAAAAATGTTTCGGAATAACGAAGACGGATTCTACGAATCGTTGATTGAAATTGTATTTTAGTAGGAAAAAGTTAGGGTTAGTGGACGAATTCAGTCGCTCTATTTTTCTGCTATACGCTCCATTTGTGAGTTTTTTGCCAAATGGTTTCTTCGCGCTTTTTAGTTCGTATTCATCATCGCATTTATTGCAGTAAAAATCAGCTACGGGACGATTTGCCGGAAACTGTGTCAGGTGCGAATTACCGCAGTTGGGACAGTATAGCCATTCTGATGCCCACTGCTCCGTCCAAATTCTCGCGCTCTGCGAACCGCTGCCGTATGCCGCCTGAGTTTCTTGGAATCCCATTTTCATTCAGAAATGGTCTACGCAATGCGTTCGCGCGTCAATCTATGCTGGCGGGGAGTGTCGTGTTCGGACCAGCGCGCCGCCTCCCAAATCGGAATCGATTTTCGGAAACGATCATGCGAAAATTAAAGTGCCACAGATGTTCTGCGTCCAACAAGGAGGCGCGGCACCGTAGGACAGCCGGCTTATCATCGTGGTGGTGGAAGTCAGCACCGTCGCGAGGTATGGATGAGTAGCCAAGCCACTGAAGCAAAATCCGATTGGTCCGCCGCCCAATATCTGAAATTCGAGGATGAGCGCACGCGGCCCGCGCGAGATCTTGTTGCGCAGGTGCCGGTGGATTTCCCGCGCCGGGTGGTCGACATCGGCTGCGGCCCGGGCAACTCGACCGAGCTGCTGGTCGAGCGCTGGCCGGATGCTGAGGTCATCGGTTTCGATACCTCTCCCGACATGATCGAAAAGGCGAGGGCGCGCCTGCCCAGCGTCAATTTCGACCTCGCCGATGCCTCGACATGGCGGCCGGCCGAGCCGGTCAACGTCATCTTCGCCAATGCGGTGTTCCAATGGCTGCCCACCCACCCGGTAGTGTTCCAGCGGCTGATGGGCTTTCTCGCGCCGGGCGGTGCGCTCGCCGTCCAGATGCCCGACAATCTGCTTGAGCCGTCGCATCGGCTGATGCGCGAGACGGCCGCCGAAATGCCGTTCGCCGCCAAGATGGCAGGTGCTGCGCGCGGACCGCTGCCGGCGGTGTCGTTCTATTATGATCTCTTGTCGCCGCTCTCCATCCGGGTGGATATCTGGCATACGGCCTACAATCATCCGCTGACCGACGCCGAGGTGATCGTCGAATGGGTGAAGTCGACGGGGCTGAAGCCGTTTCTCGATCCGCTCGACGCCGGCGAGCGCAAGATATTCCTCGACAATTACACGGCCAAAATTGCCAAGGCCTATCCGAAGACCGCAAACGGCAAGGTGCTGCTGCGCTTCCCGCGCATTTTCATCGTCGCCAAGCGGGCCGGTAGCACTCCCGATGACATCCCGCCACAGCCTATGGTTTAAGCCGGCGTAAACCGGTGGGGTGAGAAAAGTGTTGTGTCGCGCCCCCTCGTCGTTCACATGAGAACGACAACGCCTGCGCATGGACGGACTGGATATGCATCGCGTCATCATCAGCGGCATCGGCGTTGAAATCCCTGAAGCCAAGATCACCAATGAAGAACTGGTCGCCAGCTTCAACGCCTGGGTCGACACCGAGAATGCGCGCCGGCAAGGCACGGATGAGACGCTGCTGCAGAAATCCGACAGCGCCTTCATCGTCCATGCCTCGGGCGTCCAGACCCGCCATGTGATCGAGCGCGAAGGCATTCTCGATCCGACCCGCATGGCGCCGCGCATTCCGGCGCGGCCCGATGATGCGCTGTCGCTGCAGGCCGAGTTTGGAGTGGCCGCGGCCCGGAAGGCGCTCGACCATGCCGGCCTGAAGCCGTCCGACATCGACCTGGTGATCTGCTCGGCCTCGCACCAGCAACGGCCCTATCCGGCGATCGCCATCGAAATGCAGGAGGCGCTGGGCACCAAGGGCGCCGGCTTCGACATGGGGCTTGGTTGTTCATCGGCCGCGGCCGCCTTGCACATTGCGGCCAATCTGGTCCGGGCGGGCGCGCACAAGCGCGTGCTGGTGGTCACGCCGGAGATCATCACCGGCCATCTCAATTTCCGCGACCGGCAGACGCATTTCATCTTCGGCGATGCATCGGTGGCGATGGTGGTCGAGGGGCTGGGCGAGGGCGAGAGGCGGCCGGGGCGTTTCGAGGTGCTGGACACGCGCACCTGGACGCAGATGTCGAACAATATCCGCACCAATCTGGGCTATCACACCCGCACCGCCCAGGACGATCCTTACATGATCAACCTCGAAGGCAATCTGATCAAACAGGTCGGCAACAAGGTGTTCAAGGAAGTCACCGTCGCCGGCCACAAATTCATTGTCGAATTCCTCGCCGAGCACGGGCTGACGCCGCAAGCCATCAGGCGATTCTGGCTGCATCAGGCCAATGCGCGAATGAACGCCATGATCCTGAAACTAGCCTTCGGCCACGAGGTCGACCATGACCGCGCGCCGATGGTGCTGGAGCGGCTCGGCAACACCGCCGGCGCTGGCGCCATCATCGCGCTGTCGGAAAACCACGCCGACATGAAGCCCGGCGATTTCGGCGTGCTGTGCGCCTTCGGCGCCGGCTATTCGATCGGCGGCGCGCTTTTGCGGATGCTGTAATCAGGCCGGCATGAACGGCACCAGCATCGGTACGCTGCGGGCATAATCGTCATAGGCGTTGCCGAGTTCTCCGCGCAGAAAGCGTTCCTCCAGCCTTGCCTTCATGACGATGCCGATGGTGAGAAGAATCGCGCCGGCGATTCCCCAGACCGTGCCTTTGGCCGCCATTGTGGCAAGCATCGCCAGAAGCAGTCCGGTATAGATCGGGTGGCGGACCATTCTGTAGGGACCGGTGTCGACGACACGGTGCTCGGCCTTGGCCGTCACCGAAGCCGACCAGAGACGGCCGAGATGCAACCGCGCCCACCAGGCGAACAACAGGCCAACGGCAACAAGCCCTGCGCAGATCCACGCTTCGGCAAGGGTCGGAAACCAGAATCGCAGCCGGCCGGCATAGCCATGCGCGGGAATGAACAGCAGCACCGCGCCGATCAACCACAAAGCGCGATAGCGAAGCTCCTCCTGGATGCCGGCACGCTTTTTCGCCGGGTCGGCCCAGAAGGCGGCTAGAAACCAGGACACGACCCAGATCAGCCAAAGCAGCGCGATTGCAGTCCCGGGACGCATGGAAACCTCCGCAGACTTGTCTCACCATGAGGCCGGTGCAGCACGGCGGCAATGCGGCGCAGTACGATAGGATATGCGATCCGCGGTAAGAAGATCGTGATCGGCTGCCATCAGCCCGCTTGATCGGATCATCATTGCTTTGGACTGGACCGGGCTCATGGCTATCGCTAATGCGACCTTGCACAAGGAGTAAGCCATGCTGGATCTTTTCCCTGAGGCTCCGATTGAGATCATTTCAGCGCGAAAACTCGTAGCCAGGGTGACGGCGCTCTACGCCGCACCGTCGAATCACTTCCAGACGCGCCCAGTGGAAGCATTGCAACTCGGTTTCGAAGGCATCGACGGCGACTTCCACGCCGGCGCCACCCGTCGTTCCGGCGGTCGCGAACCCTGGTATCCGCGCGGCACCGAAATCCGCAACGAGCGGCAGATATCAATCGTAGCAGCGGATGAACTCGCCGCCGTTGCCGAGCGGATGGGGCTGGCCGAGATCAAGCCGGAATGGATCGGCGCCAATCTGCTGATCGAAGGCGTGCCGCATCTCTCGATGCTACCGTCAGGCACGCTGCTGTTCTTTAGAAGTGGCGTGACGATCAAGGTCGATGCGCAGAACGGGCCTTGCCGCCTTGCCGGACGTTCGATTGCCGAAAACGCCGGGATGGCCGATCGGGAGGCCGGCGCGCTGGCCTTCCCGAAGGCGACGAAACGGCTGCGCGGCCTCGTTGCCTGGGTCGAGAAACCGGGTCGTATGACAACAGGGGAAGAGATCTCGGTGCGCGTGCCCGAGCAGTGGATTTATCGATCCTAGTACCGAGCTAGGGCAAGGGCTGCGCCGCCGGGGCGACGCAGCCGGATTTCAAGACGCGCTCAGGCCGCCTTGCGGTTCTTCTTGGCGCCCTGCGCCTCGACGGAAACGTGGTCCCACTTTTCCCACAGCGCGATGCGGTTGGCGTATTCCTGCTTGATCATCGGCAGGCCGCCATCGCCGAAGAAGACGCGCAGCGGCGGCTCGGCCGCGTCGACGATTTCAAGCATCGCCGGTCCGGTGGCCTCGGGGTCGCCGGCGACCGAGTTGGCGCGGCGTTCCGCCATCTTGGCGCGGGCCGGCGCGTAAGCCTCGATCGCTTTGGAGACCTTGGCCGAGGCGCCGGACCAATCGGTGGAGAAGCCGCCCGGTTCGACAAGCGTCACATGGATGCCGAATTCGGCGACCTCGATGCTGAGCGACTGGCTGAAGGCTTCGAGCGCCCATTTCGAGGCATGGTAAAGGCCGAGCGACGCAAAGGCGTTGACGCCGCCGATCGACGAGATCTGGATGATGTGGCCGGAGCCCTGCGCCCGCATGATCGGCAAAGCCGCCTGGGTGACCCAGAGCGCGCCGAACACATTGGTTTCGATCTGGTCGCGGGCTTCCTGTTCGCTGACTTCCTCGATGGCGCCGAAATGGCCATAGCCGGCATTGTTGATGACGACGTCGAGCCGGCCAAAGCGCTTGTGCGCCTCGGCGATGGCCGCTTCGACAGCCTTCTTGTCGGTGACGTCGAGCTTGATCGCGGCGACATTATCGCCGTATTTCGCGACGAGATCGGCGAGCGTGCCGGCATCGCGCGCGGTTGCGGCGACACGGTCGCCGCGAGCGAGTGCGGCCTCGGCCCAGACTCGGCCAAAGCCTTTCGACGATCCGGTGATGAACCAAACCTTGCTTGTCATGACGTGGAATCCTTGCCCATGCGGGCCGTGAACTGGGAAGCGGAGGCTTCTCCGCTTCCGCGATATACGGTGCGTCGAGCGATTTTCCAGAGGCGAGGGGGAATCTTTTTGGTCACGTCATCGTGTGGAGCAGGACCTTCGCCGGTCAGGGATAGCGCACCGGGCTCGACCAGGCCGGGTCGTCATGCTTTTGCCAGTAGAGCGCCATCAAGCGCTTTGTGATCCCGCCTATCTTGCCGTCGGCGACAGCAGCGCCGTCGATCACTGTCACCGGCATGATGCCGCCGGCGGTGGAAGTGATGAAGACTTCGTCGGCAGCCTTCAGCGCGGCAACGCTGACGTCGACGGCCGTGGTGGGAAGCGCTGCCTCGGCGCAGAGGTCGAAGACGGTGCGCCTGGTGATGCCGGGCAGCACGCCGGCGGCTGGCGTCGACAGCCTGCCGTCCTTGACGCAGAACACGTTGAAGCCGGGGCCTTCGGCGACATTGCCGTTGAAGTCGAGAATCAATGCGGTTTCGGCCCCACGGTCATAAGCGTCGTAGAGGCCGCGCACGAGGTCGAGCCAGTGGTAGTTCTTGATCGCCGGATCGATCGAGACCGGCGGAATGCGCACCTTGTCGCTAATGGCGACATGCAGGCCGCGCCGCAACTGCTCGGCATTGGCGACCGAGCCGAAGGGAACTGCGAAGGCCATGAAGCGGTTGACCGCCTGGCGCGGATCGCGGCTGAAGGTCGGCGAGGCGCCGCGTGTGCACAGCATTTCGACATAGGCGGCGCGATGGCCCGACAGCGCCACGCAATTGTGCAGAATCTCGGCCACACCATCGCGGTCGGACGGGATCGTCATGCGCAGTTTTTGCAAGCCGGCGAAGAAGCGGTCGAGATGCAGGTCGAGTCGGAAGAAGCTCCCGTCCCAGACATGCACGGTGTCGTAGGTGGCGTCGGAATGCAGAAAGCCCCAATCCAGCACCGAGATCTTGGCTTGCGACATCGGCAGATACTGACCATCGAGAAAGGCGATGCCGTCGGGATAGGAATGCGGATCGATATGGCGATCCGACAAAGCCGGCAATGGCACAATGCTACCGGCTGCTGCGCTTCGGTTCATGGCGATTGGTCCCTTCGGCTTGATGCGGCAGATTCAAGCTAGTGGTCCCCTGCAGGCGGCATAGGGCCACCCAACCATCGCTGTTTGTCCTAGGTAGCACATTCGATATGCCCTATGGTCCGGCTTGAAAATATCCGGCCGGGAGGGGCAAAATGGGCAAATCTTTTCGGACCATCAGCTTTGCAATTTTCCTCGTCTTCGTCACTGGCGATGCCTTCGCGCAATGCGCTCGCGAGGGCGAGGCGCTGTGCCAGAACGGCCAGACCTATCGTTGCGAGAAGACGGGCAGCGAACTGACGCCGATCTTTCAGAACGTGCCTTGCGTGGTCAACGCGACGGGGCTCAACGGGATCTGGACCGGCAGCGGCCATCAAAGTCCGGCCGGGGCTGCCGGCGCCGATTGGGCGATCGCCATGACCATCGGCGATGGCGCCGCGTCGATCGACTATCCATCGCTCGGCTGCGGCGGATCGTTGACCCAGATTTCCCGGGACGACAGTTCGGCGGAATACCGGGAAAACATCAGCTACGGCCAGGACAAGTGCATAGACGGTGGCGGCATCACCGTCCGATTTTTCAAAGGGAACCTGTCCTGGACCTGGGTTGGCCAGGCCGACGGCCAGCCCTACAATGCGGTTGCCGTATTGAAGCGACGGTAGCTGAAGTTATTCCTCTTCGTCCTCTGCATCGAGCAGGCGCGTGGCGCGCCAACGGGTCAGCACCATGTTTGTTTGCTCGATGACGAAGAACCGCGCCGAGTCGCGGTCATAGCCCTCGGCCAGCAGCTTTTCATAGTCGGTATGGCCGTGCCTGATATGGGCGATCGTCGCCAGCCAGACCGCGATGCCCGGCGGCAGCGTCTTCATGTGCACGGCGCCGGCCTCGGTGCGGATTTTCTCCATATCGGCATAGGGCGCCAGGGGCAGCAGTGCGGTCAGCGCCTTGGCGATGGCGCGGCGGCGGCCGGTGGGCGCGCTCATTTTTCGTCACGCCCGGCAATGGTCGCCTCGGGAAAGGCGTCGGTCGAGGCGAAATAGGGCTTGATGTCGATCACCGGGGTGCCGTCGAGCACATCGATGGCGTCGATGGCGATGCGGCCGTGGTCGATGTCGACGGCGATCAGCCTGGCGATATGCAGCCCGACTGGGTTCGGCCGGGCAGGGGAGCGCAGCGAGAAAACGCCTTTCGGCTCAGCCGCATGGCGGGGTCTCTGGACAATCAGTGCCCGCGGCGCGTGATGCAGCCAGGACAGGATGACGATGTGGCTGGCCCGCTCCAGCGCAAGCAGGCCGTCGCGATAGGCAGGGTCGATGAGAACCGTGGCCGCCTGTCCGGCCTCGCGCGCCGCGCGCATGTTCTTTGGGCAGGTTTGCCTGGATGTCCATGGCGAGGCGATGCGGCCGATGAACACGATATGGCCATCCGCCGGCATGTCAGCCGGGTCGGCCTGCAGGAGCTTTTCGCCGTCGCGCGTCTCGAACATGGCTTTCGCCCTAGCACAAGTTTGCAGCCGATCGTCAGGGAAAAGCGGTTCTCTCGGGCGGGGACCATGTGTGCGGCATTTTCTTGTCAGGAAGCGACATAGGCCTTGCTATGCCGCCAAAGCTGACATAAACATATGTTTATATCTTTTCAACGAGAATACGCCAATGCATGTTTCGCTCGATACGATGGTTGATACGTTGAAGGCTGCGGCCGAATCGAGCCGGCTCCGCATCCTGGCGCTGCTGTCGCGCGGCGATCTCACCGTGTCCGACCTCACCGAGATCCTCAGCCAGTCGCAACCGCGGGTGTCGCGGCATTTGAAGCTGCTGCTGGAGGCCGGGTTGATCGGCCGCTACCAGGAGGGCTCGTGGGCCTTCTTCCGGCTGTCGGATACGGATTCCGCGCGCGACTTCGTCATGGGGCTGGTCTCTGGCATTCGCGGCGCCGATCCACAGGTCGAGCGCGATCTCGAGCGGTTGGCATCGGTCAAGCGCAAGCGCCAGGACCGTGCCGCCGAGTATTTCTCCGAGAACGCCGCCAGCTGGGATCACATCCGCTCGCTGCATGTGCCGGACCGCGCGGTGGAAGCCGCACTCCTCAAGCTGGTCGGCAAGCGGCCGTTCCAGTCGATGCTAGACCTCGGCACCGGTACCGGGCGGCTGCTGGAGATATTTTCGCCGCTCTACCGGCGCGGCGTCGGCATCGACATGTCGCGCGAAATGCTGACGGTGGCGCGGGCCAATCTCGACAAGGCAGGCATCGCCAATGCGCAGGTCCGCCAAGGCGACATTTTCGCGCCGCCGGTCGAGCGCGACGCCTTCGACCTCGTCACCATCCATCAGGTGCTGCACTATCTCGATGACCCGGCACGCGCCATTCGCGAGGCGGCGCGGCTGCTGCGTCCGGCGGGCCGGCTGGTGATCGTCGACTTCGCGCCGCATGCGCTGGAGTTCCTGCGCGACCAGCACGCGCATGTCAGGCTGGGCTTTTCCGACCGGCAGATCTCAGAATGGTTTGCCGAGGCCGGGCTCGATCTCGAGGATGCCCAGGAATTCGAGCCGCGCGGCGGCAACGAAGCCAGGCTCACCGTCAAGCTGTGGCTCGGCCGCGACCGCCGCATGCTGATGGCCGAGCCTTCCAATGACACCCAACCCACCAAAGCGTACCCTATGGGGGAAATCGCCTGATGAACCAGTTCCGCTTTTCCCGCCGTCCCGACATTGGCGACAAGGTCCGCGTCTCCTTCGAGTTCTTCCCGCCGAAGACCGACGAGATGGAAGCCAGGCTCTGGGACACCGTCACCAGGTTGGAGCCGCTGAAGCCGAGATTCGTCTCGGTGACCTATGGCGCCGGCGGCTCGACGCGGGAGCGCACGGCGCGCACGGTCAAGCGCATCCTGAACGAGACGACGCTGACGCCGGCGGCTCACATGACCTGCGTCGACGCCGCCCGCCATGAGGTCGACGCCGTCGTCCGCGAATTCGCCGATATGGGCGTGAAGCGCTTCGTCGCCTTGCGTGGCGATCCGGCGGCCGGCGTCGGCACCGCCTACCGGCCGCATCCCGATGGCTATGCCAATGGCGCCGAACTTGTCGGAGCGCTGAAGGACGCCGGCGATTTCGACATCTCGGTCTCGGCCTATCCCGAAAAGCATCCGGAAAGTCCGGACTTTGCCACCGACTTCGATATGCTGAAGCGCAAGGCCGACAATGGCGCGACGCGGGCGATCACCCAGTTCTTCTTCGACAACGATCTCTACGAGCGTTATGTCGAGAAGGCGCGCCGTGCCGGCATCTACATCCCGATCGTGCCTGGCATCCTGCCGGTGCACAATTTCACCCAGGTCGCCAATTTCTCGGCGCGCTGCGGCGCGCTGGTGCCGGCATGGCTGGCCGAGCGTTTCGAAGGGCTGCACAACGATCCGCAGACGCATGCGCTCGTGGCGTCTGCCGTGGCGGCCGAGCAGGTGCTCGATCTAGTCGAGCGCGGCGTCAGCGACTTCCATTTCTACACCATGAACCGGGCCGACCTGGTGTTTGCCATCTGCCATATGATCGGCATCCGCTCCCACGAAACAGAGGCAGCTGGATCCGCCGCCGCCTGAGCTTCATCGTGGTATGAAATCTGAAATGCAAAAGGCCGGGCGAAACACCCGGCCTTTCGAATTTGTGGGCTATTGCTGCTGTTCTTCCGCTCCGGCGGTTACGGAAGAACACCTATGATAAGGGCGCCAATGAAGGCAAATGCAGCACAGATCATCAATGCGTTGATTGGCCTCGTAAGTCCCATGTCATAGTCTCCTCTTCAAGAGCTATGGGTGGAGTCTAGGGGCATTTGTGCCACAGGCAAGCGGAAAATATGCTGCAATGCGACGCGATTGTGGAATTTGCGACCTGCCACCTGGCGTTAGGCATTGAAACTCTTCGGCAAAACCCGCTGGTAGCCTGTGAATAAATTGTGACGTGGCTGTGACGAAAGCGAGGCATGGCAGCGCTACCAGACCTAAAGCGCGTCGTTGTTCCAAAACCGCTGCGCACTTTTGGTCGACGGGCATTAGCGCCGACCAAACAACCGCCCGTCGATCGTCACCAGGCCAAGCGCGATCAGTGCCATGCCGCAGAACTCGAACAGAGCGAGCCGCTCGCCGAGGAACAGGAGGCCGAGCAGGATGGCGCTGGCCGGGACGATGAGCGTGACCAGCGAGGCGTTGGTGGCGCCGGCCGAGGCGACGAGGTTGAAATAGAGGATGTAGGCGAAGGCGGTGGAGAGCAGCGCCAGCGCCAGCACCGCCGTCCAGACCGGCGGCGAGGCCGAGAACAGGCCGGCCGGGCCATAGGTGAGCAGCACCACCGGGATCATGATGATGGTCGACGCCGTCAATTGTCCGGTGGCGATGACCGGCGAGGGCACGCCCTTGAAGCGGCGGGCAATCATCAGCGCGACGGCGTAAGACAGCGAGGCGCCGATCAGCGCGAATTTCGCCCAGACCGGGCCGCCGAGCCCGGCCAGCAGGCCGGGGCCGATCATGACAGCGGTGCCGGCGATGCCGAGCCCGATGCCGGCAAGCTTGTTCCAGGAGAGCTTTTCGTCCGCTGTCAGCGCGTTGGCGAGGATCAGCGTCCAGAACGGCGTCGTCGCGTTGAGCACCGAGGCGACGCCGGCGCCAAGCGCGGTCTGGCCGGCAAAGATCAGCGAGAACGGGACGACATTGTTGGCGAGCGCCAAAAGGAAAAACAGGCCGGCATGCGGGAAGGCGAGACGGAAGGACGGACCGCGAATGCCGAGATAGAGCTGCAGTGCAATGGCCGCGATGGCAACGCGAAACAGCACCAGCACCAGCGGGTGCATTTCGGCAACGGCGATGCGGGCAAAGAAGAACGAGCCGCCCCAGATGGCGCCGAGCAGCAGAAGCTGTCCCCAGTCCCTCAGCGTCATCGGTCCGCGCTGCACGGCTGTCGTGGCTATTGCCATCGTGAACGTCCTTCCCCGCGGCATCAATGCCAGCCACTCAGGCAGAAGGCATATCGGGTCCGGCGACAAGAGCCACCCGAAACCTGATTGCTGGCAACAGTGCTGCCAGGAGGGTGCGCCGCTGGGTCAGTGCCCGCCAGACACAGAATTGTTTTCTTTGGCCGCTAGCTTGGATTAATTGTGCGCAGCCGAGAAGTCAGGGGATTCGTCCATGCAGCGATTCGAGAATGCCCGCGAGGCGGCGCTGGCGCTTCGGCCGGACGATCCGGTCTACTGCTTTCGCCCGCAGGTGCTGAAGGCGGATGCCAAACAGTTCATGGGCATGTTTCCCGGCAAGACCGCCTACGCAGTCAAGACCAATGGCGAGCAGATCGTGCTGAAGGCGCTGGTCGAAGCCGGCGTCACCGCTTTCGATGTGGCCTCGCCCGGCGAGTTCGCCGCAGTGCGCGCCGTCTCACCCGACGCCGAGATGCTCTACATGCATCCGGTCAAGGCGCAGTCGGACATCAAGCTTGCACTGGAAAAATACGCCATCCGGGTCAGTTCGCTCGACCATGAGGACGAGATCACCAAGCTGACGCGGGTGGTGCGGGCGCTTGACATCGATCCGGGCTCCATCAGCGTGTTCGTGCGAATCCAGACCAAGGGTTCGGCGGCCTATGAACTGTCGAAGAAATTCGGCGCCGGGCCGGCCTATGCGGTGGAACTCGCCGAGCGGCTCAACCGCACCGGCTACAAGGTCGGCCTGTGCTTCCATGTCGGCAGCCAGATCGAGGATCCCGACACCTATGAACGGGCGCTGGCCTCCGCCGATTGGGTGCGCAACCGGCTGACCTTCGACATTGCGGGCCTCGATGTCGGCGGCGGCTTTCCCGCCGAGTACGGCCATGACCCCAATCGCAAGCAGATCGAGATGCCGTCGCTCGGCCAGATCATGTCGCGGCTGTCGGGCGACCTGAGGGAATACCAGTTCGACCAGATCCCGTTGGTGGCCGAGCCCGGCCGGGTGATCGTGGCGCGCTGCCTGTCGCTGATCGTGCGGGTGCTGCTGCGCAAGGGCAAGCGGCTCTACATCAATGACGGCATCTGGGCGTCGCTGTCGGATTCTTGGACCGGCAAGATCACACTGCCGGCCCGCTTCATCCCCGATCCGGCGATCCGCTCGCGCAATGGCGAGGAGAAGAACATCGTGCCGTTCAAGGTCTGCGGCGCGACCTGCGATTCCGTCGACATCCTGTCGCGGCCGTTCTGGCTGCCGGAAACCGTCGACACCGGCGACTGGATCGAGATCGGCCATATCGGCGCCTATTCGCTGTCGCTGAGAACCCGCTTCAACGGCTTTTATCCCGATACCTTCGTCGAGGTGACGACGCCGTTTGACGAAGGCGATGCGCCGCAGGGATTCGCCAGCCTGGAGACGATGGCGGACTAAGCGACCCCGCCACCGGCCTGGATATTCTCGCCGGTCAGCCAGCGGGCCTCGTCGCTGGCCAGGAAGACCGCGACATCGGCAACGTCGCGGGGCGCGCCGATCCTGCCAAATGGAGACATGCCGGCCGCCACGGCGCGATCGCGCTCGGGAAGCAGGTCCGTGTCGGTGAAGCCAGGCGACAGCGCATTCACGGTGATGCCGCGCGGTCCGAGTTCACGCGAGAGCACACGGACGAATTGTTCGACGGCGCCCTTGCTGCCGAGATAGAGCGCCGTTTGCGTGAAGAACATCTTGGTGCCGCCGGTGGAGACCGCGATGATGCGGCCGCCGTTTCGCACACGGCGCGCTGCTTCCTGAAGCACGAAGAACGTGCCCTTGGCATTGGTGCCGAAGACATGGTCGAAATCGGCTTCGGTTGCCTCGGTCAGAGGCTTGATGACGGCGACGCCGACATTGGCAACCACGATGTCGATCGCGCCGAACTCACTCTCAGCCTCGTCAAACAGGCGATGAATATCCGAGACGCTTGATATGTCGGCCTGGACGGCGATCGCCTTTCCTCCCTTGCCGGCGATGGCGGCCACGACCTCGTCAGCGGCTTCGTGGTTGCCGACATAGTTGACGACGACGGCAGCGCCCTTGGAGGCGAGTCCTTCGGCGATGGCTCGCCCAATGCCGCGCGAACTGCCGGTGACGAGTGCGGTTTTGCCTTGCAAGGACTTGGGCATGATACGTTTCCTTCAATCATTCAGGCCCGTGCCGGTTTCATCTGACGGGTCCGCTAGTCGAGAAATAGGGCCATGCAACTGATCAGATAATGGCCTATTATCTGACTATCTTGTTAATCTAGGGATACACAATGCGCGGTTCTGAATTCACCGAGTTCAAGGCATTCGCCGCAATCGTGGAAGAGCGTAGTTTCGTCCGCGCCGCCGCCGGCTGCGTGTTTCCCCGCCGGCGCTCAGCCAGTCGATCCGGCAACTGGAGGCTCGCATCGGCGTCAGGTTGCTGAATCGCACGACGCGTAGTGTTTCACCCACTGGTGCTGGCGAGACGCTGTTTGCGCGCCTTGCCGTTGCGTTCGAAGAGCTGGAGGGCGCCGTAGCGGACATTCATACCGCGCGTGATCGGCCGGCGGGTTCGCTACGAATAAACGTGCCGCGTGTTGCCGCGGTGCGGTTCATCGGCCCGATCCTTGGCGACTTCCAACGCGCCTATCCTGATATCGCGCTGACCGTCATCGTCGACGATACCCTGACCGATATCGTCGAGGGCCGGTTCGACGCCGGGATCCGTCTCGGCGAGCGGCTGCAGAAGGACATGGTGGCGGTCAAGCTCAGCGACGATTTGCAGATGGCGGCGGTGGCCGCCCCGGCCTACCTTGAGGGCCGCGCAACTCCCCGTCATCCCCAGGATCTGCACCAGCACCAATGCATCAACTTCCAATGGCCGGGCGGCGGCAACCTCTACCGGTGGGAGTTTTCTCGCGGCAAGCGGGTTTTGGAAATTGCTGTTCAGGGCAGCCTGACTGTCAACGACACCGAGCTGATGCTGAAGGCGGCGCTGGGTGGAGCAGGCGTCGCCTACATGATCGACTATCAGGTCCAGTCGTGGATCGATGCGGGCAGGCTGATGAGATTTCTAGAGCCCTGGTCGCCCAGCTTTCCAGGCTTCTTCCTGTATCACCCGAGTTCGAGGCACGTCCCCCCGGCTTTGCGGGCATTTATCGACTTCGTCCGGGCAAGGAGTAGGGAATAGGGAATTCGGCTTGGGGAGCTTCTACTCCCAACCCCAACGCCTACTCACTCTCTTCACAACTTCCCCAAAAGCTCCGGCGTTGGCCAGCCGTCGACCGGCATGCCGAGCCGCATCTGTTCCTTGCGGATGGCTTCGCGGGTGTTGGTGCCCAGAATGCCGTCGACGGTGCCGACGTCATAGCCCCTGGCTTCGAGCTTGGTCTGCAATTCCTTCATCTGGTCGCCATTGAGCCCGGTTTCGGGATTGCGCGGGTCGAACTGCTTTGCCCCGGCCAGCCGGCTGGCGAAGTTGGCGGCGGTCAGCGCGTAGGTGAAGGACTGGTTCCATTCCAGATAGACGTCGAAATTGTCGTAGGCCAGGAAGGCCGGACCTTTGCGGCCCATCGGCAGCGCCAGGCCGGCCTTCAGGCCATTGTCGATCAGCGGCGTGCCATCGGGATTGGTGACGCCCCAGGCGGCCCATTGCGACAGCGGCAACTTGTTGGTGCGGCCGGTCTGCTCCCAGGGCATGTCCTCGGGCACGCGCACTTCCTCGATCCAGGGCTGGTCGCGTTTCCAGCCGCGCGACAGCACCTTGTTGGCCGTGGTCATGATCACGTCGGGTACGCTGCGCCTGAGGTCGACGATGCCGTCGCCGTCGCCGTCGACTCCGCGCGCGAGATAATCGGAAGGCAGGATCTGCGTCTGGCCGATCTCGCCGGCCCAGGCGCCGGTGACGTCGGCCGGAACGACGCCGCGATCGATCAGCGTCAACAGCGGCACCAGTTGCGGCCGAAACAGCTGCGGGCGGCGGCAGTCATGCGACAGCGTCACCAAGGCGCTCAGCGTGTGGAAATCGCCCTGTACGGCGCCGAAATCGGTCTCCAGCCCCCAGAAGGCGGTGATGATCGGCGCCTGGACACCGAACTGCTGGTCGGCGCGCGCAAAGATTTCGGCGTATTTCTTCAGGTTGGCCGCGCCCTGCTTCAGCCGGTAGGCCGAGATCATGCGGTTGGAGAACTGGATGAAGGTCTGGGCGAAGACGCCCTGGGCGCGGTCACGCGCCAGCACCTTGTCGTCGATGGTGGCGGCTTCCAGTGCGTCAAGGCCGACAGCGCCGACACCGGCCGCCTTGGCTTCCGCCGCCACGCCTTGCTTCCAGGTTTCGAAGTCGCCGCCGCATTCCTGCGCCCCCGCCGGCATCGCCGTAGCGCCGAGCAGCAGGGCCGCGAGCAGCCCGGAGCGCAGGCGGCTCTTCGACTGTTTCCGGCGTAAATATCCCAGTGGCTGCAGGTAGGTGCGCATGGGACGTCGAAAAGCAGGCGGCAGAGCCGGTGTCAACGGGTGTTCTGCCGCAGCCACTTTTTCCAGGCTGCCTCAGTGCCGTTGAAGACGTTGATATCGGACTTGCCGTTCATGCCGGGCACGATACCGGTTCCGGTGTATTGCCAGAAGGTGAAAGGGTGGCTGCCGTACTTCTGGCGGGGGTGGCCGGCCACCGAGCGCAGCCAGTAGGGATAGCCGCGGAACGTCGCAAGGTCGTTATCGTCGAAGAAGTCGACCGAGGTGTAGATGATCGGCTTCTTGCCATAGTGCCGCTCGATCATCTCGAGAAAGGTGGTCATTTCGGCCCGCACCGTCGCCGAATCCGGGCGCAGCCGGCAGGTCGGCGATTGCGGGTTCCACTCCATGTCGAGCACCGGCGGCATGGCCGAGCGGTCGACGGGCACGTTCTGGATGAACCAGCGCGCCTGGGTGGCGGCAGGCGTGCAGAAATAGAAGAAATGGTAGGCCGCGCGCGGAATGCCATTGGCCTTGGTGCGCGACCAATGCTCGTTGAAATACTCGTCGAAACGGTCGCCGCCCTCGGTCGCCTTGATGAAGGCGAAGGAGATGCCGCTGGCCTTGGCCGTCGGCCAGTCGACCGAGGTCTGGTATTTGGAGACGTCGGTGCCGTGAACGGCATAGTTCCAAGGCGCGCCGCTATCCCATTCATGCGGCTTGGAGTCTTCGAAACGCGGTGCGCGCACGGCAACCGTCGGGCTGCTGGATGGCGACATCGAGGGCACGAGATCGCCGGCGGTCGAGCAGGCGGCCAGCAGCGTCAACGTGATGAGGGCCGCGAAACGGCGCATCGCATTTCCCGAGCCGGAATCAGCCGGTCGCTGTTGGGTTGTCGTTGCAGGTGCCCCTCAGGCGATCGCCCCACAGCATCGCCTGATACGCTATTTTCGTGCATGTCGTTGTTCCAAAACCGCTGCGCACTTTTGGGCGACATGCACCAGTGATCGCCGATCATGGTTGATAACAGGTTGACGGCGCTCGACAAGAACACCGATTTTGCGGAAGCAATGGCGGCAAATCGATGACATAAATCGGGCCGCAAGCCACGGGCACCGGAAAAGCAGGGACGGAAAGATGCGGATCGCCGTGAAGATCATCAAATGGCTGCTCGGCCTGGTCGTGTTGGCCATAGCCGCCCTGTTTGCCTGGCTCTACGTCGCGCCGCCCGAACTGATCCGCGTCGGTTCCGGCTATTCCGCCAAGATTGTCTGCTCGAATGTTTTTATCGCCGGCCGTGATCCCAATGAGGTGCTTGCCATCGACGTGCAGGCGCCCGGCCATCCGCTTCTCAGGCTGATGAAGGTGTCGGTCGACAAGAACAGGGGGACCGTCTCGGCCGGGCTGCTTGGCTTCCTCGGCAAGAGCGTTGCCGTTGCGCGCGCCGGCCTGGGTTGCGCCTCGGTTCCCGATGGCGACGTCGGCAAGGCACGGCGCACGTCAATCCCTGCCGAGGCGTCGGCGGCCACCAAGGGCGATCTGTGGCCCGGGGGAGATCGAGTCGACGCCTCGCAAAATCCCGAAATCAACAAGATCCTCGACGGTGCGGCGATGACCGGCATCGGCATGCGCGCCGTGGTGGTGGTCAAAAATGGCCGCATTGTTGCCGAGCGTTATGGCGAGGGCTTTTCGGCGAAAACGCCGCTGCTCGGCTGGTCGATGACCAAGACGGTCAACGCCGCGCTCGTCGGCACGCTGGTCAAGGACGGCAAGATGGCGGTGACCAATCAGGGCCTGTTCGGCTCATGGAAGGCGGACGGGCGCGCCGCCATCAGCCTTGCCGATATGATGGCGATGTCGAGCGGGCTCGAGTTCAACGAGGATTATGGCGACGTCGCCGATGTGACGCGCATGCTCTATCTCGAGCCCGACATGGCGGGCTTCGCCGAGGCCAAGCCGCTGACCGGCGACGTCGGCAAGGTGTTTTCCTATTCGAGCGGTACGGCGGTTATGCTGTCGCGGCTGTGGCAGGATGCGATCGGCGACAAGGCCAAGGCGCTGGTCTGGCCAAGAACCGCGCTGTTCGGGCCGCTCGGCATGCAGAGTGCCGTGCTCGAAACAGACGAAGAGGGCACCTTCGTCGGTTCATCCTATCTCTATGCCACCGGCCACGACTGGGCGCGGTTCGGCCAATTCCTGCTGCAGGGCGGGGTGTGGAAGGGCAGCCAGATCCTGCCGGCCGGTTTCGTCGACTGGATGCGCGAACCGGCCCCGGCCTCGAAAGTCTACGGCAAGGGGCAACTGTGGATCGAGGCGCCCGGCGACGAGGAAAATCCCGGCGCCGGCGTCGCCGCCGGACTGCCTGGGGATACCTACTGGATGGAGGGCCATGACGGCCAGACAGTCGCCATCATCCCGTCGGAGCAGTTGGTGGTGGTGCGGCTCGGGCTGACGCCGGCCAAGCTTGGCTACCGGCCGCAAGTGATGGTCGGCGCACTGGTGAAGACGCTGCATTAGCTCCCTTTACCCTCCCCTTGATGGGGAGGGTCGGCGCGCAGCGNGGGGGGGGTGCCTAGCGTTTCACCCCCACCCGCGCCTTCGGCGCGACCTCCCCCATCGAGGGGGAGGTGAGGTCGTGCGACTCGATCACCGCCAGCCAGGCATAGCCGCGATAAAGCGTGCGGAAACGGAAGCTTGCGCCGGTTCGCCGAGATTCCGATTCCAGGACTTCACGCAGAGATTCACGTGGCGCGACGTGGAATTTTTTGAGCCAGCCGCGCAGCAATGTCCGGAACCAGTTGGGCAAGCCTTCCTGCTGGCCGAAATCGACGACATGCAGCGAGCCGCCGGGCGCGAGTGCCGCAAGGGCTGCCGAAACCGTCTTTTCCCAACCGGGGATCATCGACAGCGAATAGGACACGAAGATGCGGTCGAAGCGCTCGACGCCGAACAGCGTCTTGGCGTCGAAATCGGTGGCGTCGCCGCGCGCCAGCACGACGCGGCCGGACAGGCCGTCGCGGCCGATCGCCTTGCCGGCGGTCTCCAGCATCTCAGCCGAGATGTCGAGGCCGTAGAGGCGGGCGTCGGGATAGTGGCGGGCGGCAAGCGCGATGTTGCGGCCGGTGCCGCAGCCAAGTTCGAGCACTCTGCCATTCGCCGGCACATCCAGCCCGACTATCATCTGGTCGCGGCCAAGCAGATAGTATTTGCGGGTCAGGTCGTAGATATGGCGTTGCCAGCGATAGACGCCGTCCATCAGTTCGGCATGGTCGGCCGGCAGCTCGCTCGCGCTCATGCCGCGCGCTTCACATAGAGGTGGAAGCCGCCATAGATGGCCGAGCGGTCGCGGGCCGAACAGTCGCGCGAGGCCTCGTCCTCGTAGGTCCACTGGTCGAGCAGCGAGATCGAGACGCGGCCCGGCAGCAGGCTGGGCTCGGCGGCGGTACGGAAGATGACTCGGGCGCCGACCGAGGCGGTGCGGGTGATCTCCGACCAAAGGGCATTGAGCTGGTCGTTCGTCATCCAGTCCTGCGCGTCGAGCAGGACGAAACGATCGACGGTGCTTGCGTCCTTGCCGGCCAGAAATTCGATCAGATTGGCGTGGTGGATGCCGACGCGATCGACATTGTTGCGGATCGCCTTGTAGTTGGCCTCTTCTAGATAGGCGGGCAGGGCGGCCTCACCCGGATTGGGATAGCGACGGGCGAAGGCTTGCCAAGCGAAGTAGTTGTTCTTCAGTGGAAAATCGCAAGCGAGCTTTTCCAGCCGGGCCTTCAGCACGCTGGCCATCGAACCATCGCCCGAGGTGATCAGCGAATCGTACTGCGCCGGCGGAATGCCGAGGCCGAACAGCGAAGCCTTGCGCGAGGTAGCCCAGCGCAACAGCTTCTTGTCGAAGACCGGCGCCAGCTCTTCGTTGAAGAAGCGGCGCTGGTCGGCGAGGCTCTTCGACGCCATGATACCGGCGGGATCGACGCCGAAGAATTTGGCGATGCGGTGGCCCATGGCGATGAATAGGCCGAGCAGGCCGGTCTGGTAGAAATTGCGGTCGAAGACGGTGATGCGCCGGCGGCCGGGCCAGCTGCGACGCTCCCAATAGTGGCGGCTGACCGGGTCGAGATGCGGCGCGATGAAGCGGTCATAGGCTTGCGAATTGTGGCTGGTGCCGGCGGCGCCGAAGAAACGGAACAGATCGCCCTGCGAGGGCAGATGTCGCACCGCCTCCAGCTTCATCCGGTTCAAGGCGATGTGGGCGGCGTTGAGGTCGACCGCATCGACGCGTTCAGGCGAGCGGGTGAGGTAGGCGAGGATGTTGCAGCCGCCCGACGCTATGGTGACGACGCGGTGACCCTGGCCAAGCTGCATGGCCTCCATGTCGACTTCAGGGTCTTCCCAGATCTGCGGATAGACGAGACCGGAAAACAAGAGGGCGAACAGCCGCTCCGAGATGCCGGCCTTCGACAGCGGGCGGTTCTGGTAGACGGCTTTTCCAACTTCCTTGCCGCGGCGAAAAACGAGATCCGAGGAGACGTCCGTCATGGCAAAGTGATTCCCCATTTGCTTTGCCGCAAGCGGGTAACTCAGGGGCATGACAGGCGGGTGACAGCCTGTTGACGCGAGTTCAGGCCTTGCCAAATCCCCCGGGTGTCGGCGTCGTCAGGATGACGGCGTCGCCGGCGTCGAGCACGGTCTGGTCGCAGGCCTTCAGCGTCTCGACGCTGCCGTCCTGGCGGCGGACCTTGGTCGAGCCGACCTCGCCGTCACCGCCGCCGTCGAGGCCTTGCGGCGGGCGGTTGCGGTGCGAGGACAGGATGGCGCATTCCATCTTTTCGAGGAAACGGATGGTGCGCCTGGTGCCGTCACCGGCATCCCATTTGCCTTTGCCGCCGGAGCCTTCGCGAATGTGAAAATCCTCGAGCAGCACGGGAAAGCGCAATTCCAGCACCTCCGGGTCGGTCAGGCGCGAATTGGTCATGTGGGTGTGGACGCCGGATGTGCCGGCAAAGCCGCGGCCGGAGTTCATCTGTCCGGCCGGCGAACCGGAGCAGATCGTCTCGTAATACTGGTACTGCTTGTTGCCGAAGGTCAGGTTGTTCATCGTGCCTTGCGCATTGGCCATGGCGCCCATGGCTCCGAACAGCGCGTTGGTGACATGCTGCGAGGTCTCGACATTGCCGGCGACGACTGCTGCGGGGTAGGCCGGCTTCAGCATCGAGCCGTCGGGGATGATGATGTTGATGGGCCTGAGGCACCCGGCATTCATCGGGATCATGTCCTCGACCATGACGCGGAAGGCATAGAGCACGGCGGCGCGGGCGACGGGCTCGGGCGCGTTGAAATTGTTCTTCATGACAGGCGAGGTGCCGGTGAAGTCGACGGTCGCTTCGCTCTTTTGCCGGTCGACCGTGATCTTCACCTTGATCACCTGGCCGGTGTCGGTCGGGTATTCATACTGCGAGCTGTTAGGCAGCCTTTCCAGCACGCGGCGCACGCTTTCGGCGGCATTGTCCTGGACATGGCCCATATAGGCCTCGACGACATCGAGGCCGAAATGGGAGACCATTTTGCGCAGTTCCGCCACGCCCTTTTCATTGGCGGCGATCTGCGCCTTTAGGTCGGCGATGTTCTGGTGCGGGTTGCGGGCGGGGTAGGGGTGGTCGGTGAGCAGCGTTTGCAGCTCCGCCTCGCGGAATTTTCCGCGATCGACGACGCGGAAATTGTCGAACAGCACGCCTTCCTCGTCGACCGTGGTGGCAAGCGGCGTCATCGAGCCGGGGGCAGTGCCGCCGATATCGGCATGATGGCCGCGTGAGGCTACGTAGAAGATTACTTCCTCCCCCCTTGAGGGGGAGGTGGCGGCGGAGCCGCCGGAGGGGGTCGTTGCGGCAGTGCTCGACGCTCTTGTGGTGCCTTCTGAGAGGACCCCACCCGGCCGCTGCGCGGCCACCCTCCCCTCATGGGGGAGGGAAAACACCGGCGTCACCACGGTGATATCAGGCAAATGCGTGCCGCCATTGTAAGGGGCGTTCAGCGCAAAGACGTCGCCGGGATGGATGTCGCCGGAGTTCAGCCGGATGATGGTTTCGACCGAGCGGTCCATGGAGCCGAGATGCACCGGCATGTGCGGCGCGTTGGCGACCAGCGCTCCATGACGGTCGAAGACGGCGCAGGAAAAGTCCAGCCTTTCCTTGATGTTGACGGAATAGGCGGTGTTCTGCAGCGTGACGCCCATCTGCTCGGCGATCGACATGAAGAGGTTGTTGAAGACCTCCAGCATCACCGGATCGGCTTCGGTGCCGACAGCAGCCGTGCGCACTTTCCGTTCGGTGCGGCGAATGACGACGTGATTGAGGTTGGTGATTTCGGCCTGCCAGCCCGGCTCGACGACGATGGTCTGGTTCGGCTCGATGATCAAAGCGGGGCCTGGGACCAGATTGGATGGGCGCAGGTTTTCGCGGCGATGGATGCCGGCCTCATGCCAGCGGCCCTCGGTGTAGATGCGCCGCGTTCCGGACGCACCGGCTTCAACCATTGCCGGTCCGGCGGGCGCAACGGCTTCGGCCGTGGTCTCGACGATCTCGGCGCCTTCCACGCCAACGGTCTCGACGATCATCGGCTTGTCGTCATAGACGAACCCGAACTGCGCCTTGTGGGCCACTTCGAAATCGCGCCTGGCCTGGAAGATCGAGTCCTGTTCGAAATTCACCGGCAGCGTGGTGTCGGTGCCGTCATAGCGGATGTGCAGCACCGGCTTTGCCGCAATCTTGTCCTCGGCGATGCCTTGCGCTGCCAATTCGGCGATGACGGCTTTTTTCAACGTGCCGATGAGGCTGCCGATCTGGGTCCTGGATTCTTCGGCAAGCGGCTTCAGGAGCGCCTGCTGGCGCGACGCGAAAACCGACGACAGGCCGATACCATAGGCTGAGAGCAGACCGGAAAAGGGGTGGATCAGTACCGCCTCCATGCCGAGCGCGTCGGCAACCAGGCAGGCATGCTGGCCGCCGGCGCCGCCAAAACAGTTCAAGAGATATTCAGTGACGTCATAGCCGCGCTGCACGGAGATCTTCTTGATGGCATTGGCCATGTTTTCCACCGCGATGGTGACGAAGCCTTCGGCGATGGCTTCCGGCGTGCGGCCATCGCCGATTTCGACGGCCAGCGCAGCGAATTTTTTGCGCACGGCGGCCACATCGAGCGGCTGGTCCTGGCCTGGGCCGAAAATTGCCGGGAAGAAATCGGGCTGCAGCTTGCCCAGCATGACATTGGCGTCGGTGACGGCCAGCGGGCCGCCGCGCCGGTAGGCGGCGGGGCCAGGATTGGCGCCGGCGGAATCCGGGCCGGCGCGGAAACGGCCGGCTTCGTAGTGCAGGATCGAGCCGCCGCCGGCAGCGACGGTATGGATGCGCATCATCGGCGCACGGATGCGCACGCCGGCGACCTCGGTGTCGAAGGCGCGCTCATACTCGCCGTCATAATGGGCGACGTCGGTCGAGGTGCCGCCCATGTCGAAACCGATGACTTTCTCGAATCCGGCGAGTTTCGCCGTTTCGACCATGCCGACGACGCCGCCGGCCGGGCCGGACAGCAGCGCGTCCTTGCCCTGAAACATGTCGGCGGCGGTGAGCCCGCCCGACGACATCATGAACATCAGGCGAGGGTTTTCCCTGCCCCTCGAGGGGAGGGTGGCGGCGGAGCCGCCGGGTGGGGTTGGATCGACCGGGCTCAGCGCATTGGCGGTGCCTTCCGAGCGGACCCCCTCTGGCCGCTTTGCGGACTGCCCTTCGCTATGGCTCCGGGCATTCGTCGCTGAAAAAGCCAAATCGTTGGCTTTTTCTCGGCCTTTGGCCGACCGCTCCTCACCCCCCACAAGTGGGGAGATTGGCGTCGCGCCCAGTTCTCCCGCCACCCTTTGCACATAGCGCGACAGGATCGGCGACAGATAGGCATCGACCACGGTGGTGTCGCCGCGGCCGACCAGTTTGATCAGTGGCGAGACTTCATGGCTGACCGAGACTTGGCTGAACCCGATCTTGCGGCAGACTTTCGCCACCGCCTTCTCGTGGTCGGGATATTTCCAGGCATGCATGAAGACGATGGCCACCGCATCGATGCCGTCAGCCTTCGCCTGTTCGATGGCGGGGCGGCAGGCAGCGATGTCGAGCAGGCGCTCGACCTCGCCATTGGCGCGCACACGCTCGTCGATCTCGATGACCCGCTCGTAGAGCTGTTCCGGAAGGACGATCTCCTTGGCGAAGATGTCTGGCCGCGCCTGATAGGCGATCTTCAGCGCATCGCGAAAGCCCTTGGTGATGAGCAAAAGCACACGGTCGCCCTTGCGCTCCAGCAGCGCATTCGTGGCAACGGTGGTACCCATCTTGACGTCACCGACCAGGCCCGGAGGAATAGCGGTGCCGGATTTCAGCCCCAGAAGCTCGCGGATGCCGGCTAGGGCCGCATCGGGATAGGCTTCGGGATTTTCCGACAGGAATTTCCTGGGATGCAACCCCCCTTGCGGATCACGTCCGATCACGTCGGTGAAGGTGCCGCCGCGGTCGATCCAAAAATCCCATTTCTTGTCCACGCAGAACTCCGGCATTGCATTTGGGTCCAGACTGTTAGTTCGGCATCGCCCGGCCCGCAATCGATAGTGCGCGGATGTTACATCAGGAAACGCAACGTTACGAAACTCATGGCCGTTTGATGCATTTTGCCTTCGACCGTTCACCGCAACGTGAGCGTGTGTTGAAGGAGAGATGTCATGAAAAAGCTCATTCTTGCTTCCGTTTCCGCCCTGGCCCTGTTCGGCGTTGCCGCCTGCAGCGACAGCGCTACGGATAACACCACCACCCAGAGCACCAATCCGCCAGCCGCCGAGCCCATGAAGCCGGCGACGCCGGATGCACCGAAGCCTGCAGAACCGGCTCCGGCAACACCTGCTCCTGCCCCCGCGCAGTAGCAGCAGTCTCGGTCACTTTGACGTGACGAGAGAGGAGGCCGGCTTCGCGCCGGCCTTCCTGCGTTTAGGTCGATTCGGGGCTCAAGGGCCTTGAACCGGCTCTTTCCTACGGTTTGGGATCTGGCGCGTCGGTTGCTTGCGTAAATCGATCCACTCTGCGGCGCTGTCTTGGCTTGATAGCAATAGCCGGCGGCCCTAATAAGCGCTCATGTCGATTTGGGATCGCCTCGGCGACTTCATCACCCGCGTTTCATCTTCAGCCACGTCCGGCGTAGCCGATGTGGTTGAGGCCGTGCGCACGGTTTTCTCCGGTGACGCTGATCTGCGCCGGCGTGTCGCCTTCTCTGTGGCGATGATTGCGCTGTCAGCCAAGATGGCCAAGGCCGATGGCATCGTCACCCAGGACGAGGTTCGCGCGTTCCAGGAAATATTCGAGGTGCCGCGAGAACAGACCCGCAATGTGGCGCGGCTTTACGATCTGGCCAAGCGCGACGTCGCCGGGTTCGAGACCTATGCCGAGAGTATGGCGCAGATGTGCGGCTCGGGCCATTCGAACTGCGTCATGCTGGAAGACATACTCGACGGTCTGTTCCATATCGCCAAGGCGGATGGGCTGGTGCATGAGCGCGAAGGGATTTTCCTGCACCGTATTGCCGAGATTTTCCGCATCGACGAGGTGCACTACGAGGCCATCATGGCCAGGCACGTCAATCTCGGCGCCGGCGATCCCTATATCGTGCTCGGCATTGAGCGCGGCAAGCCGTTCGAGGAGGTCAGGAAGCGATACCGCAAGCTGGTCTCCGACAATCATCCGGACCGGCTGATCGCGCGCGGCCTGCCGCAGGAATTCATCAAGATTGCAACGACCAGGGTCGCGGCGATCAACGCGGCCTATGAAATGATCGAGCGGGGCCTCAGGCACGCATGACCGGCTTCTCGCCCGACGAGCCAAGCGCGGAGGTCAGGGTATCGCCGAATTTCGGCCCGCGGCGCGAAACGCTCAGGCCCGACATGATCGTGCTGCACTATACCGGCATGGCGACTGGTGCTGCCGCGGAAGCCTGGTTGTGCAACCCCGCAAGCGAAGTCTCGTCGCACTACCTCGTCCATGAGGATGGCCGCATCATCCAGATGGTGCGCGAATGCGACCGCGCCTGGCATGCCGGTGCAAGTTCCTGGTTCGGTCGTCGCGACATCAACTCCTGTTCGGTCGGCATCGAAATCGTCAATCCCGGCCATTCGCTCGGCTATTCGGCCTTTCCCAAGCGGCAGGTGGAAGCGGTGATCGGGCTTTGCCTTGGTATCATCGAACGCCATTCCATTACGGCGCAAAGGGTGCTTGCCCATTCCGACATCGCGCCGGGGCGCAAGATCGACCCGGGCGAGAAATTCCCCTGGAATGCGCTGTTTGCGGCCGGGGTCGGCCATCTCGTGCCTGCGGCGCCGGTCCGGCGCGGCGCGGTGCTGAAAGCCGGCGATACCGGCGCCGAGGTCGAGGCACTGCAGTCGATGCTGGCGCTCTATGGCTATGGCGTTGAGATATCAGGTGTCTTCGACCGCCAGACCGAAATCGTCGTCGAAGCTTTTCAGCGGCATTTCCGACCACGCCTGGTGGATGGCGTCGCCGACGGCTCTACGTCTAGCACGCTGCAAAGCCTGCTGACTTCCCTTAGGTCAGTTGCGTCTAAATAGTCTTTTCCTGATATTCAAGTTACAGCCTGTCACTGAAAGTGAATTGCCTCGCCTTGTTCGACACAAATTCCGCCCTCAAAGGCAGTTCGTGCAAGTTATCGGACCTCCAGCCCCCCGGATGCTCCGATATTGATTAGGCGTTGCTGCGTGAAGATCTTCGCGCGGCCAAACAGAACAGGACCACATGCAGAAATTGACCGTTGTAACGGCAGCTATTGCTGCCGGAGTAATGACTTTTGCCTTCAGCACGGCCGATGCCGCACCAGTGAGCCAGAGGGCAGACCAGGGCTTCATCGCCGCACCCGCCAAGGCCACCATGACGAAGGCAAACCCGAAAGCAAAAAGGGCAACCACCGCGAAAGTGCGCAAAGCAGCCGTGGTGAAGGCCAGAAAAGCCACGGCCAAGAGGCATTTTAAGCGCAACAGGAAGAGCGTCGACCTGACGACGACCGCATCGATCCGCCCAAGCACCGCTGCGGAGTCGACTGCGGCAGCCGCGCTTGGCGGCCAGTATTCGGCAATCATTGCCCGCTATGCTGCGGCCGAAGGCGTGCCGGTGTCGCTGGCCCAGGCGGTCATCAAGATCGAGAGCAACTACCGGCCGAACATCGTCGGCAGCGCGGGTGAAATCGGCCTGATGCAGATCAAGCCGGCAACGGCGCGGATGATGGGGTATAGCGGCTCCGCCAAGGGTCTGTTCGATCCCGACACCAACATCAAATACGGCATGAAGTACCTTGCCATGGCGCGCAATCTCGGCGGCGGCACCACCTGCGGCACGATCCTGAAATACAATGCCGGCCATGCCGCGACGAGGATGAACCCGGTGTCGGCGGCCTATTGCGGCAAGGTCAAGGTGCAGTTGGCGGCATTGGGATCGCCGGCATAAGTCTGCTTTTTCATTTGCGTTTTGGAACGTGAACCCCTTTATACGCTCTGCCAGCTGGCCGGGCGGCCGCACCCGCAAAGCCGAAAGGCTGCGGGTGAGGAAAGTCCGGGCTCCATGGAAACACGGTGCCGGTTAATGGCCGGCGGGGGCGACCCCAGGGAAAGTGCCACAGAAAGCAAACCGCCACGATTTATCGGGGCAAGGGTGAAAGGGTGGGGTAAGAGCCCACCGCGCGACTGGCAACAGGAGCGGCACGGTAAACCCCCACCGGGAGCAAGACCGAATAGGGACGGTGCGAGGGGAAACCTTCGAGGGCTGTTTCCGGCTCACCGTCCGGGTAGGTTGCGTGAGGCGCATGGCAACATGCGCCCAAGATGAATGGCCGCCACGTTCTCGCCCCGAAAGGGGCGAGGGCCATACAAAACCCGGCTTACAGGCCAGCTGGCAATTTCTCCCCATATCGCGATTAATCCTTTGGGATCAGCAGTCTGCGCCTTCGGGCGCAGCTGACGATTCAGGTGCTTGAGCGATTGAATCAACTGCACCGGGCGGGTCGAGACAAACGCAGCATCACGCTTTCGCCGGAACTGGCGGCGGCGGTCGACGATGTCGTGGCCGCCGGCGAATACGCCTCGGCCAGCAAGTCATCCGTGATGCGCTGCGGCAATGGAAAGACCGCCGCGACCTGCTCGGCTACACGGTCGAGGAACTGCGCAGGCTGGTTCAGGAGGGGATTTACAGCGGAACGGGACGATTTGCGTCGATGGACGAGATCAAAGCCGAAGCACGTAAGGACAGGTTGTCTGACGACCTTGAGAGCGGGAGGATAGACGGACCTCTGTTCATGAAGCGCTTGCGAGCCAAATATGCCGCAGTGACTGAGGCAAGGGACTCGAAGAAGTGAGATCGCTTCAGAGGTTGACGCTGCCCCTCATCCCCCTGCCGGGACCTTCTCCCCGTACAGTGACGGGGAGAAGGGGCAAGCCGCCTCAGACGCCGATCTTGTCCAGCGATGCCTCGATCGCCTGCCAGAGTTCTTCCACCGGCTCGCAGCCCACCGACAGGCGCACGAAGCCGGGCGGAACCGAATCTCCTCGCTTGGCCCGCCGCTCGGCGGAGGTGTGGACACCCCCGAACGACGTTGCCGCCTGCATCAGCGTGCAGTTGTTGATGAAATCCTCGGCCTTTTCCTGGGAGAGGAGTTCGAAGGACATGAGGAAGCCGAAGCGCTCCATCTGCGCCCGGGCGAGGTTGTGCGACGGGTCGCCCTCCAGCCCGGGGTAGCGCAAGCCGCTAACGGCGCGATGGTTTTTCAGGCGCTTCGCGATCACCTCGGCAGAAGAACACATGCGGTCGAAGCGTACCTCCAGCGTCTCCAGGCCGCGATGCACCAGCCAAGCCTCGAACGGGCCGGGAATGCCGCCCGCGGTCTCGCGCCAGCCGGTGACGTCCGCGATGATGTCTGGATTGCGGCTGGCGACATGGCCGAACAGCACGTCGGAATGCCCGTTGGCCGCCTTGGTGTCGGCAGCAACGACGATGTCGGCGCCGAGATCGAGCGGGCGCTGGCCGAACGGCGTCATCGTGGTGTTGTCGACGACGACGATCGCGCCCGCTTGGTGCGCGGCCTGGGCGACCGCTGTGATGTCGCAAATGTCCAATCGCGGATTTGACGGGGTTTCAACGTAGACAAGGCGGTAGCCGTCGAAGCCGCCGTCGAGGAATGTAGCTGTCGGCCGCAGATCATAGGCGACGCCGAAGGGCTTGAGGAAACGTTCGGCCAGCGCGCGTGTGGCATGGTAGCCGTCAGAAGGCAAAAGCACGCGGTCGCCGGATTTCAACAGGCCGAAAAACACCGCCGAGATTGCCGCCATTCCTGAGGGGAAGCCGACGCATGGCGCGTCTTCGAGATGCGCCAGCATGTGCTCGACTGCATCCCAGGTGGCGTTGCTGTAACGGCCGTACTGACTGTAGCCGGCGCCGTCGCCCGGGTTGTGGAAAATAGCGGCCATGGTCAGCGGCAATGGGATGGGGTCGCCTTTGGCAAGTCCGTCGCGACGCAGATGGGCAAGGGAGGCCGCGCGGGACCTGGCTGTTTCGGACATGGATTTCTGACCTTGTTGCTCAGCGAAAAGACTGACGACGCTATTCGCGGCAGTGATGCGCGGCAAGCCGCTTCCGCTTGGGCCAGCCCGCTCTAAACGGTTCGTTAGGCTTAATGGGAGATAAAGACGGGAGTGTTGTCAGAGCTGCTCTCACCGGTTGTGGCGCGCGCGTTTGTGAAGCCTGTTCCCGTTGACGCCCATAGTGCCCCATGATATCCCATTTCGATACCAAAGCCTTCGTTCCGCGTCAGGGTAAAGCGTACGCCAATCGGGCAGCCGCGGCGGCTGTGCGTTTGCGGGGTTTTGCCGCTCGGATCGAAGCGGATTTTCGGCAGGGGACGCGCTTCGGCGCGGACGAAAACATGGAGAGGGGTGCGGCGGCGGAAGCGGCTGCAGCGTGTCATGGACCGGTTTCTGTCAAGCGCGGTGAACAGGATCGATGCGAAGGGGCGGGTCTCCGTTCCGGCGCATTTCCGCGCTGTCGTGCAGAAACGCGGCTATTCGGAGCTCTACGCGCTGCGCGGCCTGGACGTGCCTGCGATGGATGTCGGCGGGCTCGATCTGCTCGACCGCTACGAGCAGCGCATCGCGCTGGAAGACCCTTTTTTGCAGACGGCGGACGATATGTCGTTCTTCTGCCATGGCGACGGGACGTTCCTGAAGCTCGATCAGGATGGCCGCATCACGATGAGCGATTTCATCCGCGAGCATACGGGCATCACGAGCGAAGTGGCCTTTGTCGGCCGTGGCAATTTCTTTCAAGTTTGGGAGCCTGGACGGCTGGCCGCCTATGGGGCGCAGGCGCGCGCTCGGCTTTTGCAGCTTCGGCAGGGGACGAAGGCTCACGAGGCCAAGGCTGGGGAGCGGCCGGAATGATGGCGGATCACGGCGATGATCTCAGCGCCGTTGGCGGACCGGTCCGCCACATTCCGGTCCTCCTCGCCGAAGTGCTGGAGGCGCTCTCACCCAAAGCCGGCGATGTGATCGTCGACGGCACGTTTGGCGCCGGCGGCTACACCAAGGCGATCCTGGCGAGCGGCGCCTCGGTGGTGGCGATCGATCGCGATCCCGATGCGATTGCCGCCGGGCGCGGCCTGGAACAGCAATCCGGCGGCAGGCTACGGCTGGTGCAGGCGCCATTTTCGACGCTGGACGAGCAGGTCGAAAGCGCCGACGGCGTTGTCCTCGACATCGGCATTTCCTCCATGCAGGTCGACCAGCCCGAGCGCGGCTTTTCGTTCCGCACCGACGGGCCGCTCGACATGCGCATGGCGCAGGTGGGCTTGAGTGCTGCCGACGTCGTCAATTCGTTCAAGATAGGCGACCTTGCCCGCATCTTCGGCTTCCTCGGCGAAGAGCGGAATGCCGGCCGCATTGCCCGCATGATCGAGTCACGCCGCGAAAAACGTCCGTTCGAGCGCACGCTCGATCTCGCCGACGCGATCGAAACGCATATCGGCCGCGCGCCGAAGGACAAGATTCATCCGGCCACCCGCGTCTTCCAGGCGCTGCGCATTTTCGTCAATGACGAGCTGGGCGAATTGGCCAAAGCCCTAATGGCGTCCGAGCGGGTATTGAAGCCCGGCGGGCGGCTTGCGGTGGTGACGTTCCATTCGCTGGAAGACCGCATCGTCAAGCGCTTCATCGCCGACCGCGCCGACGTCGCCACCGGCTCACGTCATTTGCCCGAGGCGCACGCGCGCACTGCGACCTTCCGCAAGGCTGGTGGCGGCGTGACGGCAGGTGATGCCGAGGTCGCTGCCAATCCGCGGGCGCGCTCGGCTAGGCTGCGTACCGCCATCCGCACCGAGGCGCCGGCGCGCGCCGGTGATCTCACCATTTTCGGCCTTCCAAAGCTTCCCGGCATCCAGGCGCCGCGAGAGAGGTGAATACGTGTTTCGAACCAGCGACATAGTCCTGATCGCCGTCATGGTCTCGGCCGCGGCCCTGACCTACAAGGCCAAGCGCGAGGCCGAGGAACAGCTGGCTTCGGTGCAGAAGATCGAGGCGCAGATCCGCTATGAGGAGGACACGATCGACCTGCTCAAGGCCGACTGGAGCCTGCTGACCCAGCCGTCGCGCCTGCAGAAGCTGGCTGAAATCTACAAATCGCAGCTCGCACTCGAGCCGGTCAATGCGCGGCAGATCGTCGGGCTCGACGACCTGCCGGCAAAACCGCTCAACATCGAGGACCTGTCGTCGCAACGGCTTGGCGGCATGGCCGACAATTCCGGCAAAGGACCAGCCGACAAGGATCCCGTGGTCACCGGAGCCATCGTCCAATGATCGCTGGATTTCCAATGCGCGCCAAACTTCCGTCGGTCGGCAAATTGCTGAAGCGCCGCGCACGGACCGGCGAGGACGGCTCCATCGTGGTCGAAGGCGCGCGCAAGGCGACCGGCGGCAAGGCCAAGACCCGCATCGTGATGACGATGGCGGTGTTCTTCGGCATCTATTCGACCATCGCCGGGCGGCTGGTCTATCTCGGTTTCCAGTCCCCCGACATGTCGAATGGGCCGCAAAGCCGGGTGACGGCGTCGCGTCCCGACATCGTCGACCGCAACGGCGAGGTGCTGGCGACCGACATCAAGACGGCATCGCTGTTTGCCGAGCCGCGCCGCATCGTCGATGCCGACGAGGCGATCGAAAAGCTGTCGACCATTCTGCCAGATATCGACCCCGAGCAGACCTATCACAAGCTGAAGAGCGGCGCCGGCTTCGTCTGGCTGCAGCGGCAGCTGACGCCCAAGCAGCAGGCCGACATCATGCAGCTCGGCATTCCCGGAATCGGCTTTCGCACCGAAAAGCGCCGCTTCTATCCGGCCGGCGTGACCTCGTCCTACATTGTCGGCCTCACCAACATCGACAATCAGGGCATCTCCGGCATGGAGAAGTACATTGACGAGCAGGGCCTGAGCGACCTGCAGGCCTCAGGCTTGGCGATCGCCAAGGATCTGAAGCCGGTTCAGCTGTCGATCGACCTGCGCGTCCAGCATGTGGTGCGCGACGAGATTGCCGCCGGCCTCGAGCGCTATCGCGCCATGGGCGCCGGCGCCGTCGTGCTCAACATCAAGACCGGCGAAGTGGTGGCGATGGCCTCGGTGCCGGATTTCGATCCGAACAATCCCTTCAATGCGCAGGACAAGGATCGGCTGAACCGCATGTCGGCCGGCCTCTACGAGATGGGCTCGACCTTCAAGAGCTTTACCTCGGCCATGGCGCTCGATTCCGGCAAGGCGAACATGAACAGCCGTTTCGACGCCTCGCATCCGATCCGGGTCGGCCATCAGGCCATTCACGATTTCCACGGCAAGAACCGCGTGCTGTCATTGCCGGAGGTGTTCCTTTACTCCTCCAACATCGGATCGGCGCGTGAGGCCGAAATGGTCGGCATCGAGGGGCACCGCGAATTCCTGCATCGCCTTGGCCTTCTGGACAGGATGCAGACCGAACTGCCTGAGGTCGCGCGCCCGACCGAACCGAAGGTCTGGAAACAGGTCAACTCCTTCACCATCGCCTTCGGCCATGGCGTGTCGACGACGCCGCTGCAGGCCGCCGTCGGCTGCGCGGCGCTGATGCAGGGCTATTTGATCCCGCCGACTTTCCTGGTCCGCAGCGAGCAGGATGCCATGGCGGTGGCCAAGAGAGTGGTCAGCGAAAAGACTGTGGAGGGCATGCGCTACCTCTACACGCTCAATGCTGAGAAAGGCTCGGCCAGAAACGCCAGGGCCCCCGGCTACCGCGTTGGCGGCAAGACCGGAACCGCCGAGAAGGTGATCAATGGCCGCTACTCGAAGGAACTGAATTTCAACACCTTCGTCGCCGCCTTCCCGATGGACGATCCGCAGTATCTGGTGTTTACGATCGCTGACGCTCCGCACCCGGAAAAGCCCGGGATGACCGACGTCGCCGCCAACAATGCGGGTGTCATGGCCGGAAACATCATCAGGCGGGCAGCCGCCATGCTTGGCGTGAAGCCAGATTTCAGCCATGAAAATGGCGCAACGCTGGTTTCCTATCAGTGATTCTTAGGGCGCGCCGGCAACTGCGCGCCATTTTGTTGAGATAAACGGGGTTCGATGCACCTGAGAGATTTAGCCGGTATCCTGCCTGTCGAGGGAACATCTTCCCGCGATGTGGAGGTAACCGGGATTTCGTCGGATTCCCGCACGGTCAAGACCGGCGTGGTCTTTTTCGCGCTCGCCGGCAGCAAGGCGGATGGTTCGGCCTATGCCGCCGATGCGGCAAAGCGCGGCGCAGCGGCGGTTGTCGTTGGCAACGCCAGCGCCGTTTCCGGCCTGTCCGTCCCGGTGCTCAGCGTCGACGACCCACGCCTGGCGCTGGCGCTGAGCGCGGCACGTTTCTTCGGCAGCCAGCCGGAGACCATGGTCGCGGTTACCGGCACCGCAGGCAAGACCTCGGTCGCCGCCTTCATCCGGCAGATCTGGGAGCAGGCCGGCTTTGCCGCCGCGTCCATTGGCACCACCGGCGTGGTGGCGCCGGGCCGCAACGACTACGGTTCGTTGACCACACCCGATCCAGTGGCTTTGCACCAGTTGCTCAAGGAATTGGCGGAGGCCGGCGTCACCCACGCCTCGATGGAGGCTTCCAGCCATGGTCTCGACCAGCGCCGCCTTGATGGCGTCAAGCTCGCCGCGGGCGGTTTCACCAATCTCGGCCGCGACCATATGGACTATCATCCGACGGTCGAGGAATACCATCGCGCCAAATTGCGCCTGTTCGACACGCTGCTGCCGAAAGGCGCGCCGGCGGTCATCTTTGCCGACGATCCGTGGTCGGCGCCGACCATCCAGGCTGCGCAGGCCGCCGGGCTCAAGGTGCTGACGGTCGGCCGCCATGGCGATTTCCTGCGCCTGAAGCGGGTCGAGCACGAGCGCCACCGCCAGCGCGCCGAGGTCGAAGCCGACGGCGTGCTCTACGAGATCGACCTGCCGCTCGCAGGTGACTTCCAGATCGCCAATGCCCTGGTTTCGGCCGGGCTGGCCATTTCCACTGGAACGCCGGTCGCCAAAGCTTTGATGGCATTGGAGAAACTTCAGGGGGCACCGGGACGGCTCGACCTTGTCGGCGCCACCGCCAATGGCGCGCCCGTCTATGTCGACTATGCCCACAAGCCGGATGCGCTGGAAAATGTGCTGGCCGCCGTGCGCCCGTTCACCACCGGTCGCGTCATCGTCGTGTTCGGCTGCGGCGGCGACCGCGACCGGGGCAAGCGGCCGATCATGGGCGAAATCGCCACGCGGCTGGCCGATGTCGTCATCGTCACCGACGACAATCCGCGCTTGGAAGTGCCGGAAACGATCCGTGCCGCGATCCTGGCAGCCGCGCCCCGCGCGATTGAAATCGGCGACCGCCGCAAGGCGATCCACGAAGCGGTCGCCATGCTCAAAGCGGGCGATACGCTGATCGTTGCAGGCAAGGGCCATGAAGAGGGCCAGACCATCGGCGCCGAGACGTTTCCCTTCTCCGACCACGAGGAAGTCCGCTCGGCGCTGCGGGAGCGGGCCGCATGAGCGTGCTCTGGACTTCCGAGGCGCTGGTCGACGCCATGGGCGGTCGGCCGCTCGGGCCGATGCCGGAGGGAATTTCGGGGATCTCGATCGACAGCCGCAGCCTGCAGCCGGGCGACGCCTTCTTCGCCATCAAGGGCGAGGCGATGGACGGCCATGACTTCGCGACCGCGGCGATCAAGGCCGGCGCCGGCGTTCTGGTCGTCGCCGAAGTCAAATTGCCGTCGCTCGGGCGGCTGACGGCGCCGATGATCGTCGTGCAGGATGTGCTGGCAGCACTGGAGAAACTCGGTGTTGCCGCCCGCGCCCGTTCCAGCGCAAAAATCATCGCGGTGACCGGATCGGCCGGCAAGACCACCACCAAGGAGGCGCTGCGTCATGTGCTGTCGGCCGTTGGCAAGGTGCACGCGTCGGCGCAGTCGTTCAACAACCATTGGGGCGTGCCGCTGACACTGGCGCGCATGCCCGACGATTGCGATTACGCCGTGTTCGAGATCGGCATGAACCATCCCGGCGAAATCCGGCCACTGGTCAAGATGGTCCGCCCGCAGGTCGCCATCGTCACGCTGATCGCCGCCGCCCATCTCGGCTTCTTCAAAAACCTCGAAGAGATCGCCAAGGCCAAGGCCGAGATTTTTGAAGGCATCGAGCCCGGCGGTGCGGCCTTGCTCAACCGCGACGATGCGCGATGGAAGCTGCTCGACAAGATGGCGCGAGCCGCCGGCGTCGAACATGTCTTTGGCTTCGGCGAGAATGCACGGTCGACCTACAAGCTGACCAAATGCGAGCTGCATGCCGATCATTCCGACATCACCGCCAGGATCGGCGGGCAGGATGTGACGGCGCGCATCGGCGCGCCCGGCCGCCACATGGTACAGAACGTCCTGGCGGTGCTCGGCGCCGCGCATTTGGTTGAAGCCGACATCGGCAAGGTGGCCTTGGCACTGGCCGATCTGTCGGCCGAGCGTGGCCGTGGGAAGCGCCATATGCTTCGCCACCCCAAGGGACCGATCACACTGATCGACGAGAGCTACAACGCCAATCCGGCCTCGATGGCTGCTGCCATGGCGCTGCTCAACGCGACGCCTGTCACGGGCGAGGGCCGGCGCATCGCCGTGCTCGGCGACATGCTCGAGCTCGGCGACCATTCGGCCAAGCTCCATGCAGCCCTTGCCGAGTTGATCGTCGGCACCGGCACAAACACGGTCTTTCTCGGCGGTCCGGAAATGCAGGCGCTGGCAGACATCCTGCCCGACGAGATCAAAACGGAATACCGCGCCGGCGCCGAGGAATTGAAGCCGCTGCTGTTGTCGACGCTGAAGGCCGGCGACGTGGTGATGATCAAATCGTCGAAAGGCATCGGCTTTTCAAAGCTGGTCGAGGCCTTGCTCGGCAAATATCCGGCGGAAGCCGCAGGCACGAAACAGAACTAGTCCGGGGAACGGAATCGTATGTTTACATTGCTCGTCGATTTTGCGGACAAGGTCTCGGTCTTCAATGTCTTCCGCTACATAACTTTCCGCACCGGCGGTGCGCTGATCACCTCGGCGCTGATCGTCTTCATCTTCGGGCCGACCATCATCAATTCGCTTAGGCTGCGGCAAGGCAAGGGCCAGCCGATCCGCGCCGATGGCCCGCAGACGCATTTCAAGAAGGCCGGCACGCCGACGATGGGCGGGCTGATGATCCTGTGCGGCATCGTCGGCTCGTCGCTTCTATGGGCGAACCTCTCCTCGATCTATGTCTGGGTGGTGCTCTTGGTGACGCTGGGCTTCGGTTCGATCGGCTTTTACGACGACTATCTCAAGGTAACCAAGCAGTCGCATCTCGGCTTTTCCGGCAAGGCGCGGCTGGCGTTGGAATTCGTCATCGCCGGCATCGCCGCCTGGGCGATCATGCATAATGGCCAGGCGCCGTTCTCGTCGTCGCTGACCTTCCCCTTCGCCAAGGAATTCATCATCAATCTCGGCTGGTTCTTCGTGCCGTTCTCCTGCTTCGTCATTGTCGGCGCCGGCAATGCGGTGAATTTGACCGATGGCCTCGACGGGCTGGCGATCGTGCCGATCATGATCGCGGCGGCATCCTTCGGCGTTATTGCCTACCTCTCCGGCAATGCGGTGTTCGCCGAATATCTGCAGATTCATTTCGTGCCCGGCACCGGCGAGCTGGCTGTCGTGCTTGGCGCCGTCATCGGCGCCGGCCTCGGCTTCCTCTGGTTCAACGCGCCACCGGCAGCGATCTTCATGGGCGACACCGGTTCGCTGGCCATGGGTGGCCTGATCGGTACGGTCGCGGTCGCCACCAAGCACGAAATCGTGCTGGTCATCGTCGGCGGATTGTTCGTCGTGGAAATCCTGTCGGTCATCATCCAGGTCGGCTACTTCAAGATGACCGGCAAGCGCGTCTTCCTGATGGCGCCTATCCATCATCATTTCGAAAAGCTCGGCTGGACCGAAAGCCAGGTGGTGATCCGCTTCTGGATCATCGCCGTCATCCTGGCGCTGGTCGGCCTGTCGACCCTCAAGCTGAGATAGGAACCCGCTTGATCCCCGCCGCATCCTTTTCGGGCAAACGCGTTTCGCTCTTCGGGCTGGGTGGCTCGGGGATCGCCACGGCGCGCGCGCTGATCGAGGGCGGCGCCGACGTGCTCGCCTGGGACGACAATCCCGATAGCGTCGCCAAGGCTGCTGACCAAGGCATTGCGACCGCCGATCTGCGCGGCGCCGACTGGTCGAAATTCTCGGCCTTCGTGCTCTCACCCGGCGTACCGCTGACGCATCCCAAGCCGCACTGGACGGTGGAGTTGGCGCGTGGCTCCGGCGTCGAAGTGATCGGCGATATCGAATTGTTCTGCCGCGAGCGGATTGCGCGCGCGCCTGATGCGCCGTTCATCGCCATCACCGGCACCAACGGCAAGTCGACGACCACGGCGCTGACCGCGCATATCCTCAAATCGGCAGGGCGCGGCACACAGATGGGCGGCAATATCGGCCGCGCCATCATGACGCTTGATCCACCGCGGGCTGACCGGGACTATGTCGTCGAGTGTTCGTCCTACCAGATCGATCTCGCGCCCTCGATCAACCCGACGGCCGGCATCCTGCTCAACCTGACGCCCGACCATCTCGACCGCCACGGCACCATGCAGCACTACGCTTCGATCAAGGAGCGGCTGGTCGCCGGCAGCGAGACAGCCATTGTCGGCGTCGACGATAGCTGGTGCGCGCAGATCGCCGACCGGCTGGAGAGGGCGGGCCGACAGGTGATCCGCATCTCCAAGCGGCTGCCGCTGACCGACGGTTATTTCGCCGATGGCTCCGATCTGATGGAAGCCGTGCATGGCCGTTACAGCCGCGTCGCCTTCCTCGAAGGCATCGGTTCGTTGCGCGGCCAGCACAATGCGCAGAACGCGCTTGCCGCCGTCGCCGCCTGCCTCAGGGTCGGCTTGAGCCTCGGCGAGATCCAGGCGGGACTGGAAAGCTTTCCCGGGTTGGCGCATCGCATGGAGCAGGTCGGCCGCAAGGATCATGTGCTGTTCGTCAACGATTCCAAGGCGACCAATGCCGATGCGGCGGCACCCGCGCTGTCGAGCTTCCCGCGCATCTACTGGATCGCCGGCGGACTGCCCAAGGAAGGCGGGATCGAGCCGCTGCGCGGTTTCTTCCCGCGCATCGCCAAGGCCTATCTGATCGGCGAGGCGGCGCCCGCGTTCTCGGCGACGCTTGGTGAAGCCGTGCCTTATGAAATCTCGGGCACGCTGGCCGCCGCGGTCGACCATGCCGCGAAAGACGCGGCCAAGGATGACAACGGCGAGGTCGTGGTGCTGCTGTCTCCGGCCTGCGCCAGTTTCGACCAGTTCAAGAATTTCGAAGTTCGCGGCGAAGCCTTCAGGCAAGCTGCGAATGCTATCGAGGGTGTCAAACCCATCGGAGGGGCACGATAATGCAAAGCCGTCTCGACAAAAGCCCGGTTGCAACCTGGTGGTGGACGATCGATCGCTGGTTCCTGGCGGCGTTCCTGTCGCTGATGGGGCTTGGCATTGTCTTGTCCTTTGCGGCAAGCCCGGCGGTGGCCGAGCGCATCGGCCTCGACAGTTTCCACTTTGCCACCAGGCAGATCATCTTCACCGTGCCGGCGCTCGGCGTGATGCTGGCGGTGTCCTTCCTGGAATCGCGGCAGATCCGGCGCATGGCGCTGATCATCCTGGGCATCATGCTGGTGCTGATGGTGGCCGTGCTCTATATCGGCGTCGAGGTGAAAGGCGCGCGGCGCTGGGTGTCGTTTGTCGGCATGTCGATCCAGCCGTCGGAATTCCTGAAACCCGCTTTCGTCATCGTCTGCGCCTGGCTGTTCGCCGAACACAAGCGCCAGCCCGACATTCCGGGCAATTTGTTTGCCATGCTGCTACTGATCCTGGTCATCTCGCTTCTGGTGGCGCAGCCCGATCTCGGCCAGACCATGCTGGTGACCGGCACCTGGGGCGTCATGTTCTTCATGGCCGGCCTGCCCTGGCTATGGATCATCGCGCTTGGCGCCACCGGCGCCGGCGGCCTGTTTGCCGCCTACACTGTGTTCCCGCACGTTGCCGCCCGCATCGACAAATTCCTGACCGGCGAAGGCGACACGTTCCAGGTCGACATGGGCCGCGAGGCGCTGATCAACGGCCACTGGTTCGGCGTCGGCCCGGGCGAGGGCACGGTCAAGCGCGTCATCCCCGACGCGCATGCCGATTTCGTCTTTTCGGTCGCCGGCGAAGAGTTCGGGCTGATCATGTGCTTCTTCATCATGTCGATCTTCGCCTTCATCGTGCTGCGCGGCCTCAGCACGGCGCTGAAGGAACATGATGATTTCACCCGCTACGCCGTCGGCGGTCTCGTCACCGTGTTCGGCCTGCAGTCGGTCATCAACATGTGCGTCAACCTGCAGCTGATGCCGGCCAAGGGCATGACGCTGCCTTTCATCTCCTATGGCGGCTCCTCGCAGATCGCCATTGCCATCTCGATGGGCATGGTGCTGGCGCTGACCCGCAAGCGACCGGAAAAGCGCAAGCAGATGGGCTTTGCCCTGTCGCAGCGCGCCCTGCCGGCGGAGTGATATGGCGCGGGGTGTGATCCTTCTCGCGGCTGGCGGAACCGGTGGACATCTGTTTCCGGCCGAGGCGCTGGCGCATGAGCTGATCGAGCGCGGCTGGGGCGTGCATCTGGCGACGGACGACCGCGCCGAGCGCTTTGCCGGCCATTTCCCGGCCGCCGCCATCCATCCGATCCAGTCGGCGACGATGGGCTCGAAAAACCCTGTCGCGCTGCTTGGCGCGTTCTGGAAGATCTGGCGCGGCGTGCGCCAGGCCTCCGCCGTCATGGCCAGGATCAAGCCTGATGCGGTCGTCGGCTTTGGCGGTTATCCGACCTTGCCACCGCTCTATGCCGCGACGCGGCGCAAGCTGCCGACGCTGATCCATGAGCAGAACGCGGTCATGGGCCGCGCCAACCGGGCGCTGTCCGGGCGCGTCGATGCCATTGCCGGCGGCTTCCTGCCGCAAGATGAAAGTGCCACAGGCGCCAAGACGGTGACGACAGGCAATCCGGTCAGGCCGCCAGTCCTGGAGGCGGCCAAGACGCCCTACACCGCATCCAAAGGGGCGGATCCGTTCAGGCTCCTGGTGTTCGGCGGCAGCCAGGGCGCGCAGTTCTTTTCCGACGCCATGCCGACGGCGATCGCACTTCTGCCGGAGGCGCAGCGCAAGCGGCTGGTGATCACCCAGCAGGCCCGCGCCGACGACGTGGCGCGGGTGAAGGCTGGCTATGCGGCACTCGGCGTCCATGTCGAGGTCTCGCCCTTCTTCACCGATATGGCACAGCGCATGGGCGCGGCGCATCTGGTGATCTCGCGCTCCGGCGCCTCGACGGTTTCGGAGATCGCCGTCATCGGCCGGCCGGCGCTGCTGGTGCCTTATCCCTATGCGCTGGATCACGATCAGGCGGCGAACGCAGCCGCCCTTGCCGCGGCGGGCGGCGGCGAGGTGCATCCGCAATCGTCACTGTCGCCGGAGCGCATCGCGGCTCTCATTGGCGGGCTGATGGACACTCCCGAGCGGCTGACGGCCATGGCTGCCGGAGCGAAGTCGGCTGGCCGGCCGAACGCGGCACGGTTGCTCGCTGATCTCACAGAGGCTATTGCGTCCAGAAAAACCGTTTCGGATTTCAGGAAAGGGACGCATTGATGAAGATGCCGCAGACCATCGGCCTTGTGCATTTGATCGGCATTGGCGGCATCGGCATGAGCGGCATCGCCGAGGTTCTGCACAATCTCGGCTACAAGGTGCAGGGTTCGGACCAGGCCGACAGCGCCAATGTCCAGCGGCTGCGCGACAAGGGCATCGAATGCTTTGTCGGCCACAAGGCCGAGAATATCGGCGCGGCCGAAGTGGTGGTCGTCTCCACCGCGATCAAGAAATCCAATCCCGAGCTGAAGGCCGCGCGCGAAAAACTGCTGCCGATCGTGCGCCGGGCCGAGATGCTGGCCGAACTGATGCGCTTCCGCCAGGCGGTCGCGATCGGTGGCACGCATGGCAAGACCACAACCACGTCGATGGTGGCGACGCTGCTCGATGCCGGCGGGCTCGACCCGACGGTGATCAATGGCGGCATCATCAATGCCTATGGCACCAATGCCCGTATGGGCGATGGCGAGTGGATGGTGGTCGAAGCCGACGAAAGCGACGGCACCTTCCTCAAGCTGCCGGCCGAGATCGCCGTCGTCACAAACATCGATCCCGAGCATCTGGACCATTATGGCAGTTTCGACAAGGTGCGCGAGGCGTTCCGGCAATTCGTCGAGAACGTGCCGTTCTACGGTTTTGGCGTCATGTGCACCGACCATCCGGAAGTACAGGCGCTGGTCAGCCGCATCGAGGACCGCCGCGTCATCACCTATGGCGAGAACGCGCAGGCCGATGTGCGTTTCACCAACCACCGCATGGCCGGTGCCGTCTCGGCATTCGACGTGGTGATCCGCGACCGCAAGACCGGCGGCCAGACGACGATATCGGATCTGCGGCTGCCGATGCCCGGCCGCCACAACGTCTCCAACGCCACCGCCGCAATTGCGGTCGCGCATGAACTCGGCCTGTCGGCCGAAGCGATCAAGAAGGGGCTGTCGTCCTTTGCCGGCGTCAAGCGGCGCTTCACCCACACCGGCTCGTGGAACGGCGTCGACATCTTCGACGATTACGGCCACCACCCGGTCGAGATCACGGCGGTGTTGAAAGCGGCGCGCAGCGCCACCAAGGGCCGCGTCATCGCCATTGCGCAGCCGCACCGCTTCACCCGGCTGCACGATCTGTTCGACGAGTTTTCGGTCTGTTTCAACGATGCCGACACGGTGATGGTGGCGCCGGTCTATGCGGCGGGCGAGGAGCCGATCGACGGCGTGACCTCGGAGGCGCTGGTGTCGCGCATCCGCTCCGGCGGCCATCGCGATGCGCGCTACGTCGAAACCCCTGCCGCGATTTCGCCCGTCATTCGCGCGTTGGCGAAACCGGGCGACTTCGTCATCTTCCTGGGCGCCGGCAACATCACCCAATGGGCCTATGCGCTGCCTGGGGAACTCGGCGGTACCGTCTCATGATGCGCGGCCAGGACCTGCTCGACAAACTTGGCGACCGGCTTGCCGGCCTGCGCGGCCGCATCACGCCCAATGCCGAGATGGACAAGATCACCTGGTTCCGCGCCGGCGGTCTGGCGGACGCCCTGTTCCAGCCGGCCGACGAGGAGGATCTGGCTGCCTTCCTGCGCGCCGTGCCGGAGGACATCCCGCTCACCATCGTCGGTATCGGCTCCAACCTCCTGGTGCGCGACGGCGGCATTCCGGGTTTCGTCATCCGGCTTTCGGCAAAGGGCTTTGGCGAGGCCGAGGTGGTTTCGCCGACCGTCATCAAGGCCGGTGCTGCGACGCCCGACAAGCGCGTCGCGGCCGTCGCTTATGAGGCCGGCATTGGCGGCTTTCATTTCTATCACGGCATTCCCGGCGCCATCGGCGGGGCGCTGAGGATGAATGCCGGCGCCAATGGCGTCGAGACGCGGGAACGTGTCGTCGAGGTGCGGGCGCTCGACCGCAAGGGCAATCTCCACACACTCAGCAATGAAGACATGGGCTATGCCTATCGTCACTCGGCCGCACCTGCCGGGCTGATCTTCACCTCCGCCGTTTTCGAAGGTGTTCTGGAAGACCCAGAGGCGATCAAGGCGGCCATGGACGCCGTCCAGACGCATCGCGAGACGGTGCAGCCGATCCGCGAGAAGACCGGCGGCTCGACCTTCAAGAATCCGGAAGGCACCTCGGCCTGGAAGGAAATCGACAAGGCGGGCTGCCGCGGTTTGATGATCGGCGGCGCGCAGATGTCGCCGATGCACTGCAACTTCATGATCAACACCGGAACAGCGACCGGTTACGATCTCGAATATCTCGGCGAGACGGTGCGCGCTCGCGTGCTTGAAAAATCGGGCATCCGCCTGCAGTGGGAAATCAAGCGCCTCGGCAATTTCCGCCCCGGCCATGCCGTGCAGGAATTCCTCGGACAGCTTCTTTAGCGCAAGCTGAAGTTCATGTGATGCTTGAACTTCAAAGGTCTGAAACAACAGCGCCACCGTTGCTCCAAAGACTCACAACACGCTTTTTCCGGCCGTTTTCGCGGAAAGTGAATCTGTCGGAATCATAAGCACTTGCCAGCGAATCAACTCTCTGATTCTCTGCCTTAAAGCGTTTCCTGATTTGAGTCGTTCGACGCGTCGACCGCGTTTTCCGTCTGGGGGGCAACCTGCCGGGAGACTCGGACTCAATCTGGTCGCTGAATGCGTGGTTGCGGGCCCGCCGTGAGAGGGATGACGGGATATGAAGAACAAGCATGTGGCTGTCCTCCTGGGCGGATTCTCGTCCGAGCGGCCCGTGTCTCTGTCTTCGGGAAAGGCGTGTGCGGATGCGCTTGAGAATGAAGGCTACCAGGTTACCCGCGTCGATGTTGCGCGCGATGTCGGCGCCGTGCTCACCGAACTCAAGCCCGATGTCGTCTTCAACGCACTGCACGGCCCGTTCGGTGAAGACGGCACCATCCAGGGCATCCTCGAATATCTGGCCATTCCCTACACCCATTCGGGCGTGCTCGCCTCGGCGCTCGCCATGAACAAGGAACAAGCCAAGAAGGTCGCCAAGGCTGCCGGCATCGCGGTGGCGGAATCGAAGGTTGCCAGCCGCTTTGCCATCCAGAACAAGCATCCGATGAAGCCGCCCTACGTGGTCAAGCCGGTCAATGAAGGCTCAAGCTTCGGCGTCGTCATCGTGCATGAAGGGCAGTCGCATCCGCCGCAGGTCATCGGCTCGTCCGAATGGAAATATGGCGAGACCGTCATGGTCGAGCGCTACATCCATGGGCGCGAGCTGACCTGCGCCGTCATGGGCGACGTGGCGCTCGGCGTCTGCGAGATCATTCCGACCGGCCATTCCTTCTACGACTATGATTCAAAATACGTCGCCGGCGGATCAAAACACGAAATCCCTGCTAAAATTTCATCAAATATTTACCAAAAAATACAGACACTGGCGCTCAAGGCACATCTGGCTATCGGCTGCCGGGGCGTTTCCCGATCGGACTTCCGCTATGACGACCGTCACTCCGAAAACGGCGAGATTGTCTGGCTCGAGATCAACACTCAGCCGGGCATGACGCCGACGTCTTTGGTGCCTGAAATCGCCGCCCAGGCCGGGCACTCGTTTGGCGAATTGTTGAGTTGGATGGTGGAGGACGCTTCGTGTCTGCGTTGAAATGGGGACAGGACAAGGGCAGGGGCGGCGCCGGGCCGGCGCTGTTCGGCATGCCGTTGTCGTTCGACCATTTCGTGCTGCCGCGCGTGCTGCGCCGGCCGGTGCGCGTGCTGGCGCGCCTGGGCGGCGGCGACTTCGTCGCGCCGCGCTTTTCCGCGGCCATCCTGTCGGCTTCGCTCATTGCATCAAGCAGCCTCTATGGCGCCATTCTCGGCGGTCATGCCGACGACATCGTCCAGAGCATCACCGCCCGGACCGGCTTTGCCGTCGACCAGATTAAGGTGGTCGGCAACCGCCAGACTTCGGAGATCGACATACTGGACCGGCTCGAGCTCGACGGCTGGACGTCACTGATCGGCTTCGATGCCGAGGCCGCGCGTGAACGTATTGATACCTTGCCCTGGGTCGAAGTGGCGGCGGTGCGCAAGGTCTATCCACATACGCTGGAAGTGCGTGTCGAGGAGCGCGAGCCCTTCGCGCTCTGGCAGCAGGGCGCGGAGCTTTCGGTCATCGAACGCTCCGGCGCGGTGATCGCGCCGTTCTCCGGCGGCAAGCAGGCGCTGCTGCCGCTGATCATCGGCACCGGCGCGCCGGCCAAGGCCCCCGACTTCGTGGCCAAGATCAACAAATTTCCCGAGCTCGCGGCTCGGGTCAAAGGCTATATCCGCATCGGCGAACGGCGCTGGGACCTTAAGCTGGAAAACGGCATCACGATCAAGCTGCCCGAGGATGGCGAGGATCAGGCGATCGCCGATCTGGTTCGGATGGACCACGACAACGGGCTTCTGACGCGGGACATCGCCGCCGTCGACATGCGCATCTCCGATCGCCTGGTGGTGCAGCTGACGCCGGAAGCGGCGACGCAGCGCCAGGCCGCGCTCAATGAAAAGCCGCAAAATCTGAAGCGCAAGTCGGGGACGAAGATATGAGCTGGCTTGGCGGCAAGAGCGATGCCTCTTCGCGGCGTTCCGGCACGCTCACCGTGCTGGATGTCGGCTCAAGCAAGGTTTGCTGCGTGGTGGCGAAACTGAAGCCGCGCGAGGACGGCAAGCTGTTGCGCGGCCGCTCGCACCGCATCCAGGTGATCGGCATCGGCCACCAGAAATCGCAAGGCGTGAAGTCGGGCGTGGTCGTCGATCTCGACCGCGCGGAGCACGCCATTCGCCTGTCCGTCGACGCAGCCGAACGCATGGCGGGACTGACCGTGGATTCGCTGATCGTCAACATGACGGCCGGCCGGCTGAAGAGCGAAACATATTCGGCCACCATCAATCTCGGTGGCCATCAGGCCGACGAAGCCGACATCAAGCGCGTGCTTGCCGCCGGCGCCAAGCAGGCGCTCAAGGCCGAACGCGACGTGATCCATTCGCTGCCCGTCGGCTTTTCGCTGGACGCCGAGCGCGGCGTGCGCGATCCGCGCGGCATGGTCGGCGACCAACTCGGCGTCGATATGCATGTGCTGACGGGCGATGCCGCGCCGCTGCGCAATCTGGAGCTCTGCATCAACCGCTCGCATCTTTCGGTCGAGCGCATGGTGGCGACGCCCTATGCCAGCGGGCTTGCGGCCCTGGTCGACGACGAACTGGAAATGGGTGCGGCCTGCATCGACATGGGCGGCGGCACGACGACCATCTCGGTGTTTTCGGAAGGCAAATTCGTCCACGCCGATGCCATTGCCATCGGCGGCAATCATGTGACGCTCGATATGGCCAAGGGCCTGTCGACCTCGCTCGACGCCGCGGAGCGGCTGAAGGTGATGCATGGTTCGGCGCTGCCTGGCAGTGCCGACGATCGCGACCTGGTCTCGATCCAGCCGATCGGCGAAGACGGCGAGATGCCGCTGCAGATCCCGCGCTCGGTGATGACGCGCGTCATCCGCGCCCGCATCGACGAGACGCTGGAACTGTTGCGCGACCGGCTGAACAAGTCGGGCTACGGCAATGCCGTGGGAAAACGCGTCGTGCTGACCGGCGGCGCCAGCCAGCTTGCGGGTCTCCCCGAGGCGGCGCGCCGCATTCTGGGACGCAATGTGCGCATCGGACGCCCGCTCGGCGTGGCGGGCCTGCCGGAAGCTGCCAAGGGGCCGGCTTTCTCGACGGCGGTCGGGCTGCTGATCTATCCGCAGATGGCGAGCTTCGAGAGCCATCCGGCGAAAGGAATTTCCGGTCTCAGGATGACCGGGACGGGCGGAAAACTGCATCGCATGAGTCAGTGGTTGAGAGACAGTTTCTAATTGACGGGGACAGCCCCATAGGCGGCCGCGGCGGCGAAGCGGCGGGAAAGGCAAAGGACGGAGACAATGACGATCAATCTGCAAAAGCCGGACATCACCGAGCTCAAGCCGCGGATCACCGTATTCGGTGTCGGCGGCGGCGGCGGCAATGCCGTCAACAACATGATCACCGCGGGCTTGCGCGGTGTCGAGTTCGTCGTGGCCAACACCGATGCACAGGCGCTGACCATGTCGAAGGCCGAGCGGCTGATCCAGCTCGGCGCGCATGTCACCGAGGGGCTCGGCGCCGGCTCGCAGCCTGAAGTGGGCCGTGCGGCGGCGGAAGAGTGCATCGATGAGATCATCGATCATCTCTCCAACACCCATATGTGCTTCGTCACCGCCGGTATGGGTGGCGGCACCGGAACCGGTGCGGCTCCCGTGGTTGCCCGCGCGGCGCGCGAACGGGGTATCCTCACCGTCGGCGTCGTCACCAAGCCGTTCCATTTCGAAGGCCAGCGCCGCATGAAGACGGCGGATCTCGGCATCGAGGAGCTGCAGAAATGTGTCGATACCCTGATCGTCATCCCCAACCAGAACCTGTTCCGGCTGGCCAATGACAAGACCACCTTTGCCGACGCCTTCGCCATGGCCGACCAGGTGCTCTACTCCGGTGTTGCCTGCATCACCGACCTGATGGTCAAGGAAGGTCTGATCAATCTCGACTTCGCCGACGTGCGTTCGGTGATGCGCGAAATGGGCAAGGCGATGATGGGCACCGGCGAAGCTTCGGGCGAGGGCCGCGCGATGGCCGCCGCCGAGGCGGCGATCGCCAATCCGTTGCTCGACGAGACCTCGATGAGGGGCGCCAAGGGCCTGCTGATCTCGATCACCGGCGGCCGCGACCTAACCCTGTTCGAAGTCGACGAGGCCGCGACCCGCATCCGCGAGGAAGTCGATCAGGACGCCAACATCATCCTCGGCGCCACCTTCGACGAGGAACTCGAAGGCGTCATCCGCGTCTCGGTGGTCGCCACCGGCATCGACAAATCGGCAGCTGAAATTGCCGCGGCGCCGATCTCGATCCGGGCCGTGCCGCCGCAGCAGAAGCCGGTCAGCCGCCCAGCGGCTCCGGGGGCGGAAGGCCGTCCGGCACCGGTCCAGCAGCAGACCTATGAGCAGCGCGCGGCCGATCCGGTGGCCGAGGCGATCCAACTTGCCGAGGCCAATGCGGCGGCAATGGCTCGTCCGACGCCGATGGCCCAGGCGGAAGATTTCCGCCCGCAGAGCAAGATCTTCCAGGCCCCGCCTGCCCAGCCGCAGCCTGTCGTGCAGCAGGTGATGCAACCGGCGCCGATGCGGGAAATGCCGCAGCCGGTGGCTGCCGCACCGCAGCGCATGCCGCGGGTGGAGGATTTTCCGCCTGTGGTGCGGGCCGAGGTGGAAGCCAAGGGCCGTCCGGCCGACCATGAAAACAGCGGGCCGATGGGGCTGCTCAAGCGGCTGACCAACGGGCTGACGCGCCGCGAAGAAGAGCCGGCCCGGTTGCAGCCGGCACAGCCGCGCGAACCGAAACTGCGCCAGGCGGCGCCGGAAATGCGCCGCCTTGCCAGCCAGGATCCGCAGCTTTACGCGCCGCGCCGCGGCCAGCTCGACGATCAGGGCCGGTTGACGCCGCAGACCAGGTCGACCCAGGAAGACGACCAGCTGGAGATACCGGCTTTCCTGCGCCGCCAGGCCAACTGAGCCGTTAACGGTATGTAACACTTGTTAACAGGCAGACGAGAGATTGTCTGCCTGTTAACGTTTAAAGTGCTTTAATAACAAGGCGTTACGATGTGACGCTCAAGGTCTGTCGCGGTTACACAGAGTAAGAAACCGTGATTTGGAGTCTCCCTGACAGACCATTATCTTTGCCGCAGCACTTTCGGTGTGCTGGGATTCGGGGAAGTGGCCCTGCCTGCCGATAAAAAAGAGCCGCGCCTTTTGGGTTAAAGCGGACTTAGGCGTTTGGGCTATGGGGTTTGTCTTGCAAGACTATCAGACGACACTGAAATCGCGTGCAACGCTGACCGGTACCGGCGTTCACAGCGGCAAACCGGTCACCGTCAATTTCCTCCCTGCGGACGCCGACACCGGCGTGCTCTTCCACCTTTCGAACGGAAGCGAGAGCCGCGAGTTCCGCGCGCTGGTTGCTGAAGTCGGCGCGACCGATCTCTGCACCATGCTCGGCGATCCGGCAGGCGAGCATATCGCCACCCCGACGGAGGGCGGCGCCATGGGCGCGGTTGGCGCCCTNTCGGCATCGACAACATCGTCATCGAGATCGACGGTCATGAGGTTCCGATCCTCGATGGCAGTGCGGTGGCGTTCGTGGAAGCCATCGACCAAGCCGGCATCGAGACGCTGGCGGTCAAGCGCCGCTACATCAGGGTGGTCAAGCCCGTCCGCATCGAGAATGGCGCGTCCTGGGCCGAGTTCAGGCCCTATAGCGGCACGCGCTTCGAGGTCGAGATCGATTTCGAAAGCCCGGCGATCGGCCGCCAGCTATTCGCCTCCGACATCAACCCCGACATCTTTCGCCAGGATATCGCGCGCGCCCGCACCTTCGGCTTCATGAAGGATGTCGAGCGGCTGTGGGCGGCCGGCTATGCGCTGGGCTCCTCGCTGGAGAACTCGCTGGTGATCGGCGACGACAACCGGGTGATCAACATGGGCGGCCTGCGCTACCCCAATGAGTTCGCTCGCCACAAGACGATGGACGCGATGGGCGATCTGGCGCTGGCCGGCGCCCGTTTCATCGGTTGCTTCCGCTCCTATCGCGGCGGTCACCGGATGAATGCGGCTGCTTTGCGGCGGCTTCTGTCCGACCGTTCGGCCTTCGAGGTCGTCGAGACCACGCGCCGCGAGCGCGGCCGCACCGCCGAGATGAGCGCCGTCACCGGCCCTGTCTTTGCGCCCTGGGTGATCTGATTCTTAACGATTTTCTGGCTTTCTGAACGCTGGCCGGTGTTGCACGAAAGCATCACCGGCCAGTGAAAGTGCGTAGCATTCGGGGCAACACCAAGCCGCCACAAAAATGTGCGATTGGCTAGACATAGCGTTGCTGGGCAAGGCAGTTATGGTTTATGGCTGCTGCCGTCTGTTAGGCGCATGTCGCTCAAAAGTGGGGATCAGTTTTGAGGGAACGCCATGCGAAAGGCATTGAACTAACGCCGAAAGGGCGCAATCCGATCATGTTCTTCAAGCGAGTTGGTCAATCGAAAGCGCCGTATCGGGCTGTTTTCCTGGCGCTTTCGGTGGTTGTGCCATCGCTGTTCCTCTCAGCCTGCATGTCGTCCGAGAAAGACGTCGACCTGTCGACCTATGTCGACCAGACCGAACCGGCCGACGTCCTTTACAATCAAGGCCTTGCCAATCTCAATGCCGGCCGCCTGGATGAGGCGAGCAAGAAGTTCGACGCCGTCGACCGCCAGCACCCGTATTCGGAATTCGCCCGCAAGTCGATGGTGATGGGCGCCTTCGCCGACTATCGCGCCGGCCGTTATGACGAAGCAATCGGCTCGGCCAAGCGCTATCTGACGCTTTATCCGTCGACCGACGACGCGGCTTACGCCCAGTATATTATCGGGCTGAGCTACTACAAGCAGATCAAGGACGTCACCCAGGATCAGAAGGAAGCACGCCAGACCGTGCAGACGATGCAGGATTTGGTGACGCGCTGGCCGACGTCGGAATATGTCGACGACGCCAAGGAAAAGATCCGTTTCGCCAACGACCAGCTGGCCGGCAAAGAGATGCAGATCGGCCGCTATTATCTCGAGCGGCGCGAATACATTGCTGCCGTCAAGCGCTTCCGCAACGTGGTCGAGAACTATTCCAACACCCGCCATGTAGAAGAGGCGCTGGCGCGTCTGGCCGAAAGCTACTACGCGATGGGCTTGACCTCGGAAGCGCAAACCGCCGCTGCGGTGCTCGGCACCAATTATCCCGACAGCCAATGGTACAAGGATACCTACAAGCTGTTGCAGAGCAACGGGCTTGAGCCGCGCGAGAATGCCGGATCGTGGATATCCAAGGCCGGCAAGCTGATCACCGGCGCCTGACGCCCGAGCATCGACTGAGGCGGAACGCGCTTTTCGGATTGATCCGACGCTCAAACAAAAAGATAGTGCGGCGCTGCGACTCCATCGGTCGCATGCCGCTTCACAGCGGTTCAGTGGTTTGATTGAGGCGCTGAACCGTCCTAACTTTTTGTTCTACGCAATTCCGGACGGAAAACCGCTACGCACTTTTCCTGGAATTGCTTGAGGTCCGGGTTCTGATGCTTTCCAGACTGTCGATCCGCGATATCGTCCTGATCGAGAAGCTGGATATCGACTTCCAGCCCGGCCTTTCCGTGCTGACCGGTGAAACCGGCGCCGGCAAATCCATCCTTCTCGACGCGCTGTCGCTGGCGCTTGGCGCGCGCGGCGACGCCTCGCTGGTGCGGCACGGTGCTGCCCAGGGCCAGGTCATTGCCGTCTTCGATGTGCCGCGCAACCACCCGGTGCGCGCGCTGCTGGCCGAGAACGCCATCGAGGATGACGGCGACATCATCCTGCGCCGGCTGCAGACGGCGGATGGCCGTACCCGTGTCTTCGTCAACGACCAGCCGTCCAGCGTCACGCTGATGCGCGACATCGGCCACGCGCTGGTCGAGATCCACGGCCAGCATGACGAGCGCGCCCTGGTCGATCCAGGCGCGCATCGCGAATTGCTGGACAGTTTTGGCGGCCATCTCGGCGCCGCCCGCGCGACCGGCGAGGCGTGGCGCTACTGGCGCGGCGCCGAGCAGGAGTTTGCCAGGCACCGCGCCAAGGTCGAGGCAGCGGCGCGCGAGGCCGATTATCTCAGGGCCTCGGTGGCGGAACTGGCAAAGCTCGATCCGCAGCCCGGCGAAGAGACGCAACTGGCCGAATTGCGCGCCACGATGATGCGGGCCGAAAAGATCGCCTCGGAAATACACGATGCGCAGGATGTGCTGTCAGGCCCGTCCTCGCCACTGCCGCAACTGGCCAGTTTGCTCAGGCGCCTGCAGCGCAAGGCCAGCGAAGCGCCGGGCCTGCTCGAGGATGTGGTGAAGTCGCTGGATGAGGCGATGCTGTCGCTGGATGCCGCGCAATCGGGCGTCGAGGCGGCATTGCGCGCCACCGAATACGACCCGCAGCGGCTGGAGAAGGCGGAAGAGCGGCTGTTTTCGTTGCGCGCGGCGTCACGCAAGCACAGTGTCGCTGTCGACGATCTGGCGCAACTGCGCGACACCATGTTGGCCGACCTTGCCGATCTCGATGCCGGCGAGGGGCGCCTGCATGTCCTGGAAAAGCAGGCCGCGGCGGCGCGCGAGGCCTACGATATCTCCGCAGCCCAGCTGTCCTCGCTTCGCCATGCCGCGGCGGTCGGGCTGACCAAGGCTGTCATGGCCGAGCTGCCAGCGCTGAAGCTGGAACGGGCCGAGTTCATCGTCGGGCTGACCAGCGATGGCGAAAACCGCACGGAAGAGGGCATCGACCAGGTCGAGTTCTGGGTGCGCACCAATCCCGGTACCAGGCCCGGCCCGATGATGAAGGTCGCTTCCGGCGGCGAGCTGTCGCGCTTCCTGCTGGCGCTCAAGGTGGCGCTGGCCGACCGTGGCTCGGCGCCGACATTGGTCTTCGACGAGATCGACACCGGCGTCGGCGGCGCCGTGGCCGATGCGATCGGCCAAAGGCTGGCCAGGCTGTCGACGCGCGTGCAGGTGCTGTCGGTCACGCATGCTCCGCAAGTGGCGGCACGTGCTGCGACGCATTTCCTGATCTCCAAATCCGGCGGCTCGGACAAGGTTGCCACTGGCATTGCCGAGATGGACCGGGCGGCGCGCCAGGAAGAGATCGCACGCATGCTGGCCGGCGCCACCATCACCGAAGAGGCGCGCGCAGCCGCGGAACGGCTGCTGCGCGAGAATATTGCTGCAGCGTAGTCGTCGCAAGGCTTTCGGACTGAGTCAGGATATGGCTCCATCCCGCTGTTCAGGAATGCTTTTTCCGAAATCCTGATTTATGGTGTCGCGCCACTGTCCAGGGACCGCTGCATGTCTGAAAAACCAGTCGAATCGTTGAGCGAAAGCGAAGCCGCGGATGAGCTCCAGCGGCTGGCCGAGGAGATCGCCGGTCATGACAGGCGCTATCATGCCGAGGACGCGCCGACGATTACGGACGCGGAATATGACGCGCTGCGGCGGCGCAACCTTGCCATCGAGGAGCGGTTTCCCGGTCTGGTGCGCGAGGATTCGCCCTCGCTGCGGGTCGGCGCCGCGCCGGCGGAAGGCTTTGCCAAGGTGCGCCATGCGGTGCCGATGCTCAGCCTCGCCAAGGCCTACACAGACGAGGACGTCACCGATTTCATCGAGCGTGGCCGGCGCTTCTTCGACCGCGACAAGGATCTCGACATCGCGTTTACGGCCGAGCCGAAGATCGACGGACTGTCGGCGTCGCTGCGCTATGAACGCGGCGTGTTCGTGCAGGGTGCTACGCGCGGCGACGGCGCTGTCGGCGAAGACATCACCGCCAATCTCAGGACCATCGCCGACATCCCCGCCAAGCTCAAAGGATCGGGCTGGCCCGAGACCATCGAGATCCGCGGCGAAGTCTACATGACCTATGCGGAATTCGAGGCACTGAAGGCCCGCTCGGCGGCGGTGGGCGGCCAGGACTATGTCAATCCGCGCAATACGGCAGCGGGCTCCTTGCGACAGAAGGATGCGTCCGTCACCGCCAGCCGCAATCTTAAATTTTTTGCCTATGCCTGGGGCTACACGACAGCGGATCCGGCGACGACCCAATATGATTCGGTGCAGAAATTCGCCGAATGGGGGTTCAAGGTCAGCCCGCTGATGGTGCGGGCGAAGTCGGTCGAGGAGCTGATCGCGCACTACCACAAGATCGAGGAGGTGCGTTCGTCGCTCGGCTACGACATCGACGGTGTCGTCTACAAGGTCGACCAGCTGGAATTGCAGCGTCGCTGGGGCTTTGTCACCGGCGAGCCGCGCTGGGCGGTTGCGCATAAATTCCCGGCCGAACAGGCGATGACGACGGTGCAGAAGATCGACATCCAGGTCGGCCGTACCGGTACGCTGGCGCCGGTGGCGCGGCTGGCGCCGGTCACGGTCGGCGGCGTGGTGGTCGAAAACGTCACGCTGCACAATGAGGACTACATCAAGGGCTTCGACAGCAACGGCCTGCCGATTCGCGACGGCATCGATGTCCGCATCGGTGACACGGTTGTCATACAACGGGCGGGCGATGTCATTCCGCAGATCGTCAGCGTGGTCGTCGACAAGCGCCCGGCTGATGCGGTGCCTTACGAATTCCCGCACATTTGTCCGGTCTGCGGCTCGCCGGCGACGCGCGAAATCAACGAGAAGACCGGCAAGGAGGATTCCCGCCGGCGCTGCACCGGCGAGCTGATCTGCGCCGCGCAGGCCGTGGAGCGGCTGCGTCATTTCGTGTCGCGCGGCGCGCTCGACATCGAGGGGCTGGGCGCCGAGAATATCGACCTGTTCTTCAATTCGGGACTGGTCAAGACCGCCGCCGATATCTTCACCCTCAGGGATCGCCGCCCAGCCGTCACCAGGGCGCTGGCCGAGCGGCGCGAGGAGCAGGCGCGGCTGCGCGAGGCGGCATCGGGCAAGGCGCGCAAGAATGTGCGCGGTGTCGAGGACCGCAATTATGAAGGTCTCGACAAGCTGTTCGCGGCCATCGATTCGCGCCGCCAGCCGGAGCTCGACCGCTTCATCTTCGCACTCGGCATCCGCCATATCGGCGAAACGACGGCGGCCGTGCTTGCGCGGACGTTTTCGACCGTCGAGGAGCTGATCCGCGTCGGCAAGGAAACGGCGGCGGCTGAGGATCCGCACAGCGTCTTCCCCTCCATCAACGGCATTGGCGATACAGTGATCGATGCGTTGCGCGATTTCTTCGGCAATGAACGCAATGACGACGTGCTCGACAGACTGCTCGAACAGGTCAAGCCGAAGCCGTATGTCGTCACCGTGTCGACCGACAGCGAGGTTGCCGGCAAGACCATCGTCTTCACCGGCACGCTAGAAAAGATGACGCGCTCCGAAGCCAAGGCGATGGCCGAACGGCTCGGCGCCAAGGTGGCGGGTTCGGTGTCGGCGAAGACCGATCTGCTGGTGGCCGGGCCGGGCGCCGGCTCCAAACTGAAGCAGGCCAGCGAACTCGGCGTCGAAGTCATCGACGAGGACACCTGGCTGCAACGGGTCGGCAAGGCGTGATGGCCGGTTCGTTCAAAGGGTTCGGGCAAAAGGCCATACCGTTCCTCAAGGCGCTCGACTTCCACCAGAGCCGCGAATGGTTCCAGGAAAACCGCGCGCTTTACGACAGCGAGTTGCATGAGCCGTTCTGCGATCTGGTCGAGACGCTGACCGAGCGCTTCGCGGCGGCGGGTCTGGGCTTGCGCGGAGACCGCAAGAAATCGCTGTTTCGCATCAACCGCGACGTGCGCTTCGCCAAGGACAAGCGGCCCTACAACCAGCATTTGTCGGCCATGCTGTCGCCGGATGGCACCAAGATGGAGCAGGGCGTGTTCTTCGTCTATGTCGGGATCGACCGCTGCTTTGCCGACGTCGCCTGGTGGAATCCGGAGCCGTCCCTGCTGCTGGCGATGCGCAAGGCGATCGTCGCCCGGCCGGCCGACTTCCGAAAACTGCTTTCAACCCTTAGGAAAAACGGCTTCGAACTCGAAACCGAGGGCCGCATGAAGCGCACGCCGCGCGGCTTCGAGCAGGTCAACGAACCCGATCTTGTCGACGCCATCCGCAACCGGCACTTCTATGTCCAGCACATGATCGATCCGGCTGGAATTCACGCGCCGACGCTGGTCGACGAGCTTGTCGATTTCGCCTTGCGCGCCAAGCCGCTGCTCGACTGGGGCAGGGTGATCCAGGGCACGGCACCGCGGAGCTAAATCAGCCCCGCGCGCTGCACGGCTACATCCGCATCAAAAGACCGCCGTCGACTGCCAGTTCGATGCCTGTGATGTAGCTTGCCGCATCGGAAAGCAGGAAGAGCGCGGCATTGGCCATGTCCTGCGGCGTGCCGATGCGGCCGAGCGGCGCATAATTGGCAACGGCAGCGCGTTTCTCCTCGGTATCCCAGCGCGCCTGCAGCGGCGTCAGCGCCATGCCCGGGCAGATCGAATTGGAGCGGATGCCATCGCTTGCCAGCTGCATGGCCAGCGACTTCGAAAGCGCGCAGACGCCGGCCTTGGAGGCTTGGTAGGCATCCTGCGGGGTCGGATCGCCGCGATACCACTGGATGGTCGAGAAGTGCACCATGGCGCCGCCGCGCCCGCCCGCGCGCATATGCGGAACCACCGCCCGCGCGGTGTGCACGAAGGATTTCAGATTGATGTTGAAGACCTGGTCCCAGACATCGAGGTCCATCTCGAGGGCGGACTTGTCGCGGCCGAACCAGAGCACGCCTGCGACATTGGCGAGATAGTCGATGCCGCCGCGCTCGCGGCCCGCGGCATTGATGGTCTGCTCGACAAAGGCGGCGTCGGTGAGGTCGCCTTGGGCAAAGGTGAGCCGGTCGTCATAGGCGGCAAGCGATGCCGGACGCGGCTTGACGTCGATGGCGGTGACCGAGGCGCCGGCATCGAGCAGCGCCAGCGAGATCGCCTCGCCCATGCCGCCACCAGCCCCGGTGACGACCGCGTGCCTGCCGGTGAAATCATAAGTGATCATGCGAACCCCTCATTTTTTTACAACATCAGTTTCGCTGATTTGTTGGCTCAAGCGAATTCGTCTGACTTTTCAAACGCCGGCTCCTACATAGCAGCGCGAGATGGGAATGTGACATGTCGGCAGAGACCTTAAGCGAAAATTCCGTGGCCAGCGACTTCTGGGACGGCGTGCGGCTGTCGATGCCGGTCGTTGTCGCCGCGGCGCCATTTGGGCTGCTGTTCGGCGCCATCGCCGTCGACAACGGCTTTTCCGTTCTCGAAGCTTTCTTGATGAGCGCGCTGATCTTCGGCGGCGCCAGCCAGATGGTCGGCATCGAATTGTTCGGCCAGCATGTCGCGCCATGGCTGATCGTGCTGTCGATCTTCGCGGTGAATTTCCGTCACGTGCTTTACTCCGCCAGCATCGGCCGGCGAATCGCGCACTGGCCGGTTATCAGCCAAGCGCTGGGCTATTTCGTGCTCACCGATCCGCAATTCGCGGTGGCGGAGCGCAGGGCCGAAGCCGGCGAGACCGTTGGCTTTGCCTGGTATATGGGCCTTGGCCTGCCGGTGTATGTGTTCTGGGGGATCGAGAGCGCGCTGGGCGCGGTGTTCGGCAAGCTGATCCCCGACACGCATGCGCTGGGCATCGATTTCCTGCTGCCGATCTATTTCCTCGGGCTGGTCATGGGCTTTCGCAACCGGCCACTGTGGCTGCCGGTGGTGATTGCCAGTGCCGCTGCCTCGATCATTGCCTACAAGACGGTGGGATCGCCGTGGCACGTCTCCATCGGCGCCGTTGCCGGCGTGCTGCTGGCCGTCATCCTGCCGCCGCACCATAGCGGTGTGGAGGCAAAACGATGAGCGCGACCTTGTGGATCATCATTGCCGGCGCGATCGCCACCTATCTCACCCGCGTCGGCGGCCATCTGGTGATCTCGCGCTTCGACCACATCCATCCACGCGTCGAGGCTGGCTTGAACGCCGTGCCGGCGGCGGTGTTGACGACGCTGGTGGCGCCCGCCGCACTCAGTGCCGGACCGACGGAATGGGCGGCGCTGGTCGTCGCCGCTGTGGTCTCGCTGCGCGGCGGCCTGATGGCGATGTTTCTGGCCGGGGCGGTGGTGCTGGTCCTAGCGCGGCAGTTTGTGGCATAGGGCGCCTGCCGGCAGAACAGTTTCGAACGGTCGGCGCCGCCCCTCATTGCCCTGCCGGGCGTTCGTCACTCGAAAAGCCAAGCTATTGGCTTTTCGTCCGCTTCGCGGACCGCTCCTCACCTCCCCGTATAGTGACGGGGAGAAAGAAGCTCATTTCAGATCTTGGCGTCGTGCGGCAGCGGCGCTGTTGCCTTCTCCAGCCAGGCCAGCGTCTCGCCGTCGAGCATCGGGCCGATCTCGGCCAGCACCCAGGCATGGTAAGTATCCAGCCAGTGCAACTCCTCGCGCGTCAGCAGGTCGGTGCGGATCAGCCTGATATCGATCGGCGCCAGTGTCAGCGTCTCGAAACCGTGCATGGCGATGTCGCCGCCTTCAACTTGTTCGGCCGGCGTCACCAGGATCAGGTTCTCGATGCGGATGCCGTAGGAGCCTTCCTTGTAATAGCCGGGCTCGTTGGAGAGCATCATGCCGGCCAGCAGCTTTTCGGTGCCGGTGCGGGCGATGCGCTGCGGCCCTTCATGCACGGCCAGATACGAGCCGACGCCGTGGCCGGTGCCGTGGGCAAAGTCGCAGCCATGCTTCCACAGCGCCATGCGCGCCACCGCGTCGATTTCCGAGCCGCGCGTGCCGGCGGGAAAGCGCAGCGTGGAAATGCCGATCATACCCTTCAGCACCAGTGTGAAGCGCTCGCGCATCTCCTCGGTCGGCTGGCCGATCGGCACCGTGCGGGTGATGTCGGTGGTGCCGTCCTGATACTGGGCGCCGGAATCGAGCAGGAACAGCTCGCCCTTTGCCAGCTCGCGGTTGGTGGCGCGCGACACACGGTAGTGCATGATGGCGCCGTTCGGCCCGGCGCCGGAAATGGTGTCGAAGGAGACGTCGCGCAGCGGCATCTGCGTTTCCTCGCCGGTCTGCCGGCGCGTTTCCTCCAACTTGGTGACAACGGTTATTTCGTCGAGCGTGCCCGGCTTCTGCCGTTCCAGCCAGCACAGGAGTTTCGCCACCGCCGCCCCGTCTCGGCGGTGCGCCGCGCGGCTGCCGGCGATTTCCGCCTGGTTCTTGGTGGCGCGCGGGATGCGGGCGGGATCGGCTGCTGAAACAAATGTGCCGCCATTGTCCTCGACCAGCATTCTCAGCTTGTCCGCCGCCAGCACCGGATCGAGCGCGATCTTGGCGCCGCCCTTGGCAAGCGCGACGACCGCCGCCTCGAATTCGCCGGGCTCGTGCAGATCGGCGAGTTGGGTGAGATAGGCGGCAACCGTGCGCGAAAACTTGCGCTGGTCCATGAACAGCTGGTGCTTGCCATCTGCTGCAAGGATCGCAAAGCCGAGCGCCAGCGGCGTGTGCGGCACGTCGCCGCCACGGATGTTGAAGGCCCAGGCGATCGAGGAGGGATCGGTGAGCACGGCGTGCGTCGCGCCCTCCTTGCCGATTGCCGCCGCCAGCCGCGCCAGCTTGTCCTTCGCCAGTTCCCCGGCAAAGCCGATCGGGTGGATTTCGACCGGCGCCGCTGGTGGTGCCGGCTGATCCTTCCAGATGATGTCGATCGGGTTCCTGTCGAGCGGCACCAGCGTCGCGCCGGATTGCTCGGCCGAGGTTTTCAGCGCCTTGACCTCAGCGATCGTGTGCAGCCAGGGGTCGAAGCCAAGCCTGGCGCCCTTGCCGAGATTGTCCTTGATCCAGGAGGCCGGCGGGTTGTCGACCAGGCTCTCGATTGCAAAAATGTCGAGATCGACTTCGTGGCGCACTTGCAAGGTATAGCGGCCATCGACGAACATGAAGGCGCGGTCACGCTGCACAAGTGCTACGCCCGCCGAGCCGCTGAAGCCGGTCAACCATTTCAGCCGCGCCGAGCGATCGGCGACATATTCGCCCTGGTGCTCGTCGGCGCGCGGCACCAGGAAACCGTCGAGGCCATTATCCGCCAGCCATCGCCGCAGCAACGTCGCGCGCGGCTTGCCGACGCTGGGGTCGCCTGCGGAATCGAAGGTCTGGAACATGGTATGCCTCCTGTATCGGGCGCGACCGTAGCGCATGACCCGGAAAACCGGAATCGATTTTCGCCAATCGCAACAGGCTCGGATTGGTCCAAAGCGCGTTGCGTCTCAGTGCTTCAGGTGGATCGTTACCCAGCCTTCGCGATGCAAGGTCCTGACATGGCGGAAATTCTGGCCGACATAGGCCGAGATCACCGCATTGCACTGGCGCTCGAGGATGCCGGACAGCACGATCGAGCCGCCGAGACTGATATGCCTGGCCATCTCAGGCGCCAGCCGCATCAGCGGTCGCGCCAATATGTTGGCGACGATGAGATCGAAAGGCGCGCGCTTGCCGAAGATCGGGTGGTGGAAGCCGGGCGCCGTCACCGTTTCGACCAGCGCCTTGACGTGGTTGAGGCGGGCGTTGGCGGCGGCGACCCTGACGGCGATCGGATCGATGTCGGTCGCCAGCACCGGAATATGCGCCAGTTTGGCGACGGCGATCGCCAGCACCGCGCTGCCGGTGCCGAGGTCGAGGGCATTCCTGGGACGTTCGCGGCGCACGACCCGCTCCAGCATTTCGAGGCAGCCGGCCGTGGTGCCGTGATGGCCGGTGCCGAAGGCAAGGCCGGCCTCGATCTCGATGGCCAGTTCGCCGCTGTGGCGCTTCCTGCGGTCATGCGCGCCATGGACGAAGAAACGTCCAGCGCGCACCGGCTTCAGTCCCTCCAGCGAGCGCGCCACCCAGTCGATGTCGGGCAAAACCTCGCGCTCGATCGGCTTCGACAGGGACAGTCCGGCAAGGCTGTCCCTTAGCCGCGCCTCAACCGCGTCGACATTGCCGTCGGTGTAGAGCGAAACCTCATAGATGTCGCGGTCTTCATCGACTTCGAGCACGGCGATCGGCAGGCCTTCATCCTCGAAAGCCGGTTCGAGCGCGGCAAAGATGCGGTCGGCCTCGATCTTCCCAGCGATGAAGTGGAGCCTGGTCTGACCCATCAGCTGGTCTCTTGTTTGAGCATGATCTCTGGACAACACTTTTCTGTCCGAGAAAACCGGAATCCACGTTTCGGGATCATGCCTAGCCTGCCGCCAGCCGCTTCAGCTTGGCGATCGCGGTATCGGCGCTTTCGCCATAGGCTATGGTGCCCGAAAACTCGCCCTTGGCGTTGAGCAGCAGCGCCGAGGCGGTGTGGTCCATCGTGTAATCGCCGTCGCCGGTGTCGACCTTCTTCCAGTAGATGTTGAAGGACTTCGCCATGGCGTGCACCTTGTCGGGATCGCCCGATATGCCGACGATGCGGTCGGAGAAATTGCTGACGTAAGTGTTCATCACCGGCGGCGTGTCGCGCTCTGGATCGACGGTAACGAAGTAGGCGTTGAGGTTCTTGCCGTCGTTGCCCAGCGTCTTCAGCCAGCCGGCCATTTCGAACAAAGTGGTCGGGCAGACTTCCGGGCAATGGGTGAAGCCGAAGAAGACGATGCTGGGTTTTCCCCTGAAGGCGGCTTCGGTGATTGGCGCGCCTTTCTGGTCGACCAGCGTGAATGGCGCGCCATACGGTTCGCCACCATAGTGGCCGCGATAGAAGTCAAAGGTGAGCCAGCCGATGCCCGCCGCCATCAGAACGAGAATGCCGACCAGAATTGAACGCATCATCAGGAATTGTCCGTAGCAGAAATCATCGAGCGCCGGATCGGCGCCTCTCTGCCGGCAGTCTTAGCCGGTCGCAGGGGGCAAGGCAAAGATGCCGCGTTGCCGCAACCGGGCTGGACGCTACCTTGCAAACAGCTGGCCCTTATCCCACCTGAGACCGGCAAACCGAACCTGAGGAGGCTCCCTTGCAAAGACGGACTGGGCAGAGACGGATTGGGCAGAAACTGATCGGCGGCGCGCTGGCCGCATGCATTGCCCTTGGCGCCGGTGCCGCCGCGGCAGAGGAGGTCGGCAAGGTCGGCGTCGATTGGGTCGGCAACGACATCATCGTCGAGGCGATCAAGGACCCCAAGATTGACGGCGTGACCTGCCATGTCTCCTATTTCGACCGCAGCGTCATCGACCGCTTGCACAAGGGCAACTGGTTCGAGGATCCGTCTGATTCCTCGATCTCCTGCCGCCAGACCGGGCCGATCACCATCGGCGACATCGACATGAGCGAAGGCGGCGAAGAGGTGTTCAAGCAAGGCATCAGCCTGATCTGGAAGAAGCAGGTGGTGAACCGCATCTACGACAAGAAGAACGAGACGCTGATCTATCTCTCGCATTCGCGCCAGGTGCAGGACGGCTCGGCGAAAATGTCGGTGACGACCGTGCCGCTGTTCGGCCAGAACGTGGTGTGGACCGGCGGCAAGCCGAAATAACGGATTCTCCGGGCGCAACGCGACAATTGCTTCCGCAATTGCGCGGGGGTAAATCCGCCAGATGGACCGTACCGAAAACCTCGTCCTGAAAGATCCCGAGCCGCGCATCCATCCGACCGCGGAGCTGAAAGCGTGCAAGCTTGGCCGCTATGCCTCGATCGGCGAACGGGTGGTGCTGCGCGAGGTCAATGTCGGCGATTTCTCCTATTTCGAGCGCCACGCCGAGGCGATCTACACGACGATCGGAAAATTCTGCTCGATCGCCGCCAACAGCCGCATCAACGCGCTGGAGCATCCGATCGAGCGGATCACGCAGCACAAGCTCAGCTACCGGCCGAACGAGTATTTCCGCTGGCTGGGCGTCGACGCGGCGTTCCGCGCGCGGCGGCAGGCCAAGGCGGTCAGCATCGGCAACGATGTCTGGATCGGCCATGGCGCCGTCATCATGCCCGGCATCAGCATCGGCAATGGCGCCATCGTCGGCGCCAATGCGGTGGTGACGCGGAATGTACCGGCCTACACAATCGTCGCCGGCGTACCGGCGAAGCCGTTGCGCATGCGCTTTCCCTCCGAGATCGCGGCGCGGATCGAAAGCCTCGCCTGGTGGGACTGGCCGCCGAAGAAACTCGCCAAAGCGGTTCCCGACATGCAGGCCTTGCCGATTGAGGATTTTCTCCATCGCTGGGAGCAAGAGCATTCCTGAGAGCTCGCCGCGCGTGCGCGGTTTCATCGACTGGCTGGCCGAAATCCTGGCGCCAAAATTCTGAACGGCACGTGTCGGGAAGAGTTCCGCTGGTCTGCGGCAACGCAACGAACCCCTTCCGCCATGCGGGGGTGGCCCAGCGGAAGGGGCTTGGAGACAAATCCGCGTGAAGCGGAAGGAACAGGTTTTTTGCCTGCATGGTGACTAATGGCAACAAACCGATAAGGCGGCTTTTCACGGCGCTGCGCCTTTGGCGTGCATACAATTGCATCAGCGATGCCCTCTGCGACAGGGAACCGGAAGCGGCTGCCGGTTGTTTATTGTTGGAGCGATGAATGCGGCCTTGGTCAGCTCGTCGCGCTTTGAACGGTCGAGGATGTGAATGATCGAAAAGCTGTTTACCAGAATCGCCAACACCGTTTCGCACTTGGCGGGCCTGCCGCCGACTTTCATCGCCTGCTGCGCCATCGTTATCGTCTGGGCGGTAAGCGGGCCATTCTTCGGCTTTTCCGATACGTGGCAGCTCGTCATCAACACGGGAACGACGATCATCACCTTCCTGATGGTGTTCCTGATCCAGAACACCCAGAACCGCGACGGCGCCGCGGTTCAGGCCAAGCTCGACGAACTGATCCGCGTCAGCGAGGGCCACAATCATTTCATCGGCATCGAGCACCTGACCGAATCCGAGGTCGAGGAGATCAGAGACAAATGCGAGCGGGCGGCAAAACGCCATGACCACGAGCTCGCCGAACTGGCGGGCAAGAAGGCCGTCGCGCAAAAGCGCACCGCGAAAAAACGCGCGCCCGCCTGAGTCTCGGCTTTGGCTGAGTTCGACGATCAGTTTCCCATAAAGGCCGCGAAAGCGTCCTTATGGTCGGGGTGCCAGCGCGAGAGAGCAGGCCGGTTCTCGATGATGTCGCCGATCGCCCAGGCCATGCGCTTTTCATCGGTCGGCCGCATCACCTCATTGTCGGGGCACAGGATGTAGAAGTCCCCGCGCGCCAGCGAAGCCAGCATGAAGTCGACCACCTGCTCGCCGGTCCAGGCGCCAGCGGGTTTTTCGACCGCTCCTTCGGTGAGGCCGGTAAAGGTGAAGCCAGGAATGAGAAGATGCGCCGCGACCTTCGCGCCCGGCTCGTTGCGCAATGCGTGCGCCAGGCCTTCGGTGAACGTCTTCAATGCCGATTTGGAGACGTTGTAGGCGAGATTGCCGGGTGGCGTGGTGATGCCTTGCTTGGAGCCGGTGTTGATGATCAGGCCCGGCTCTCCGGAGGCCAGCATGGCCGGCGCAAAGGCCTCGACGCCATGTACGACGCCCCAGAAATTGATGTCGATCAGCCGCTTCCAGGCGTCGCCGTTCTCCCACGGTTTTCCCGGATTGTTGCCGACGCCGGCATTGTTCATCAGCAGCGATACGGCGCCGAAAGCGGTATGCGTCTTTTCCGCCAGCCGGCCGAGTTCGTCGGCCTTCGACACGTCGGTGGCGACGGCAAGCACGGCATTCTCGCCGGTGATCGCGGCGACTGCCTGGCGGGCCGCATCGAGGCGCGCGCCGCCAATGTCGGCCAGCACCAGTCTCATGCCCATAGCCGCCAGCCTTTTGGCAGCGGCAAGCCCGATGCCGCTGGCGCCCCCGGTGATGACGGCGACGTTGCCTCGGCTGAGGGCGGGCAAAGCGGATTGGATTTCGGCGTCGGAGTTCATGATCTTTTTCCTAGGGTTCGGGTGGCGCCGAACTTAGCGCGGGACGCGCATCGTGCAAGGCCGTCCCGCGTGTTCGGGTTGACCGCATCAACGGCGGCTGTGCATGCTGCGGCCGAACAGGAGACTGCCGATTGACCGACTGGGTTGCGATCCTGAAGGAGCAGACCGCCACCGGCGACCAGATGGGCCGCGAGGTGCCACAGATGCTTGCCAATCCGGACATAAGCGAAGCGCAGGTGAAGACCTTGTTTTCGGCACTCGAAAAACAGGCCGAGTTCGTTGAGAAATTGCGCATGGCGCTGGAAAAATTCGGCCATGATTTTTCGATCATCAAGGCGGCCGAGCGGCTGGAGGAGCGCTATGCCGACCTTGCGGCGTCGGTTGCCGAAAAGCTGAAGGCGATGCGCAAGTAGAGGCGTCCTACGCTACTTTTCCAGCACCCGCGAAAAACGCGTGTCCGGCACGAACCAGACGGCGGCCACCAGCACGAAGATCGCAACGCCGATCCATTGGTTGACGAAGGCAAGCGGGACGGCGGCGGCGTAGAGGGCCACCGAGATCTTGCCCTTGCGGTCATTGCCCAGCGCCTTGGCGAAGGCGGTGTCGTTGCCGTGCAAATGGTGCAGCTTGGTGGCGAGAAAGGTGTAGGCGACCGCGCACAGCACCAGCTCGATGCCGTAGACGGCGACGGGGACCGGCGCGAAATGGTTCTCGCCCATGAAGGCCGTCGTTGCCGGCATCAGCGACAACCAGAACAGAAGGTTGAGGTTGGCCCACAGCACGCGGCCGTCGACCCTTTGGACGGTGTGGAACATGTTGTGCAGATTGTTCCAGTAGATACCGACATTGATGAACGACAAGACATAGCTGAAAAAGATCGGCCACAGCGGCAGAAGCGCTGAAAAATCCTCGCCATGCGGCACTTTCAGCTCCAGCACCATGATGGTGATGATGATGGCGACGACGCCATCGGTGAATGCCTCGACTCTGCCTTTTCCCATGGATTCTCCCTCTGGATGGAAAGACGTTAAGCGAGGATTTCGGGCAAGACCATCCTGACAAGGTTGTCAGGATGAAGTTCGGCACGTGGAACGGCCGCCATTACATGGACGTTGGGGCGCAATTGGGCGTTGGGCGATTGGCCGGAGGTTGCCATGACCAGCTATGCCGAGACCATAACGCGCGACAACGGATTCGATGGCCGGCCCGCGATGGCCGCGGTTGCCGCCATGATCGCCGCTCTGTTCGCCGGGAGCACGGTGCTGACGCCGCTTTACGTCATCTACAAGCAGGCCTTCGGTTTCTCGCAGATCACGCTGACGCTGGTCTACGCTGTCTATGTCGTCGGCAACCTCGGCGCATTGCTGATGTTCGGGCGCTTGTCCGACGGCATTGGCCGCCGTCCTGCGGCGCTGGCGTCGATGGCCATAGCGGTGGTCAGCGCGCTGGTGTTCCTGCTGGCCGAGAATGTCGCCTGGCTCGATGTCGCCCGCATATTGAGCGGCCTTGGCATCGGCATCGGCGCGGGAACGGGCACAGCCTGGCTTGCCGAATTGATCGAGGGTAAGGACAAATCGCGCGCGGCAATCATCGCCACCAGCACCAACTTCGTTGGCCTTGGCCTCGGCGCGCTGGCATCGGGCCTGCTCGCCGAATATGCGCCCTGGCCGTTGAGACTAACGTTTGCGGTCTATCTTGCCTTGCTCGTGGTGGTGACGCTGTTGATCTGGCGCACCAGGGAAACCGTTTCGCGGCCGGGAAGGCTGGCCGATGTTTCGCTGCGGCCGCGGCTGTCGGTGCCCGCTGATATCCGCGCCGCTTTCGTGGCGCCAGCCGTCACCGGCTTCGGCGCCATGGCGCTGGTCGGCTTCTATGCAGCCCTGGCGCCGAGCATCCTGGCGCAGCAGCTGCATGTGGCCAACCATGCCGAGGCCGGCGGGCTGTTCTTTGAACTGTCGATCGTTGCGGCCGCGACCATTCTGGCCACGACCCGACTGTCCAGTCGCGCCGGCATGCTGGCCGCGCTGGCGCTGATGATCCCGGCCGTAGGGCTGATGGTTGCTGCTCAGTTTTTCGCGTCGATGTCCCTGATGGTTGCCGCCACCGCTGTATGCGGCGTGGCGGCGGCGCTCGGCTATCGCGGCGGCCTGCAGGTGGTGAACCAGATCGCACCTGCCGAGCGTCGCGCCGAATTGGTGTCGGCCTTCTTCATCTGCTGCTTCTGCGGCAATGCGCTGCCGGTGATCGGCATTGGGCTGCTGTCGAGTTGGGCCACTCCGACGACGGCAAGCCTGGCCTTCGCCGGCATGATCACGCTGTTCTCTGTCGTAGCGCTGGGGTTCGGCGTCAAATACGCGCGCTGAGCCTCACCCGTTTGGCGTCCCGGGCGCCATGTTTGCCCGTCCGCGCGGGATGCCGAGGCCGGTGTCGGGCGGCTCGCCGGCGGCCGGCCGGTCCTCGATCATGTGCATGGTGCGCCAGCGGCCGAAGCGATAATAGGCGGCGGCCAGCACCAGCGAGGTGATCGATCCCGCCGGAAAACTCCACCACAGCGCTTCCTCGCCGATGTAGCTCCTGAAGAAGTAGGCAAAGCCGGTACGCACGACCAGCACGGAAATCACCAGAATGATCAGCGGCGGCATCACGGCACCGGTGGCGCGCACAGTGGCGAACAGCACGATGGTGACGCCGAACAGGATGAACGACCAGGACGCCACCTTGTTGATGTGGGCTGCAATGTCGATTGCGGTGCTGTCGCCGCTAAGGAACAGGCCGAGCACCGGCCTGTCGAAGAAGAACAGCAGCGCCACCAGGGCGCCGGTGAGCACCAGGTTGAAGCCGACGCCGGACGCCGCGATGCGACCGATGCGGTCCCAGCGCCCGGCGCCGACATTCTGGGCCGCCATCGACGAGACTGCGGCGCCGATCGCCAGCGCAGGCATCTGGATATAGGTCCACAGCTGCGCCGCGATGCCGTAGGCGGCGGCGACCTGCGAGCCGTAGGAGTTGACGATGCCCATCACGGTCAGCGCCGCCGCCGAAATGACGATCATCTGCAGGCCCATCGGCACGCCCTTGAGGACGACGATCCTGAGCAGCGCCGGATCCGGCCGCAGCAGAGCGAGGTTCGCGCCGGCGAGCCGCAACGGATGCTTTCTGGCATAAAGCACGACGAGGATGGCGATCACGCTCACCGTCTGGCCGATCAGCGTCGAGGTGGCGGAGCCGGCGATGCCGAGCTCGGGGAAGGGGCCGATGCCGCGAATGAGCAGCGGATTGAGGATGATGTCGAGCACGACGGCGAGCGCCATGAAGAGGAATGGCGTGCGCGAATCACCCGCACCGCGCAGCACCGTCATGACGAAGGACAGAAGATTCATCATCGGCACGGCGACGAAGATGATGCGCAGATAGGAGCGCGCCAGCGGCAGCGCATCGGGCGGGGTGCCCAGTGTGTTGAGGATGGCGTCGACCCAGATCCAGCCGCAGACGGCGAAGATAGCCGAGACGAGGAAGAAGAAGCTGGCGCTGGTGCCGACGATGCGCCGCGCCTCGGGCAGGTCGCGGGCGCCGACCGATTGCGCCACCAGGATGGTCGCGGCCATGCCGATGCCGAACACGGTGCCGAGAATCAGGAACAGCACCAGATTGGCGTTGGAGGTGGCGGTCAGCGCCGATTCACCGAGGAAGCGGCCGACCCAGACGGCGTTGATCGAACCGTTGAGCGATTGCAGCACGTTGGAGCCGAGCACCGGCAGAGCGAACAAAAGCAGCGTGCGCGGAATCGGGCCGCTGGTCAGGTCGCCGGTGCGCCGGCGCGGTGGTATTTTTTCGTCCATGGGCTGTTCGGCGAAGGTTCATCTCAAAGTCCGCCCGGCAATGATCGCCGATTTGACGGACAAGGTCGATGCGGCATTGGAACATGCCACCTGGCGGCTTCACGCTAATCAGTTCTCAAAACATCCGGAATGGGATATGGGTCGTCGCCGCGTGGGGTCGCATATCCTGTTGGATATGATGAATAGGCTGGGGGGATCATGTCCGACAATCCGCTTTTTTCCGAGCGCCTGAACCGGCGCGCGTTTCTTGGAATATCCGCTTTGGGTGCCGCTTCCATGGCGCTTTCAGCCTGCACCACGACCGATGTCGTGGTGCCGCCAACGCCGGCGCCGGCACCCGCACCCGAGCCCGCTTTCGGCGATGCCGCCACCATGTATTCGGCGCGCGTCGATGAGGGCTTTTCATTGCCGGCAATCCCCGTGGCCAAGCTCGATCCGAAGTTCGTGCGCCAGATCGTGGACGATCCGACCGGCGAAAAACCCGGCACGATCGTTGTCGATACATCCGAGCATTTTCTCTATCTGGTGCGCGACGGCGGCAAGGCAATGCGCTATGGCGTCAGCCTCGGCAAGGCCGGGTTTGGCTGGACCGGCAGCGCCGTGATCCAGGCGCGCAAGAAATGGCCGGTGTGGACGCCGCCGCCCGAAATGATCCAGCGCCGGCCGGAACTGGCGAAATATAAGGACGGCATGCCGCCGGGACCGCAGAGCCCGCTCGGCGCGCGTGCGCTCTATCTGTTCCGCGACGGCAAGGACACGATGTACCGGCTGCACGGCACGCCGGAATGGGATTCCATCGGCAAGAACGCGTCGTCGGGCTGCGTGCGCTTCATGAACCAGGACATCATCGACCTCTACAGCCGGGTCAACGGCGTAGCCCAGGTCTATGTGCGCCCGAACCTGTCGGCCGCGGGCAAGATCATGGCTGTGTCGAGCCGGACCGCCGAGCCGATCGATGCCGGCGTGCCAAGGGATGCGGAGATTTTGAAATAGGTGCCTTCACGGCATCGCTGATCGCCGACAAACGGTTAGAGGCGGACGCGCCGGGCGCGTCCGCCTTTCCGTATACGGCTACTTGTTGGCGAGGCCCGGAAGCGTGACCTGATAGACCAGGAACATGGTGTCGACATCGGCGCCGTCGTCGGCCTTGTAGGGCGCGCCGACCTGAAAACCGTCTTGGGTGAGAAAGTCGTTATCGTTGCCGACGAACAGGAAATAGTCGTCGGGCAGCGCCGGATCGAGCACGCTGACCACAGACATTGCTTCCCACTTCTCCGACAGATTGTTCTTGTCGTTGGGCTTGCCGTCATGCAGGCCGAAACGGCCAAGTTCCTTGTTGTCGTTGATGTCGATGAACGGCGTCAGCCTGGCCGGGGTCACCGAGGGGTCGAGCACGCCCTTGGGCGCCAGCGGCTTGTCGGCGGCATCGAAGGCGCCGCCGGCAATGTCGGTGGCGCCAGAGACGTCGACGACGAAAATCTGGCGCAGCAGCGAAGTATCGCCCTTCACCCCCTGGCCGTTTCCGCTGTCGCGCGCCAGCATCAGGAAGGTCTTGTCGGACAGCGCCACGATTTCGCTCTGCGCGGCGACCTTGGTCTTGTCCTTGGCGTCCTTGAACACCGGCAGCGGCACGGCATATTCATGCACCAGCTTGAGATGGGCCGGGTCGGAGGCGTCATAGACCAGCGCACGGGTGTTCTGGCGCGTCGCGGGCGAATCGCCGCCATCCTGGCGGGGCGCCGACTGCAGCACAGCGATCAGCGACTTGCCGTCCGGCGTCAGCGCCATGCCTTCGAGGCCTTGATTGTTCTGGCGGCCGGTTTCGGGATCCTTCGGATCGGGTTCGGCTGCACCGGGGCCCGGATTGTCGGAGGCGAAGTTCGGCGCGCCCTTGCGCATCGGCACCAAAGCGGCGGGCGGCTGCGTTGCCGACAACAGATGGCCGTCGGCCGAGAAGCGGTAGATGTTGGGGCCGTATTCGTCAGAGATGAACATGGTGCCGTCGGGCAGCCGCGCGATCGCCTCATTGTCGAGCGCCAGCTTGCCATTGGCCTCGGGCAGGATCGGCAGGTCGCCATTGGCCGCGCGCACGCCGTTGAGCGGATCGAGGCCGGTGGCGTCAGCGCCCTTGTCGTCGGTGAGGAGCAGGGAATCGGCAAGCGTCGCCTTGACGCCTGTCTGTTCCTGGCCGGAGGTGGGCGTGGCGCCTAGTGCTACCGGCGTGAACTCGATGCGAATAGTGTTGAGGCGCGGCCGGTAATCGGTGGTGCCGACGACATTGTAGCCACGGTCCGGCAGCAACCAGAGCGAGCCCTTGTAGCCGTCCGCGCCACGGGTCCAGCTTGCGGCGTCGATGGACATGCCGGAGCCGGAGCCGAAGGTCTCGCCGAACTTGTCCTTCTGATCGGCCGGAATGCGGCCGACGCCGACCAGGCCCTTGTTGACGAAGCCACCAACGGTGGCGGTGCTGTCGGCAAGGGCAGGGGTCAGGGCGGTAAACAGCGCCAGCGCGGCGCCGAGCGACACGGTTCGGTGCAGATTTTTCATGGGATAACCTCTTTGTGACGGAACGGGCCGGAACGGCCGGATGACGAAGCCGCCGCAATCGACGATGCCGCGCCCACCGATGAGCGGTCTAGGACGCGAAGATGATAGTTGCGTGACAGACCGTGTCGCACGCGCTCCGGAACCATTTTCCAGCCTGATCCGTTGCACGCGAGCCCAAGCGTCGCCTGCGATGGCCGGTCGAGCCCCGGGCCCAGGAGGGATAAATGGGTTTCGATCAGTATCACGAGCCACCGGAAGAACTGACGCAGGAGGTGCGGACCTTTGCCCGCATGATCACCTCGTTGATCGAAGAGGCCGAGGCGATCAGCTGGTACGAACAGCGCATGTCGGTCGAGAAAGACCCTCAGGCCAAGGCGATCATGAAGAACGCGCAAGGCGAGGAGTTCAAGCATTTCGGCATGGATCTGGAATTCCTGCTGCGCCAGAAGAAAGACTGGCGCACGGAACTGAAGGAAATCCTGTTCACCACCGGCGACATCGTTAAGGCCGGCGAGCGGGGCGAGAAGAAGGTGGATTGAGGCCCGCCGGCCTTCCGCGGCGGATCAATCGCTGTCGCGGGCGATCAGCTCCAGCGGCCAGACTTCGCGGATGATGCGCGGACCTTCCGGGCCGGCAAAGGCGGGAAGCGAGGCCAGCAACATTTCGGCCAGCCGCCGGCCCATCGGCTCCAGCGACGGACGGAAGGCGGTCAGCGCCGGCGAGAAATAACGGCAGAGCGGCGTGTCGACGATGACGATCACCGCGATGTCGTGGCCGGGCCTGATGCCCATTTCGGCCAGTGCCTTGCAGCCGCCGAGCGCCATTGCGTCATTGTTGAAGATGATGGCTGTGGGCCGGTCCTTGGAGAGCATCACGCGCGGCGTCACCTGGTAGCCTCCGGCCTCGTTGATGAAGCCGTCAGCGATCAGGCCGGGGTCGACTTCGATGCCATGCCGCTCCAGCGCCTTGCGGTAGCCGTCGAGGAACAGGTAGCCGAAGTTGAGATCAAGCGAAGGGCGGATGGCGGCAATGCGGCGGTGGCCGCGCGCGACCAGCCGGTCGACGGCTTCATCACCCGCCCTCTCGAAATCTATATCGAGCGAAGGATAGGTGTCGTCGCCGGATTGACTTCGGCCAAGCGTGGCGAAGGGAAAGCCGGCCTTGCTGAGATAGTCGATCCGATCGTCTTCCCGCCGTGTATTGGCCAACACGACCGCGTCGGCCCGGCGCGTCTCAACAACGCGGCGCAGCCTCTCCTGCTGATATTGACCGGGCTCACCCATGACGACCATCAAATCCAGGCCATACTCGGCAAGCCGGCCTTGCAGACCGATCAGGAACGGGATGAAGAACGGTTCGCCATATTGCTGGTCGCCCGGATGCGGCTGCAGCATGAAGGCGATCGAATGGGTGGTGCCTTGCCGCAGGCTGCGGCCGGACTGGTTGGGCGAATAGTTCAATTGCTTGGCGGCGGCGAGCACGCGCTGGCGGGTGTCGGCATTGACGTCGGCGCGGCCGTTCAACGCCCGCGACACGGTGCCGATCGAAATGTTCAGGTGACGCGCGAGGTCATGGATGCTGGACGCCAAGGACAGTTCTCCCCCTGTCTTGGCTAGCACCGGCTGCCGCCCAGGCCAAGGCTTCGGGATGATTTTCGCTGGCAGCCGATTGACATTCTACGCCATCGGGTGTGTTCTCGTAAACGTTTACGGAAAAGCGTTTACGGTGATGCCGGAAATGCCGTGACATTCGGTCTGGAGGGACCGGACGGGAGGAATGCCGGATGATGAATGCCGTCCTCGTCGGCTGTGGTGCGATGAGCAAGGCCTGGCTCGATGCCGCGAGGCAGATCGGCGGGTTGGCCATTGTCGGACTTGTCGATCTCGACGCCGAACGGGCGCGGGCGAGGGCACGCGAATACGGGCTCGATCGCGCCGTCATCGGCACCAGCCTCGATCAGGTTCTCGACCAGACCAGGCCCGACGCGGTGTTCGATGTCGTGGTTCCAGCCGCCCGGCGTGATGTCGCCTTTGCCGCCTTTGCCCATAATTGCCATCTGCTGACGGAAAAGCCGCTGGCCGATACTCCAGAAAATGCGCGCGCCATCGTCGATGCGGCACGTAACGCGGGGCGTATCCATGCGGTCGTGCAGAACCGCCGCTACGTCGCCAATGTCCGGCGCATCAGGCGCTTTCTCGACTCCGGCGCCATCGGCAAGCCAACCAGCATCCATGCCGATTTCTTCGTCGCGCCGCATTTCGGCGGCTTCCGCGAGGAGATGGCGCATGTGCTTTTGCTCGACATGGCGATCCATACTTTCGACGCCGCCCGCTACATGGTCGGCGGCGATCCCGCCGGCGTCTTTTGCCAGGAATGGGAGCCGGCGAATTCCTGGTACCGGCAGGGATCGTCGGCCAGCGCTATCTTCGATCTCGGCGGCGGCAAGGTGTTCACCTACGCAGGCTCTTGGTGCGCGGCGGGCTTCCGCACCAGCTGGGAGAGCACGTGGCGCATCGTCGCCGAGCACGGCAGCCTGGTCTGGGACGGCGAGGACGGACTGAAGGCCGAGGTTGTGTTGTCGGTCCGCGACGGCCTGTTCGACCTGACCCAGCCCATCACAGTACCGCCGCTCGATTCCGCCGACCGCGTCGGCGGTCATCTCGGCATCATCAAGGATTTCATCCACGCCATCGAGACCGGCAGCGAGCCGGAAACCCGTGGCAGCGACAACATCAAAAGCCTGGCCATGGTTTTTGGCGCCATCGAAAGCGCCGAGACCGGACGGCGCGTCGCAATCACACAGGAAGCATCATGATGCCAAACCCGCTTCTCGACATCCGCATCGGCACCATGGTGCGGGCCAATCTCGAAGACCCGGCCGCCTACATCAAAGAGATTCTGCCGCTCGGCTTCGAGAGCATCCAGCCCTTCTTCTGGCAGACGCTGGGCGGCAAGGATTTGGCGCGGCTCGCCGGTGAGATTGGCGAGGCGATCGGCGATGCCGATGTCGCCGTGTCGTCGATCGGCGTGTTCGGCAATCCGCTGGAGGATGGCGAGGTCGATCGCGGCGTGCTCGCGGCCTGGGAAACCGTCATCGACAACGCGCATCTGTTCGGCGCCTCGACGGTCAGCGGCTTCACCGGCCGCCTTCGCGGCAAGAAGCTGACCGACAGCCTGCCGCGCTTCCGTGAGGTCTGGGGACCACTGGCCAAGCGCGCCGCCGACAAGGGCGTGCGCATTGCCTTCGAAAATTGCGCCATGGATGGCAACTGGGCGGCCGGCGACTGGAACATCGCCCACAATCCCGATGCCTGGGAGTTGATGTTCAACGAATTGCCCGACGACAATCTCGGCCTCGAATGGGAGCCCTGCCACCAGCTTGTCTACCTCATCGACCCGATGCCGCAGATCCGCAAATGGGCGCCGCGCATTTTCCATGTCCACGGCAAGGACGCGACGGTGCGCTGGGATGTGATCCGCGAGCACGGCGTGTTCGGCAAGCTGCCCTTCGTGCAGATGCGCACGCCCGGGTTTGGCGACAGCGACTGGACGCGGGTGATCAGCGAATTGCGGCTGGCCGGTTACAAGGGCGCCATCGACATCGAGGGCTGGCACGACCCGGTCTATCGCGGCGACCTCGAAATCACAGGCCAGGTGCGCGGGCTGGAATACCTCAAGCAATGCCGGGGAGGAGCGACCTACCTGCCGAACCCGGCGTGACCGAGGGCCGGTGGGAGGAGCCGGCCTGACAGATTGCCAAGCACTGCCGACAAGCACTGCCGACAGGCGAACGACGAAACCCCTCGGCTCACCGAGGACAAAAGGGAGGAACGTGCATGAGCATCGCAATGAGAACGACACTTCTGCGCTCGACCGTCGTGGCCGCCGCCACGGCGCTGTGCGCTGCCATCTCCACTCTGCCGGCGCAGGCGCTCGACGCCCAGTGGTGCAAGGATGTCCACATCCGCTTTTTCGTCGGCGGCGCCGAGGGCGACGCTTTCGGCACCATCGTCTACAATGGCGCCAAGCAGGCGGCGTCCGATCTCGGACCCAAGGTCGACTACATCTTCTCGCAGTGGGACGTCGAGAAGATGGTTCAGCAATTGCGCGAGGCCGTCGCCGTGAAGCCCAACGGCATTGCCATGATGGGCCATCCCGGCGACGCCGCGATCATGCCGCTGGCCGAACAGGCGCACAAGGACGGCATCAAGATGATGTACCAGAACGTGCCGGTGCCGACGGTGGTGGCTGCGTTCGGCGGCGGCTATGTGGGCGCCCAGCAGGAGCAGCAGGGCCGCGCGCTCGGCGTCGAAGCGTTCAAGCTCGGCAATCTCAAGTCCGGCGACAAGGCGATCATGATCGGCCCGTTCGAGAACGAGGCCCGCGGCGCGCGCGAGCGCGGCACGGTGGCAGCACTCAAGGAAGCCGGCGTCGAGGTCATCCAGCTGTCGTCGCCGCCGAGCGGCGAATGGGCGTCCGACCCCAATCTGGCGATACCGGTGATCACCGCGGCCCTGCTCAACAATCCCGACGTCAAGGCGGTCGGCTATCCCGGCGGCCAGATGCTGGGCAACGTCGCCACCTACATGCAGGCGGCGGGGCGCAAGCCGGGCGACATCTTCAATTTCGGCTTCGACACCAGCCCGCAGATCGTCGAGGCGTTCAAGGGCGGCTGGGTGCAACTAACGGCCGATCAGCAGCCGTTTCTGCAAGGCTATCTGCCGATCCTCAGCCTTTGCCAGCAGGTGGTGCTGGGCCTGGCGCCGATGAATGTCGACACTGGCGCCGGCTTCGTCACGCCGCAGAATTACGAGATCGTCGCCGAGCTCGCCAAGCAGGCGCTGCGCTGACCTCCCAAACTGCCGGCTGGGCGCAAGCCCGGCCGGCAGGACCGCCGGCACCAGGCCGGGATGATACCACAGGAGCGAGGATCGCCATGGCCGAACGCATCATCGAACTGCGCGACATCAGCAAATCCTATGGCCAGGTCTATGCGCTGGGCGGGGTCAATCTCTCGGTCGACCGCGGCGAGGTGGTTGGCCTGATCGGCGACAATGGCGCCGGCAAATCGACGCTGATCAAGATCCTGTCCGGCGTCGTCAAGCCGACCAGCGGCGAGATCCTGGTGCGCGGCAAGCCGGTGACCGGCTGGAGTGCGGCACGCTCGCGCGACGCCGGCATCGAGACGGTCTTCCAGGACCGGGCGCTGGCCGTGCAGCAGACCATTGTGCGCAATATCTTCATGGGCCGCGAACTCACCGGCTTCATGGGCTTTCTGAAGGTCAATAAAGAGATAGAGGAGGCGAGCCGGCTGATGCGCGAGATCGGCTTCACCTCGAAGGTGTTCACGCCGCACTCGATCGTCGGCCAGCTCTCGGGCGGCGAGCGCCAGGGCGTGGCGATCGCGCGCGCCATCTACAAGCAGGCCGAGCTGATCATCCTCGACGAGCCGACGACGGCGCTGTCGCTGACCGAGACCGCCAAGGTCTTCCATTTCGTGCGCCAGGTGCGGGCGAGCGGCCGTTCGATCCTGTTCATCGGCCACAACATCCACCATGTCTTCGACATCGCCGACCGCTTCGTGGTGATTGACCGCGGCAAGGTGGCGCTGACCGCCGATCGCACCGAGGTCAAGTCGGCCGAAGAGCTGATCAATTTCATGGAAGACGTTGCGCATCCCGGAGGATTGCCGGGGCTGCACGAGGCCGGCGACGCGGAGAGGGCAGCACGATGAGCAAGACCATGGAACCCGATCTGCAGAGCCCGCTCGGCGGCAAGGCAGCCCGGCCTGAGTGGAAGCACCCGTCCGACCATTGGCTGCGCGGTTTCGTCATCGACAACCGCGCAGCGCTCGGCACCCTCGCCGTGTTCATCATCATGATGGCGGCGTTCCTGATCGCCAACCCAACCGTGTTCACCACCTGGTATCTCTACAGATCCGTGCTGACCACGCTGCCCGTTGCGCTGTTCGTGGTGGTACCGCTGGTCTTCGTCGTCACTTGCGGCGAGATCGACCTGTCATTTCCCGCAACCATGGGCTTTGCCTCGTGGGTGTTCGCGCTGGTGGTGCAGGCCGGCTATGATCCGTTCCTCGGCATTGCTGCCGCACTCATCACCGGCACGCTGCTCGGCTTTCTCGTCGGATCACTGGTCGTTTATGGCGGGCTGTCGTCGCTGATTGCCACGCTCGGCATGAATTTCCTGCTGCGCGGCCTAATCCAGATCATCAACGAGGGCAGGTCGACGGCGCTGACCGGTCTCAGCGACAGCTGGGCGTACACCATCTTCTCCAGTCAGGTGTGGGGTTTTCCGGTGCAGGTCTTCTGGGCGCTCGCCTTCGTCATTTTGTCGGCGATGCTCTACAATCGCCACCGCTTCGGCGCGCAGGTGAGGGTGGTCGGCGACAACCCCGACAGCGCCCAGCAAATGGGCATCGACGTCAAGCGTGTGCGGGTGAAAGTGTTCATCTTCACCGGCATCGGGGCCGCGATCGCCGGCACGTTTTCGGTGATGATCAACTTCACCTGGTGGCCGACCGCGGGCGACGGCTATCTCCTGCCGGTGCTGGCGTCAGTGTTCGTCGGCGGCACGCCGACCTGGGGCGGCATCGGTACGGTTGCCGGTGGAGCGATCGGCGCGGTCACCGTGTCGTTCATCCAGACCGGCGTCGTGGCGGCGGGCCTGAGCGGCTTCTACGTCCAGTTCTTCAACGGGCTGATCATCATCCTGTCGCTGCTGGGGCACAAGTGGAACCAGGCGCGGTACAGGTGAGGGGCGGGCTAAATTGACGGGGACGCTCATGTTGCGGACCGCATGCCCCGACGACTGGGCAGACGCCCGTCGCTTCGTCATTCTAGGGCGGAGCAGGAGCGAAGCTCCGTCGCGTAGACCCTGGAATCCATTCCGCGACCTTGGAGTGCAGCTGCGCAGGATTCCGCACCGTGGCAACGCGTTGAAGACGCGGGATGGATCCTCGGGTCTACGCTGCGTCGCTACGCTCCTTGCTCCGCCCGTGGATGACGATGCGGGGAGGGCTCCGCCAGACTACAACAATGTGGTCGCTTGTAGGACAACAGGACAAGCGGGCGCTCACACCGCCGCGACGAACCCGTCGAGCACGCGTTTCTGGCCGGCCTTGTCGAAGTCGATGGTCAGCTTGTTGCCTTCGATGTTGGAAATGTTGCCGTTGCCGAATTTCTGGTGGAAGACGCGGTCGCCGACACTAAAGGCTGACGGCGTGTCGGCGACGGATTTGGCGACCAGTTCGCCGTCGATGGTGCGGCCTTTGACCGAGGTGCGGCCGGCGCCGTAGCCGCTGTCGGTCTCGCCATAGCCGATGCGCTCGACCTGATGGCCGGAGCGCGAGCCCCAGTTGCGGTCGGTGGCCTCGGTGCGGTTGGCCTGCGCGCGCTGCCAGCCGGGCGTGGCATAGGTGTTGGAAAAGGCGCCGGATTTTTCCGCGCCGACATTGTCGAAGCGCGAGGCGCCGTAGGGGTTCTGCCGTCCTGCGCCCTGGCCGCCACGGCCCGACGCGAACGAACCGCCGCCATAGGTATTGCCGTAGCCGCCATAGGAGTTGCCGTTTTCGGCGACCTCGACATGGGCTTCCGGCAGTTCGTCCAGGAAGCGCGACGGGATGGTCGATTGCCACAGGCCGTGGATGCGGCGGTTGGAGACGAACCACAAATGCAGGTTCTTCTTGGCCCGGGTCAGGCCGACATAGGCGAGACGGCGCTCTTCCTCCAGGCCGGAGCGGCCGCCTTCGTCCAGCGCGCGCTGGTGCGGAAACAGGCCTTCCTCCCAGCCGGGGAGGAACACGGTCTCGAATTCGAGGCCCTTGGCCGAATGCAGCGTCATGATGTTGACGGCGTCAAGCTCGGCGTTCTGCTCGGCGTCCATGACCAGCGCGACATGCTCGAGGAAGGAGCGCAGCGATTCGTACTCCTCCATCGAGCGGATCAGCTCTTTCAGGTTTTCCAGCCGGCCCGGCGCCTCGACCGAACGGTCGTTCTTCCACATGTCGGTGTAGCCGCTCTCCTCCAGAATGGTCTCGGCGAGCTCGGTGTGTGGCGTGGTTTCCAGCGCCTTCTGCCAGCGCTCGAAATTGGCCGCCACTTCGCGCAAGGCCGCGCGCGGCTTGGGCTTCAGCTCATCGCTTTCCGCGAGCTTGGCCGCGGCCTCCAGCATCGGGATGCGCAAGCTCCGCGCCGTGTCGTGGATCTGCCGGATGGTGGCTTCACCCAGGCCGCGCTTGGGGACATTGACGATGCGCTCGAAGGCGAGGTCGTCGGCGCCTTGGGCGACGACGCGGAAAAAGGCCAGCGCATCGCGGATTTCCATGCGCTCATAAAAACGCGGGCCGCCGATGACGCGGTAATTGAGGCCGAGCGTGACGAAGCGGTCTTCGAATTCGCGCATCTGGAAGGAGGCGCGGACCAGGATGGCCATGTCGTTCAGCTTGTGCTTGGCACGCTGGTAGGTCTCGATGGTTTCGCCGACGGCGCGGGCTTCCTCCTCGGAATCCCAAGCGGCGTGAACATGCACCTTCTCGTCGTCCTCGGCGACCTTCTCGGTGAACAGCGTCTTGCCGAAGCGACCCTCATTGTGGGCGATGAGGTGCGAGGCGGTGCCGAGGATGTGCGCCGTCGAGCGGTAGTTGCGTTCCAGCCGGATGATGGTGGCGCCCGGGAAATCCTTGTCGAAGCGCAGGATGTTGTCGACCTCGGCGCCACGCCAGCCATAGATGGACTGGTCGTCGTCGCCGACGCAGCAAATATTCACGCTCACGGGCTGTTCCGCGCCTGCCGGCGCGGGCCTTCCGCCCCCTCTTTTTTGCGCGCCTTCGGCGTCGCGGGAGTCGCCTCGCAACGGCTCGGACGCCCGGTCGGGCTTGCGGCCTTCGGCCGATCGCGCTTTACCCTCCCCTGGATGGGGAGGGTCGCCGCGAAGCGGCGGGGAGGGGTGACTGGCGCCGGCGCTGCCANGGCGCGACCTCCCCCATCGAGGGGGAGGTAGGCCGCTGCGCCAGCAGCCGCAGCCACATGTATTGCGCGGTGTTGGTGTCCTGGTATTCGTCGACGAGGATGTATTTGAAGCGCTTGTGGTATTCCTTCAGCACGTCCGGATTGGCGCGGAAGATGCGGATCGGGTGGCAGAGCAGATCGCCGAAGTCGCAGGCGTTCAGCGTCTTCAGCCGCTCCTGATAGGCCTTGTAGAGTTCCCGGCCCTTGCCGTTGGCGAAGCTGCGCGCGTCGCCCTCGGCAATGTCGGCGGGGCCTTGGCCCTTGTTCTTCCAGCCGTCGATCATCTGCGCGAACTGCTTGGCCGGCCAGCGCTTGTCGTCGAGGCCTTCGGCCTGGATCAGCTGCTTGATCAGCCGTACGACGTCGTCGGTGTCGAGGATGGTGAAATCGGATTTGAGCCCGGCCAGCTCGGCGTGGCGGCGCAAGAGCTTGACGCCGATGGAGTGGAAGGTGCCGAGCCACGGCATGCCCTCGACGGCTTCGCCGACGAGATGGCCGATGCGCTGCTTCATCTCGCGCGCGGCCTTGTTGGTGAAGGTCACCGCCAGGATCTGCGAGGGGAAAGCCCTGCCGGTGGCCAGGATATGGGCGATGCGGGTGGTCAGCACGCGGGTCTTGCCGGTGCCGGCGCCGGCCAGCACCAGGACCGGGCCTTCGGTGGTTTCCACCGCCAGCCGCTGCTCGGGGTTGAGGCCGTTGAGATAATCGGGCCCGCTGTTGGGGCCGCTGCGGGCCGCCATGGCGCGCGCGGCTATGCCCGACGGGGCCGCGGGCCGCGCATTGGGTTCGTCAAAAAAGGGCATGTCTTCCGCAAAGCCGGACATCTCCCCCGAATGTAGTGATTCGGGAGCGAAAGACCAGAAGTGTCTACGTTTTGTTCTGCTAAAGTGCCTGATACTGCGGCTCAGGCCTTTCGGTAACCGAGCGCGACGAACAATCGATGTCCGAACGAGCGCGCTTCCTCTGTCATCACCATGCCAAAGGCCGTCAGCATCTGGTCGTAATAGCGGCTGCCCGCGGGTGACTCCAGGAATGTCGAGTACAGTCTGAGATCGCCGAGCGGGAGATCCCGGTACGTATAAGCGCTACCCTGCATGGCATTCTGTTCGATGTTCTGGCGAATTTTCACGGATTGCTGACGCACCAGCGCCATGATCTGTTCGTCCGACAGAGGCTTTCCGGCTGCGCCCAGCATCCCCGTAACCATCGCGTAGCTCATGTTCAGCGCTATCGCCTCGCCGGTGTCGACAGCGCTGATATCGTCGACGATCTTGCGGTACAATTCGAGCCGGGCAGGATCCTTGGTCGGAAGCTCGGCGAGGATTTGCTTGCCCTCTGTCTTCTTGCTTTGCCTGCCTTCCGGGCCAGACGACTGAATTTCCAAAGCGGTGACGTGCTTGCCCAACGGGGAAGCGTAAAACGCTGCGAGGTCGGACAGATCGGTGGCCGACAGCCTGTCCGCCATCCGCGATTCGATGGCAGTCTCCATTTTGACTGCGTCGAAGGCGCCTTCCAGCGCGACCGACAAGGCGTCCTGGAAATTTGCCGGTAACGGTTCGGGTATGGATTTCGTGGCTGCGGCGATGCCGGGACCGATGCCCATCAGCATCTCGTGAAAGCCGTTTGCCTTGTTGATCTCGCTAAGCGTCTGTGCCGGCGCGGCCACCGTGCCGGCCGTGAGCGCGACGAAGCTACAGAGGACAAGGACTACGCGCGTCAGAGGCGAGGCGAATGACGTCACTCTGGTTGCTCCTGATGGTTGGTCCAAAGCAGACTGCTGGAAAACCCGGATGCCGGCAAGGCGGGATTGCCACCTTGGCGTGTGGCCTCGAAAAACGCCCTGTTACGCAAGAGAGCCTGCGGCATGGCCTTTTGGTTTCGCCATGGATCGCTCCCCGGCGGCTTGACAGGCACGGCGGCCGGGAGAAGGTTGTACCGCCGGGGGCAGGATTGGCATACCTTTGCCCATGGCCGCGTCGCGGAATGCGCATCAGTCGAAGGAGTATCGTCTTGGATGTCGTCATCACCTCCCTCATCCTGTTCCTCATCGGCCTCGCACTTGGCGGCGGCGGCGTCTGGCTCGTGATGCTGGGCGGCAGCTGGTACTATGTCATCACCGGTCTCGCCTTCCTGATCGCCGCATGGCTGCTCTTCCGGCGCAAATCGACGGCGCTCTGGCTCTACGCGGCGATCGTGCTCGGCACGCTGGCCTGGGCGGTGTGGGAAATCGGCTTCGACTGGTGGGAACTCGGACCGCGCGGCGGCATCATCGTGCTTCTGGCGCTGTGGCTGCTGACGCCATGGGCAAGACGGGGCCTGACCGGCCCCGACGCGCGCGCGCCGCTCATTCTGGCCGTGCTGGCTTCGCTCGCCGTCGCCGGTTATTCGATGACGGCCGATCCCAAGGACATCGCCGGCGACCTCAGCGCCGACAAGGTGACGCCGACTGCCGATCTCGGCGGCAATGTGCCTCCGGGCGAATGGCATTTCTACGGCCGTACGCAATTTGGCCAGCGCTATTCGCCGCTCGACCAGATCACGCCCGACAATGTCGCCAAATTGCAGCCGGCCTGGACCTACCAGACCGGCGACGTGAAAGGGCCGGACGATGTCGGCGAAACCACCTACCAGGTGACGCCGCTGAAGGTGGGCGACTCGCTCTATATCTGCACGCCGCACAATTTCGCCATCGCCATCGATGCCGCCACCGGCAAGGAGAAATGGCGTTTCGATCCCAAGATCAAGCTCGACAAGGACCGCCAGCACCAGACCTGCCGCGGCGTGTCCTATTATGCCGATGCCAAGATCGCCGCCGGCCAGCCTTGCGCGACGCGCGTCTATCTGCCGACCTCGGATGCGCGGCTGATCGCGCTCGACGCCGCCAACGGCCAGGTCTGCCCGTCCTTCGCAGAGGCCGGCACGCTCAATCTGTTGACCAACATGCCGTATCCGAAGTCGGGCTATTATTACTCGACCTCGGCGCCGCTGATTGCCGGCGGCAAGATCATCATCGGCGGCGCGGTCAACGACAATTATTCGACGCAAGAGCCGTCCGGCGTCATCCGGGCCTTCGACGTCGACACCGGCGCCCTGGTGTGGAACTGGGATTCCGGCAATCCGGACCAGACAACGCCGCTGGCGGCAGGCCAGACCTACACCCACAACTCGCCCAACATGTGGTCGACGGCAAGCGCCGACGAGAAGCTCGGCCTGCTCTATGTGCCGCTCGGCAACCAGACGCCGGACCAGCTCGGGATGGGCCGCAGCGCCAATGTCGAGAAGTTTTCCTCCTCGATCACCGCGCTCGATCTGGCCACCGGACAAGTGCGCTGGGTGCGGCAGACCGTGCATCACGACCTCTGGGACATGGATGTGCCGGCACAGCCGACCCTGGTCGACATCACCACCGCTGCCGGCGTCGTTCCGGGCCTGGTTGGACCGACCAAGCAGGGCGACCTCTACGTGCTCGACCGGCGCAGCGGCGAGCCGATCATCCCGATCAAGGAAGTGCCGGCGCCGGGCGGCGCTGTCGAGGGCGATCACACGTCGCCGACGCAGCCGGTCTCGGATCTCTCCTTCAATCCGAGGCCGCTGACCGGCGCCGACATGTGGGGCATCACCATGTTCGACCAGCTGGCCTGCCGGATCGAATTCCAGGGTCTGCGCTACGAGGGCCGCTATACCCCGCCATCGGTGCAGGGCTCGCTGGTCTATCCCGGTAATTTCGGCACCTTCAACTGGGGCGGTGTCGCCGTCGATCCGGTGCGGCAGGTGATGTTCGGCATGCCGACCTATCTGGCGTTCAAATCGCAGCTCATTCCGCGCGACCAGGTGCCGCCCCCGGATGAGGGGCGCGGCAGCGAGCAGGGGCTGAACCGCAATGAGGGCGCACCCTATGCGGTGGTGATGGGGCCGTTCCTGTCGCCGCTCGGCGTGCCCTGCCAGGCGCCGCCATGGGGCTATGTGGCGGGAGCGGACCTCAGAACCGGCAAGATCGCCTACAAGCACCGCAACGGCACCGTCTATGACATGACGCCGTTGCCCTTGCCGCTGAAGGTCGGTGTTCCCGGCATTGGCGGGCCGATGATCACCGCCGGCGGCGTCGTCTTCCTGGGCGCGGCGGTCGACGACTATCTGCGCGCCTATGACCTGACATCGGGCAAGCAGCTCTGGCAGGCCAGGCTGCCGGCCGGTGGGCAGTCGACGCCGATGACCTACACCGTCGCCGACGGCCGCCAGTTCGTGGTCATCGTCGCCGGCGGCCACGGCTCGGTCGGCACCAAGCCGGGCGACTATGTGATGGCCTATACGCTGCCGAAGTAGCAGCGATGCGACTTAGGTAGGTGATCGGCCCGGCAGATATTCTGGCAATGTCGCGCCGCCCCTCATCTGCCTGCCGGCATCTTCTCCCCGTATAGTGACGGGGAGAAGGGGCAGCTTCAGCGTTGGCGCCCTTTCCTGCAACGCTGGCGATTGGCGAAATCATCGATGACGGCATCCTTCTCCCCGTCACTATACGGGGAGAAGTGCCCGGCAGGGCGATGAGGGGCAGCAGCAGCCTTGGTCAGCTTGCGTAAGAGATGGCCTTTGAGGCTGGGCACGGAGCCCAGTACTTCATTGGTTAGCTGCGGCCCTGTTTCGGCCTGCTGGATCAGCGTGGTGACGGCCGACGCCGGTCGACGCGGACATTCACCATCCGAGCGGCGGCTGCGGCAGCAGCGGAGCGCATTGCCAGCAAGGCAGCAACAGCAAGCACGAGCGCGCTTGCAAGGATCGGAGTAGACAAGGTCATGGCGTTGTTCCTTCTCGTCGGGCTCGCCGCTACGAGCGAGACCATCATCAGCTTCCTTCCATATTGTGGCGGCACCATCGACATTCTCTGAAATGACCAAAATGTGATGGGCGCGTTCCGCGGGGCCGCCGCATCGTTCGATGGCGCAAGCGTCACCCATCCGAGACTGGACCGTGCGAGCTTGCACCCTATCTTGATCCGCGAGTCATCCCGGAGTGACCGTGAGATCATCTCCTAACGAGGAGCACGCCATGACGAAACCCACCGCCGAAGCCGTCAAACCTGCCAAACCTGCCATCACCCAGGCGATGATCGATGCCTATGACGAATACACGCATCTGACGCTCGACCGCCGCCGCTTCATGGAACAGCTGACCAGGCTTGCCGGATCGGGCGCGGCGGCGGCCGCGATCGCGCCGCTGCTTGCGGCGAATTCGGCGCAGGCGGCAATCGTCGCCGACAACGATCCGCGCGTGAAGGCTGAAGATATCACCTATTCCGGCAGCAGCGGTGAGATGAAGGGCTATCTTGTCAGGCCGGCGGACCAGTCCGGCAAGCTCGGCACCGTCATCGTGGTGCATGAGAACAGGGGGCTCAACCCGCATATCAAGGATGTGGCGCGGCGCGTTGCGCTGGAGGGGTTCGTGGCGCTGGCCCCGGATTTCCTGTCGCCGCTCGGCGGCACGCCCGCCGACGAGGACAAGGCGCGCGACATGTTCACCAAGCTCGACGCCAGCCAGGTCACCGCCGATGGTGTGGCGACCATCGCCTATCTCAAGGGCGAGAAGGACGGCAACGGCAAGGTCGGTGCTGTCGGCTTCTGCTGGGGCGGCGGCACGGTCAACAATCTGGCGGTCAACGCGCCCGATCTCGCCGCCGGCGTCGCCTATTACGGCATGCAGCCGAAGGCCGAGGATGTGGCGAAGATCAAGGCGGCGCTGTTGCTGCACTATGCCGGGCTGGACGAGCGCATCGACGCCGGCATCGATGCCTACAAGAAGGCGCTCGACGCCGCCCATGTCGAATACACCGTCTATGTCTATGACGGCGTCAACCATGCCTTCAACAACGACACCTCGGCCGCGCGCTATGACAAGAAGGCAGCCGATCTCGCCTGGGGACGGACGATCGCTTTCCTCAAGGAGAAGCTGGCGTAAGCTTCAGGCCGCCGACGACGCCCATACGCTTTCATAGGCCGGCGACAGCGTAAAACCGGCCGGCAGCACCGAGACCGGGGGCGGGCGCCGCACGCCCTCCTGCAGATAGCGCAACGCCGACACCAGTCCGTTCATCGTGTAGGGCTTGGCGATGACGCCGATCGCGCCGGCGAAATGGTCGGGGATGCGTTTTGGATTGGCGGTCATGAACACCACCATGGAACGGTTACCCTCGCGGATATGCTCGGCAACCTCGACCCCGGTTGGTCCGTCGGCGAGGTGGATATCGACAAAGGCAATATCGGCATCGGCGGTATCAATCATACCTCTTGCTTCGGCCAACGATGTCGCCCAACCCACAACGCTGTGGCCGGCTTCCTCGACGAGGCTTTCCAGTTCCATCGCCAGCAACGCCTCATCCTCGACGATCAGGACCTTGAGCGGTTCGTTCATGACAGCTTCCCTTTCTGCTGCGGTTCGTTCGGCATCGAGATGACGACCTTTGTGCCCGGGCCGGCGTCGCGCCATTCGATGTCGGCATGCAACTGACGGGCAAGCGACTTGATCAGCCGCATGCCGAAAGAAGCATCGCCACTGGCCTCGGCCATGCCGACGCCGTCATCGGAAACCTCGATGTTGAAGTGGCCGTCGGGCTGGCTCATCTTGATGCCGATGCGCCCCGCGGTGGTGCCGTCCGGCTTTTCCTTGAAGGCATGCTTCAGCGCGTTGGTGACAAGCTCATTGACCATCAAGGCAACAGGCGTGGCTTTTTCGGCCGGAATGACGATGGGTTCGAGGTCCAGCGTCGGCTTGATCTCGGCGCGCCCCGATGCGGTCAGCAGGTCGGTGACCAGATCCCTGGCGAAATCCGAGACATCGAAGCGGCTGACATCCTTTGACTGGTAGAGACGGCGATGCACAGTGCTCAGCGCCTCGATGCGCTCCAGCATGGTGGTCAGGGATCGCTTCGTCGCTTCATCCTTGATTGCCCGGCTTTGCATGATGATCAGCGAGGAGATCATCTGCAGGTTGTTTTTCACCCGATGGTCGACCTCGTGCAGCAGCGTGGTCTGCGCCTCAAGGGCGGCCTCAAGCTCGCGTGTGCGTTCCTTGACAGCCTTTTCAAAACGGTTCTTGTCGGCGGTGATGCGATCCTCCGAGCGCTTGCGATCCGAGACGTCGAGCTGTGAGGCAAAGAAGAACAGGAGTTCGCCTTTGTCGTTGGAAACCGGGCTGATGTAGAGCGCATTCCAGAACGTCGAGCCGTCCTTGCGGTAGTTCAACAGATCGATGGCGATATCGGTTCCCGCTGCTATCGCGTCGCGCACGCTAGCCACAGCTGCCTTGTCTGTCTCTGGCCCCTGCAGGAAGCGGCAGTTCTTGCCCATGACCTCGTCGCGCTCGTAGCCGGTCAGGCGCAGGAACGCGTCATTGGCAAAGACGATCGGATTGTCCGCCTGACGGGGATCGGTGATGACCATCGACATGCGGGTGGCGCGGATGGCGGCCGCGAACGGATCGCCCTTGCCGTGCTCGGCATGCAGATTGTCCGTCATGTGCCATGCGTCGGCCGGTTCCCTGGTCCTTTTCCAGTCCATGCTTTCACTCCAAGCCGTTTTTCAGGGGTCACAACGGCTTAGACGTGGAATTGGTTCAATCTTGATCTTCTTGTCGCAGGCAGCCGTTTGCGAAACCGAATCGCCGGTTGCGCAAACTGTCGAAATGAACGGTTTTTGAAGGTTGTCGGATGCAGCCGATTCGCTGAAAGCGGGGCTGGCGCAGACCTTTGGAAATGATCAGGTCGCAATTGTCCGTGGCGGCGCTCGCCAGTGTCGGCTTCTCAGAGCAGGGGAAACGTCAGGCGTGGCCACGCTTCATGCGCGCCTGCTTCAGGATGGCGCGCCAGCGGATCATGTCGAAGGGGATTGGCTCGTTGTTGTTGGCGATGTGGAAGATCTCGTTGTTGACGTTCTTCAACGAGCGCCAGAAATCATAGTCGGTGATGCGCGGATCGGCAGCCAGCCTGTCCACCTCGACCTTGATGTCGGTTTTCATGCACGTTCCTCGAACCGCCTGTTGCCCGCCGCCCGCATCGCAACTCGCATGGCACCGTTCTCAAACGGTCCGCTGAGTCGTTCAATGGCTCAAATGGCTTGTTCACGTTAAAACCTTGGTAAGGTTAACGCGGGCGCAGCAGCGCTTCAAGCGGTCCTGCGGCGAATACCGATCGAACGGCCGGCGCGTTCGGGCATCGGCAGTGCAGAGTGGGCGGCGCGCATCGCTTCCACCTTGGCCTGCACGTCGGCGGGGAAGGGCGCGACTTTCGGCCCGGACATGTCGACATGCAGCGACAGGGTTTCGGAAGTGGCGGCGAGCCAGCCATCGACATGGCGGATTTCCTGGTAGGCCCGCAGCCGCTTGTCGTCGTGATCGATCAGCTGGAAGGATACGACGACCTTGTGTTCGAGGTGCAGTTCCTGGACATAGCAAACATGGACTTCGGCCGTGTAGATGGTCAGGCGCCGCTCTTTGACATAGTCCAGCCCCATGCCCATCGCCTCGAACGCCTCATCCGAGCAGCGGTCGAACAACACGTTGTAATAGGCCATGTTGAGATGGCCGTTGTAGTCGATCCAGTCCTTCTCGATGTCCATCGGTTTGGAAACGAAGGGGGCAGGGATGGGCATGGAAACTTCCTTGTTCTGGTGCTGGACCGAGTTCAGGTGCTGGACAGGGCGTGGCCGCTGAGACTAGAGCGGTTCACCGTCTCGCGGAAACGGTGAACCGCTTTAGTTTTTGTTTTGACGCAATCCCGGACGGAAAACCGCTTCACACTTTTCCTGGAATTGCGTCATGTGCATCCATAATCGCATAACAAGCATGGACGCTGGTCCATTCGCGGAGGAATTCATGGCTCTGAGCGACCTCAATCCGGTCGAACGCAACGAGGAAGGCATTGCGGCGGTGCTCGGCATCCTCAAGCAGCAGTTCGGCGAACGCTTCCAGACCGGCGCGGCGATCCGCTCGCAGCATGCGCACACCACCACCTATATTCCGACGCAGGCGCCTGACGGTGTCGCGCTCCCGGAGACGACAGAAGAGGTGCAAGAGATCGTACGTGCCTGCGCCGCGCACCGCGTGCCGGTCATCGCCTTCGGCGTCGGTTCCTCGCTGGAGGGCCACACCAACGCGCCGGGTGGCGGCATCTCGGTCGACACCTCGCGCATGAACCGCATCCTGTCGGTCAACCCCGAGGATCTCGACTGCACGGTCGAGCCTGGCGTAACGCGCGAGGATTTGAATCGGCACCTGCGCGATACCGGCCTGTTCTTCCCCATCGATCCCGGCGCCAATGCTTCGCTCGGCGGCATGGCGGCAACGCGGGCCTCCGGCACCAATGCGGTGCGCTACGGCACGATGCGTGAAAACGTGCTGTCGCTGACGGCCGTCATGGCCGATGGCGAGACGGTGACGACCGGCAAGCGGGCGAAAAAGAGTTCGGCCGGCTACGATCTGACGCGGCTTCTGGTCGGCTCGGAAGGCACGCTCGGCATCATCACCTCGCTGACCTTGAAGCTGCAAGGCATTCCGCAGGCGATCTCCGGCGGCGTCTGCCCGTTTCCAAACCTCGAGGCGGCCTGCAACGCGGTCATCGCGACCATCCAGATGGGCATTCCGGTGGCGCGCATCGAACTGGTGAATGGACTGCAGATGCGGGCGATGAAGAATTACTCGAAGCTCGATTACCCCGAGAGCCCGTGCCTGTTCGTCGAGTTCCACGGCAGCGATGCCGGTGTCGCCGAACAGGCCGAAACCTTCGGTGCCATTGCTGAAGACAATGGCGGCGGGCCATTCCTGTGGACGAGCGTCGCCGAGGAGCGCACGAAACTCTGGAAGGCCAGGCACGATGCTTATTGGGCGTCGCTGACGCTGCGGCCGGGCACCAAGGGCCTGTCGACCGATGTCTGCGTGCCGATCTCGCGGCTGGCCGAATGCGTTGCCGAAACCGAGGCCGACATTGCCGAGATGGGCCTGGTTGCGCCGATCGTCGGCCATGCCGGCGACGGCAATTTCCATGTGCTGGTGCTGATGGATGTCAACGACCCCAAAGAGATCGCGCTGGCGGAGAAATTCGTCTCGCGGCTGAACATGCGGGCGATCGCCATGGACGGCACCTGCACCGGCGAACACGGCATCGGCCAGGGCAAGATCGGCTTCCTGCGCCATGAGCTCGGCCATGCTGTCGACATCATGCGCTCCATAAAAAAAGCGCTCGACCCGCAAGACATCATGAACCCAGGCAAGATATTACCTGCATAGCCGAAATGTGAGGAGCGGCAATGGATACTCTGATTATAAGGGCATCGCTTGGCAAGACACTGTTACTGCTGTCGGCCAGCCTCTTCTTTGTCCTGGCCTGCGCTTTCCTGATTTATGTCTCCGAGGACGGCGACACCGCCGGCCTTTGGTGGTGCGTGGCCTTTTTCGGGCTGGTCGCGTTGGTGTTTGCCTGGCAGCTTGTGCGGCCGCAGATTCTGGTGCTGAACGGACAAGGTTTCAGTCTCGGCGGAGGCCTTGTTCGATCGCCCAAGCTGGTCCCCTGGAAGGATATCGAAAGCTTCTTCGTCGTCCATCGCCGGCGCAGGATAGGCGATATGATCGGGTACAATTTCGCACCGGGGGTCAAGAAAAGCTCCGTCATGGGCAGCGTGACCAAAAGCCTGGGCGCCGAAGCCGCATTAACCCAGGGCTGGACATTGTCCCCCGAGGAGATGGTGGTGCTGCTGAACGAATATCACCGACGGGCCATGGCAGGATAGTCTCTTACGCACAGGCCGGACCGCGGTCAAAGGCGTCCAAAAATCTCTGCTCTTCCAGATACATCAGAGATCAAGCAACTCTGGATGAATTGCCTCTTTATCGACACGCTGATGCGGGTAGAGTGCGGCTGACTTTCAATCAACCCGTTCGGAGCTGATGCTCGCACGCCTGTTCGTGATCTTCGGTGGCTTGTTTGTGCTGGTGCTGGTAGCGGCGCTGGTGGTGCCGTATTTTGTCGATTGGACTGGGTACCGCGCCCAATTCGAGCGCGAGGCGAGCGCCATTCTCGGCCGCAAGGTGACGGTGCAAGGCGACGCCACGGCGCGGCTGTTGCCGTTCCCCTCGGTGACCTTCTCAAACGTCACGGTCGCCGGCGGCCCCGGCGGCCAGCCGGCAATGACCGTCGAGACCTTTTCGATGGACGCGGAACTGGCGCCGTTCCTGCGTGGCGAAGTGCTGATTTTCGACATGCGGCTGGTGCATCCGAAGGCGACGATCGACATCGCCGATAACGGCACGGTCGACTGGGCGATACGGCCGTCCTCGCCCTTCGATCTCAACCAGATCTCGATCGAGAAGCTCACGGTGACGGAGGGAGAAATTGCGCTCCGCCATGCCGCAGGCGGGCGCAGCCATCTGATTTCCGAGATCAATTCGACCATCTCTGCCAAGTCGCTGGCCGGGCCGTGGCGCATGGACGGAACGTTGCTGCTCGACGGACTGCGTTCGACGGTTGCGGCTTCGACCGGCAAGGCCGAAGGCAGCGGCCAGATGCGGCTGAGGCTCAAGGTCGATCCCGATGCCTATCCACTGGTCATCGAAACCGACGGCAATGCCGGCATCGTCAATGGGGCTGCCGTCTATTCCGGCCAGTTCAAGATTTCCGGCAACGACAAAAACAGCGCCGAACTGCGCGGCGGCGATGGCGAGAGCGTCAAAATCAGCGCCGGCAAACCCGATCCGGGGTTCAGGCTGAACGGCAAGTTCTCGCTCGACCACCAGAAGCTTGGCGTCGACGAATTCCGCTTCGAGACCGGGCCGCTCGACAATCCCTACACAGCCGACGGCAAGGCTTCGGTCGATCTCGGCCTTAGGCCGAACTTCGCCATCGAGGCCAATGGCGCGCAGGTGCAACTGGACGAGGCGGTGGGCGCTGAGAAGGGCGCCGGCCTGACGCTGGACCAGCGCATTGCCGGGATCGAGCAGGCGCTGCTCGAACTGCCGAAGCCGAGCATCGCCGGCACTGTCGAGGTCAAGCTGCCGGCGGTGGTGGCTGGCGACACCACGGTGCGCGACGTGCATCTCTCGGCCGAGCCGGTCGAGGGCGGCTGGTCGGTGAAATCGCTGGCCGCGACCTTGCCCGGGCGCACGACGCTGGAAGCCAGCGGCATGCTCAGCGTCGAAGATCATTTCGGTTTCAGCGGCTCCATGCTGCTGGCGGTGGCGCAGCCTTCCGGCTTTGCTGCCTGGTTGTCCAAAGATGTCGACGAGGCGATCCGCCGGCTGCCGGCCGCCGGCTTCAAGGCCAAGGTGGACCTGTCGGAGAAGCGCCAGGCGTTCAGCGATCTCGAACTGATCCTCGGCAAGTCGAAGTTCACCGGCCGCATCGATTCCAGCCAGCCCGACGACGCCAAGTCCTCGGTGCTGATGCGGCTCGCGGGCGGCGAACTCGATGTTGACGGGCTGACGGCCTTCGCCTCGATCTTCGTCAGCGACAAGGGCGCCAACCGCTTTTCCGACCGTGACCTCGATTTTCAGATCAAGGCAGGGCCGGTCAATGCCGGCGGGCTCACCGCCGACACGGTCGACACAGCGCTCCGGCTCCGCGACGGGCTGCTCGAAATCGACCGGCTGTCGATTGGCGGCCTTGCCGGCGCCTCGATCAGCGCCACCGGCCGGATCAAGGATTTTCCGGCAAGCCCGACCGGCAAGCTCGATGCCTCGGTGGTCGCCGTCGATCTGAAGCCGCTGATCGACATTGCCGCGCAACATTATCCCGACAATCAGGTGCTGAAGGGGCTGGCTGGCCGCACGGCCGCCTATCCTGAACTGTTCCAGGACGCGCGCGTCGATCTGGTGGCGAGCGCCGCCGACAATGGCGACGGCACGACCGGGCTGGCGGTGAGCGGACAAGGCAAGGCCGGCGGTTCGGCCTTTTCGGCGTCGCTGTCGGGCAAGGGTGCCGTCGGCCAGTTGCTCGACGCGCCGGTGACGCTGACCTTCAACGCCAAAAATCCCGACGCCACCGTGCTGCTGGCGCTCTACGGCCTGCCGGCGCTGCCGCTCGGCATGCTCGGCCAGGCAAGCACCGATATTTCGGCCAAAGGCACACTCGGCGGCGGCCTGGCGACGAGCTTCAATTTCGCCGCCGATGACTTCAAGGCGACGTTCGACGGCACCGTCGCTCAGACGCCGCAAGGCGCCACCGCCAAGGGCAAGATCGGCCTCGACGCTTCCGATATCGAGCCCTGGCTGATGACGACCGGCGCCGGCCTGCCGGGTATGGGAACGGGCACCTCGACCTCGCTCAGCGCGGATGCCGATTTCGGCAACGGCCTGCTGGTGTTGAGCGGCCTCAGCGGATCCATCAACGAGTCGGAGATTTCGGGCGACGTCAACATCGATGCGAAGCAGGGGCTGCCGCATTTTGCCGGTGCGCTGGCGCTCGACGAACTGGACCTCGACCCGATTGCGGTTGCGCTGTTCGGTGACCAGTCGTTCCTCAGCAGCAACGCGAACTGGCCGACGGCGCCATTCAGCCAGAAATCCAGCCTGCCGTTCAGCGCCGATCTCGACCTGACGACGGCGACGCTTGCCGCCGGACCGCTGGCGACAGCCTATGACGCGTCGCTGTCGTTGAAACTGGACCAGGAAGGCATCCGCGTTTCGGACCTGAAGGCAAAACTGCTCGGCGGCGCGCTCACCGGATTGTTCGAGTTGAAGAACACGGACGGCACGGGGCTGTTCTCCGGGCAGATGAGGCTTGCCGGCGCCGACCTGGCGACTGTGCTGCCGGCTGCCGGCTTGAGTGGCAGCGGCGACTTCTCGACAGGGCTGTCGACCAGCGGCAAATCGGTCGACGCGATGATTGCCGCACTCTCCGGCTCGGGCACGGCGGCGCTGAAAGGCCTCACCATTGCCGGCGTCAATCCCGATGCCTTCGGCGCGTTGATTGCCAAGGCCGATGCGATCGGGCGCGACATCGACGTGGCCAAGACCGCGGGCTTTGCACCTGAGATCGCTGGCGACGGCAGCTTTGCTGCCGGCGATGCCGACATCGCCTTCACGGTCGCCGGCGGCACGTTGCGGGCACCACCGATGAAACTCGAAAACCAGGCGGCGACGCTGTCTGCCGACATCACGGCCGACCTCAACACCGGCACCGTCGCCACCAAGGGCGCTGTCACCTACAAGCCTGGCGACGAGGCGCTGATCGGCTCCGATCCGACGGTCAATTTCAGCGTCGATGGGCCGTTCGGGGCGCTGAAGAAGCAGTTCGACAGCGAGCCGCTGGCGCAATTTTTGACCCAGCGCGCGCTGGAAAAGGAGCAGCAGCGGGTCGAGGCGATGCAGGCCGCACTGCTCGAGAAGCAGCGGCTGCGGCGCGAGGTGCGCTACTACGCCGCCCTGCAGACCGAGCGCGACAACGCCGCCGAGGAATTGCGCAAGCAGGAGGAAGCGGCACGGCTCAAAGCCGAGGCCGACGCCAAGGCGAAGGCACAGGCCGATGCGAAGGCACAGGCCGAAGCGGATGCCAAGGCCAAGGCGGATGCCGAAGCAAAGGCCGATGCCGATGCGAAAGCGCAGGCAGAGGCTGACGCAAAGGCCAAGGCGGATGCGGACGCGAAGGCGCAGGCGGAAGAGCAGGCTGCCGAAGACGCCGCCAAGGCCGAGGACGAACGGAAGAAGGCCGAACAGGCTCGGATCGCTTCGCAGGAAAAAGCCAAGCTGGAGGCCGAGCGCAAGGCTCAGGAGCAGGCGCCGAAGGTCGACCGCTCACTTCCCGGTGTCAGTGACGGTTCGGCCCCGGCGCCGCCGAAGCCCAGGACAAATCCGTTCTCCGTCGACAATCTGCTGAAGTCGCTGGGCAATTAGGCACCCGCATCGCCGACGGCATCGGTCCGCGACTTGCGGACTATTGCTTGTGACGGGTCAGCAGGCGTCCCAGCATCGGTTCGATGCGCTTGAGCTCATCGANATCGAGATGCGCGGCGGACAATTCGGCAAGACGGTCTTCGGCGTGTTCGGTCAAGCGCAAAAACACGCGCCGCTGGTCGTGTTTGTCCTGATGCCGGATCACAAGTCCTGCCTCGCCTAGGCGGTTTACCAGCTCGACGGCGCTGTGGTGGCGTATGCGCAGGCGCTCGGCCAAGTCACCGACCGTGACCGGCCCGCCATCCGGAAAGCCCTTGATCGCCAGCAGCGCTTGGTGCTGGCGCGGCGTCAGGCCGGCATCGTTGGCCTGGGTCTGGCTGAATTCGAGGAAGCGCCGGATCAGGTAACGGAATTCGGACAGGCGCTGGTAGTCGGCCTGCGAAATGGCTGGTCGTGGGTTCTTTGGCACGGTCATTTCCGATCTCTATCGTCCTTTGCCTGAAAAGCTCAACGGCCGGCGCGCAGTCGTTGTCCAAAATGACGCGGTAAAGCGGTCGCGAACAGCCTTGAACATTTATATCGTGTTACGATACATAGCGGCCCGACAACAGGATGGCGCGCGTGGCGTCGTCGGAAAGCTGGACGCCATATGAAATCCTCGGAAAATCACCTGCGCGACTTCACTACCGATGCGCGCGTGCTGCTGATCGCGGCGATCGCCGTGGTGGTTGCAACCGCAGGACTGTTTGCTGGTATTGCGCTGCTTAAGCTGATCCAGCTTGCCACCAACATCGCTTATTTCGGCCAATTCTCATTTGCCAATCTGAAGCTGCAGGACACGCCGCTCGGTTACGCCGCGGTCGTCGTTCCGGTGATCGGCGCGCTGATCATCGGCTTGATGGCCAGATATGGCAGCGAGAAGATCCGCGGCCACGGAATCCCCGAGGCCATCGAGGCAATCCTGCTCGGTCGCTCACGGCTTGATGCCAAGGTGGCGATCCTCAAGCCGCTGTCGTCGGCGATCTCGATCGGCAGCGGCGGTCCGTTCGGCGCCGAAGGGCCGATCATCATGACCGGCGGCGCCATCGGCTCGCTGATCGCGCAGATGCTGCCGGTCAGCGACAATGAGCGCAAGACGCTGCTCGTGGCGGGCGCGGCGGCAGGCATGACCACCGTGTTCGGAACGCCGATCGCGGCCATCATGCTGGCGGTGGAACTGCTGCTCTTCGAATGGACGCCGCGCAGCTTCATCCCCGTGGCGGTTGCCGCCATCATTGCCGAGGTCGAGCGCACCATGCTGCATTTGCCGGGGCCGATCTTCCCGTTCCAGGGCAGCATGGAGGCTTCGTTCACCGGCCTGGGCGGCTGGGTGCTGATCGGGATATGCGCCGAGCTCTTGTCCGGCCTGCTGACCCAGATGGTCTATGCCTGCGAAGACGCTTTCCAGAAGCTGCCGATACACTGGATGTGGTGGCCGATGATCGGTGGCCTGGTAGTCGGCATTGGCGGACTGATCGAGCCGCAGGCATTGGGCGTTGGCTATGACAACATCGCCGACATGCTCGATGGTCGCTTGATCGCCACGGCCGCACTTGTCCTATTGGTGGTCAAGGCGATCATCTGGTCGGTGGCGCTCGGTTCTGGAACGTCCGGTGGCGTGCTGGCGCCGCTGCTGATCATGGGCGGCGCCATGGGCGCGGTTCTCGCCGGCATCCTGCCTGAGGCGACGCCCGGCTTCTGGCCGTTGCTGGCGATGGCGGCGACCATGGGCGGCACCATGCGCGCGCCGCTGACGGCGACCTTCTTTGCGGTCGAACTCACCGGCAACACCCATGTGCTGGTGCCGTTGATCGCCGCTTGCGCGGCCGCTCACGCCGTCACCGTGCTGTTGATGAAGCGGTCGATCCTGACGGAAAAGATTGCCAGGCGAGGGCATCATCTGGTTCGAGAATATCGTGTCGATCCGTTCGCGCTCACCAGGGTGCGCGAGGTCATGACCGCGCAGGTGGAGAGCGTGCCGGCGACGATGACGCTCCATGGCGCAGCCGCCTTCCTGACCGCGCCCCAGACGCGGCATCCGAGCTTTCCCGTCGTCAGCGAAGACGGCCAGGTGCTTGGCGTCATCGATCCGCCGGCGATCCTGCGCTGGAGGCGCGCGGGCGAGCACCGCACCACGACGCTTGGCGAATTGCTTGCCGGCGGCAAGCTCACGCTTGCCTATCCGGACGAGTATCTCGAGGGGCTTTCCGACAAGCTGCTGATGGCCAATGTCTCGCATCTGCCGGTTGTCGCGCGCGAGGACGCGCGGCTGGTCGGCTATGTCGGCTGGAAAGATCTGATGCGCGTCCGGTCGAAGAAGCTTGCCGAGGAACGTGATCGCTCGACGCTCCTGGGATTTGGCACCCGCCGCAAGAAACAGGACGCGGTCATAAAGGCCTAAGAAGTTCTGGCGTCGCGCTTGGCCCAGTCCAGCACGTGGAGCCTGAGGGCCGACGACAGATTCGCATCGCGCGGCCTTGTTTCGTCGATTTCGGCGACCAGGGCAGCAAGCGTCAGCTTGCGCGCGGCGGCGATGGCGAGGAGATCGTCGTAAAAGGGTTTTTCGAGGGAATAGCTGGTGCGATGGCCGCGGATGGTCACCGAGCGTTTTTCGACCGGGCTCACCGCAGGCGGTCCATCAATCGCCCTGGTCTTCCGGGCGTTCGCGGCGGTGGCCGGCGACGAATTTTTCGGCCTTGTCCGATGTCAGACGGTCACGAGTTCTTTCGGCTTTGGAACGGCCGTGCAGAGCGCGGTTCTCGCCGGCGAGCTTTTCCTTTTCGGTGCGCGCCTTCTGCTTGCGGACCTGGCGAAGGTTGACGATTTCGCCCATGTCGCGCCGACCGTCCCGCTACTTCTTGCGGAAGGCGTCGAGCGACACGACGTCGGCGCCCTTGCCGGCGGCGGCATCGGCCACGGCGGGCTTTTTCTCCGCCTCAGTGGCAGCTGCCTTCTTCTCGGCCTTCGGCTTTTTCTCGGAGACGATAGCCAAAGGCTCGGCAGCCGGCTGGGCGGCTGCATCGTCTTCCGCCGGGACGTCGGTCTTGACGTCGAATTCGAGTTCGAAATTGACCGATGGGTCGTAGAAGCCGCGTACGGCCGAGAACGGGATTTCCAGCTTCTCCGGCACGTCGGAGAAGGACAGCCCGACCTCGAAGCCGGTATCGGTCACCTTGAGGTCCCAATACTGGAACTGGATGACGATGGTCATCTGTTCGGGATAGCGCTCGCGCAGCCTGGAGGACACCCGCACGCCCGGCGCGCCGGTCAGGAATGTGATGAAGAAATGATGATTGCCGGGAAGGCCGGTGCGCGCGACTTCGGCCAGGACCTTGCGCATGACGCCGCGCAATGCCTCCTGGGCCAGGATGTCGTAGCGGATGTGGTCGTCGGCCATGTGCTGGTCGGGTTCCGTTGAATCGTCCGCATAGCTGTAATCAAGCTTGAGCGCGGCGTAAACCGGATATAGATCGCTGATGCGCCGAAGCGAAGCCCGTAACGGACGATTTGATCGCCTGCTTTGGCGTTCAGGCGCTGGCCAGCTGTTTTTCCACCGCTGCCGCTGATCTGCGCTTGCCGAAGGCGCGCAGGAATGTGCGCACGCCGTGGGTGGCGGATTGCAACACTTCGTCTTCCGACGGCATGCCGCCTAGCATGAAGGTGGTCTGCAGTTCGGCGTTGGCTAGCGCCAGGAACTGGCGTGCGGCGACATCGGGATCGTCGACCGCGAGATGGCCGGCATGGGCGAGGCGGGCAAAACGGGCGGCAAGTGCGGGCCAGGTCCGGCCCGGCCCTTGGTCGCGCCATTCTGCGAAGACCTCGGGATAGCGCTCGCCTTCGGTCTGGATCAGCTTGCGCAGGAAGCGTCCGTCGCGGTTGCAGATGCAGTTCTGATTCATGCGCACGGCAAAGCCGATCAGGTCGGCTTCCAGATCCTTCGGCTGGTCTGGGAAAGAGGCGAAGGTGGCGAAGATGCCGGCATTGCAGCGCTCCGTCAGATCGCGCACCACAGCCATGAAGAGCTTTTCCTTGTCGCGGTGGTGATTGTAGATGGTCTGGCGCGACACGCCGGCCTCCACCGCGATCAGGTCGATATTGGCGCCGGCAAAGCCTTCCCGGCAAAAGACCGAAGCCGCCGCATCGATAATCGACATACGCTTGGCCTCGTGGCCGCGTGGCGGGAAAATGTCAGGAGAAACGGCAAGCTTCATAGAAATCTATATAGAGGTGATTGACGAATTAGACAAGGCTGTCTAAATTTGTGGACACAATAAATGGTGAATTCGCTCCGTAGAGACGAATAATCTCGCTGAGCCGTCGGATTTCAACGGGATGGAACGTCCTAGGGTTAGTCGTCGCGTTGGCGGCGCCAACCAGACTTGAAAGAAGCCTTTACCATGAGTCCCAAATTCCTCCGCATCGCGGTCGTGCTCGGCCTGTTGTCCGCTATCGGCCCCTTCGCCATCGACATGTATCTGCCGGCGTTGCCTTCGATCGGCGAGGATCTGCATGCCGGCACCGCCGCCGTTCAGATGAGCCTTTTGATCTTCTTCCTGTCGATGGGCTTCGGCCAGATCGTCGTCGGACCGATCTCCGACATGGTCGGCCGCAAGCTGCCGCTTTACGGCGGCCTTGCGCTGTTCATGGTCGGCGGTATCGGTTCGGCCATGAGCCCGACCATCGAATGGCTGATCGCCTTCCGCTTCCTGCAGGGACTGGGCGCCAGCGCCGGCATGGCGGTGCCGCGCGCCATCGTGCGCGACCTGCACACCGGCACCGAAGCCGCCAAGCTGATGTCGCTGCTGATGCTGGTGTTTTCGGTGTCGCCGATCCTGGCGCCGCTGACCGGCAGCCAGATCATCGAGAATTTTGGCTGGCGCGCCGTGTTCTGGACGGTGACGGGCGCGGCCCTGCTGGCCACCATTCTGCTGGCGACCTCGCTGAAGGAGACGCGGCCGGCGGAAGAACGCGTCGGTTCCTCCTTCGGAACCGCACTCGCCGGCTATCGCTTCCTCATGGGTGATCGCAATTTCCTCGGCCTGGTGGCGATCGCCGGCTTCGGCATCGCCAGCTTCTTCGTCTACCTCTCGAGTTCGTCCTTCATCCTGATCGACCATTACGGGCTGTCGCCTTCCGTCTACAGCGTGTTCTTCTCGATCAATGCGGTCGCCTTCATCGGCATGTCGCAGCTGACGGGACTGCTGTCGGAGCGCTTCGGGCTGAAGCGCGTCGTCTGGGTGGCGGTGACCGGCTATGCCACGACGATGGTGGTGCTGTTCGCAGTCATGGCGACCGGCGTCGACCGGCTCGATGTGATGGCGGCACTGCTGTTCGTCGGCTACGGCTTCCTCGGCCTGGTCATCCCGACGACGTCGGTGCTGGCCATGGAAGAGCATGGCGAGATCGCCGGCACGGCCTCGGCGCTGATGGGCACGCTGCACTTCGCCATCGGTGCGCTGGCGATGGGCGTCGCCGGCATCTTCTTCGACGGCACGCCGCTGCCCATGGTGGCCGGCATCACGCTCTGCGCCGTAATCTCGTTCACGCTGGCCAAACTGACGCTCGGCCGCTCGCGCGAAGCCGTTGAAGCGCCGGCCGAGTAAGCTGACCGCAATCGACCGGAAAGGCCGGGTCATCCCGGCCTTTTTCACGTCTGGGGTAATCCGGCCCCGGCCAGAACCACGGCCTTCGACCGACGCCAGCGGCAAATTGCACCAGCTCATGGCTCAATTTGGTGTAGGCTTCGCGGCCCATCGTCATGCGAAATCCGGCCAGCGGCAGCCGGCATTGAGCGTACGATATCGAGGAGGGGAGAAGTGGAGGTTTCTGTTGCCAGGTACCTCCGAACCCCGCCTAGAAGTGCGAACCTCTAGGGCTTGATTTGAAGCTATCGCACCGCTTACGCGGCGAGACGTGCTTCCGCATAGTTGTCATTTGCAACTACAGGTTTAGCCCGATGACGGTGGTACCATGCCGGGCAAAAGTACGATCTTTACACCTTCGTCGATCCTATTTCGCCCCCAGCAACAGCCGCTCTGATCACAGAGCGGTTCTTGGTGGAGGCGCCGGGTACCGCCCCCGGGTCCGAACGGCTTATTACATCGCCCATTTATCGCCATAGTCGGTCAAGCCGACAAAACGAATATAGGGGGCGGGCGCACAAAATGAAAGGCCGCAATGACACTTCTTGGCCGCACCAAACTGCGGCGCCGAGGGTTGACTCGCGCGCGGTCTCAACCGAAGCTTTGCGATGGTGAGGAGTATCGACCGAGCGCACAAGTTGCGGCAGCGCGCCACAGCCCTCATCGATCGGATCCCGTGGCGCCGACATGGGGAAATTTGATGGCCGATTATCTCGCAGACGTGAAGAAATACGACGCCGCCGCAAATGCCGATGTGGTTGCCAAGATTGTGAAACATCTGGGCATCGCGCTGCGCAACCGCGATTCCTCGCTGGTATCCTGCACCGACCCCAAGGAATTGGAGCGCGTCAAGACCAACTGGGTTGCCAAGAAACTCGGCGTGACCGACGGGGCGAAAGCCGACTCAGCGATCGAGAAGACCTGCAAGGCGTTGGCCGCCGACAGCTCCAAGAGCCGCGTGACTTTCTACTATCTGGTCGCCAAGGATCTGGGCAAGCTCGGCTCTTTGTAGAGATTATTGCCGATAGGCAGAGCGCGCGTTTGATTTTGCTCCTCACCGGAGGTCAGCACCGCCCCTCATTGCCCTGCCGGGCATTTCTCCCCGTATAGTGACGGGGAGAAATGGCTGACCGCAGCCTTGGCTCTCTCTCTCGAACAAGCTTGTGATTGGCGAAACCGCTGATGACAGCGCCCCTCTCCCCGTCCCTATACGAGGAGAGGATGCCGGCAGGCAGGTGAGGGGCAGCGCCACCTCTTGAGAGATGGGGCAAGCCGCGTTCTGGTCCCTTTTGCTGTGTTCGGCCGGCGGCCAGTCGGTTATGATGGCGGTAACCCCGAATCGAGGCGAAGCCGATGCGCCAGTATCTCGACCTTTTGCAGCATGTGCTGGACAATGGCGCCGATCGTGGCGACCGCACGGGCACCGGCACGCGTGGGGTGTTCGGGTACCAGATGCGCTTCGACCTGTCGCGCGGCTTTCCCGTCACCACCACCAAGAAGCTGCATCTGAAGTCGATCATCCATGAACTCCTGTGGTTCCTGGCCGGCGACACCAACATCAAATACCTTAGAGATCATGGCGTTTCGATCTGGGACGAATGGGCCGACGAGAATGGCGATCTCGGCCCGGTCTATGGCAAGCAGTGGCGCTCTTGGCCGGATGGCCATGGCGGGTCGATCGACCAGATTGCCAATGTTCTGAAGGAGATACGCAGGAATCCGAATTCACGCCGGCTGATCGTTTCGGCGTGGAACCCGGCCGAAGTGGAGGCGATGGCGCTGCCGCCCTGCCACTGCCTGTTCCAGTTCTACGTCTCGGACGGCAAGCTGTCCTGCCAGCTCTACCAGCGCTCGGCCGACATTTTTCTCGGCGTACCCTTCAACATCGCTTCCTACGCGCTGCTGACCCTGATGGTGGCGCAGGTGACCGGGCTGAAGCCCGGCGAGTTCGTCCATACGCTGGGCGATGCGCATCTCTATTCCAACCATTTCGAGCAGGCGCGCGAGCAATTGCGGCGCACACCCAAGGCGCTGCCGACGCTGTGGATCAATCCGGAGGTGAAGGACCTGTTCGCCTTCCGCTTCGAGGATTTCCGGCTGGAAAACTATTTTGCCGACGCGTCGATCAAGGCGCCGATCGCGGTCTGATCCGTCCACCGTCAATCAATTCCGACCCTCAATCGATGTCGACCATGACGTCGGTTGCCTTGATCATGGCATAGGCTGCTTGCCTTTTTCGAGCTTGAGATCGGCAACGGCCTCGTTGGTGATCGAAGCGTGACGACGGAGCCGCCGACATCACCGCGGACAGGCGAGGTGCTTTGACGATCTCGACGATCGTTCCCTTGAGGATGTTGCGGGCGCTGATCTTCATCGGAGTTCCTTTCCGGGTTTCGGTGCACGTCCAAACCAGAACAATCGATGCCGAACATACGCTTTCGCAGGAGGCGGCCTTCCCTTGTTATATTCATCCAGATATATCGGTCGGCAGGAGTCGAGCCAGCAGGTTTCAAGCCCAGGGAGAGTTTTCATGTTGGGGCACAAAGGTTTTGGTATGAGGGCAATCGCGATTGGCGGCTTTGCCGTAGCTCTGATGGCCGTGATGCCGGCGGCTCACGCGGGAGACAAGGTGATCGTGTTTGCCGCAGCCAGCCTCAAGGACGGGCTCGACGCCGTCACCAAGGCCTGCGAAGCCGATGTCGGTGAAGCGGCGACCGTCTCCTACGCCGCGAGCTCGGCGCTGGCCAAGCAGATCGAACTCGGGGCGCCCGCCGATGTGTTCATTTCGGCCGATCTCGACTGGATGAAGTACCTCTCCGACAAGAGACTGACCAAGCCGGAAACCGAGGTGAAACTGCTCGGCAACCAGATCGTGCTGGTGGCGCCACAGGATTCCAAGGTTGAGACCAGGATCGAGAAAGGCTTCGACCTGGCCAAGCTGGTTGGCGACGGCAGGCTTGCCATGGGCGACGTCAAGGCGGTGCCGGCCGGCAAATACGGCAAGGCGGCACTTGAATCGCTCGGCGTCTGGTCGTCGGTCGAAGGCAAGGTGGCGCAGGCCGAGAATGTGCGCGCCGCGCTCAAGCTGGTTTCAACGGGCGAGGCCGCGCTCGGCATCGTCTATGCCACCGACGCGCATGCCGACAAGGGAGTCAAGGTGGTCGGCACCTTCCCGGAGGATTCGCACCCGCCGATCATCTATCCGGTTGCCCAGACCACCGATTCGAAGGACAAGGATACCCCGGCTTTCCTGAAGTGCCTGCAGTCCGCCAAGGCGGTGGAGCTGTTTAGGGATCAGGGTTTCACCGTGCTCACGCCGAGCAATTAAGGTAGCGGCTGACGCATGAACTGGCTGCTGGACCTCACTCCCGACGAATGGAATGCGGTCCGGCTGTCGATCAAGGTGGCGACGGTGGCGATGCTGTTCAGCCTGCCGCCGGGCATCTTGATGGCGCTTTTGCTGGCCCGCGGAAAATTCTGGGGCAAGACGCTGCTCAACGGCATGGTTCACCTGCCGTTGATCCTGCCGCCGGTGGTGACAGGTTATCTCTTGCTGCTTACCTTCGGCCGGCGCGGGCCGGCGGGAGCGTTCCTGGCCGAGCATTTCGGCATCGTCTTCTCGTTTCGCTGGACCGGCGCCGCACTGGCCTGCGGTATCATGGGCTTTCCCCTGATGGTGCGGGCGATCCGGCTGTCGATCGAGGCGGTCGACCGCAAAATGGAGGCAGCGGCGGGAACGCTCGGCGCCAACCCGATTTGGGTCTTCGCCACCATCACGCTGCCGCTGATCCTGCCCGGGCTGATCGCCGGCTCGATCCTGTCCTTCGCCAAGGCGATGGGCGAGTTCGGCGCCACCATCACCTTCGTCTCCAACATTCCCAACGAGACGCAGACGCTGCCTTCGGCGATCTACACCTTCACGCAGGTGCCTGGCGGCGATGACGGGGCGCTCAGGCTGACGCTGATCTCCATCGTCATCTCGATGGCCGCATTGGTCGCCTCGGAAGTGCTGGCGCGGCGCGTCGGCCGGCGGATGGACATCGAATGAGCGTGCTGGTGGACATCAGCCATCGGCTCGGCGGTTTCGCCGTCGACGCGCGTTTCGAAAGCGCCGGGCGGCTGACGGCGCTGTTCGGGCCATCGGGCTCCGGCAAGACGACGCTGATCAACGTGATCGCCGGCCTGATCCGGCCGACCAAGGGCCGTATCGCGGTCGACGGCTGTGTGCTGGTCGACACCGATGCCGGCATTTTCGTGCCGAAGCACAAGCGCCGGATCGGCATGGTGTTCCAGGACGCGCGGCTGTTTCCGCATATGAGCGTGGCCGGCAATCTGCGCTATGGCCGCTGGTTCACGCCACCCGCGGAGCGCTATGCGGATATCGACGCGGTCGTCGAACTGCTCGGCATCGGTCCTCTGCTCGACCGGCGACCGGCAAAGCTCTCGGGCGGCGAAAAGCAGCGCGTGGCGATCGGCCGGGCGCTGCTTGCCAGCCCGAAACTGCTGTTGATGGACGAGCCGCTGGCCTCGCTCGACGATGCGCGCAAAGCCGAGATCCTGCCCTATATCGAGCGGCTGCGCGACGAGACGAAGATCCCGATCGTCTATGTCAGCCATTCCGTCGCCGAAGTGGCGCGGCTGGCCAGCGACGTGGTGGTGATGGCGCAAGGCAAGGTCGCAGCCTCCGGTCCGACCGGCGCGATCATGCAACGGCTCGAATTGCTCCCGGCGGAGGAACGCGCCGAGGGCGGCGCGGTGCTCGACACCAAGGTGCTGCGCCATGATGAGATCTTCGGGATGACCGTGCTCGGCTCGGCGGCGGGCGAAATCCGGGTGCCGCAATTGGCGGTCTCGGTCGGCGCGCCTGTACGCATCCGCATCCGCGCCCGGGACGTGATGATCGCCACCGAACTGCCGAAAGGTCTCAGTGCGCTCAACATCCTGCCGGGCACCATCGTCGCAATCAGCCCAGGCGAGGGGCCGACGGTCGAGATCGGCATCGACTGCAATGACGCAACCGTGCTTGCCCGCATCACCGAACAATCCAGGCAGGTACTGAACCTTCAACTCGGCGGCAAGGTGTTCGCGGTGATCAAGACGGTCAGTTTCGACCGTGCCAACACCGGCGCCGGGCTGCCGGCCGAAGCGGATGGCTGATAGCCGCTATATCGTTTTGGAATAGCGCTATGGGTCGAGAGGGGCTAGTGTGACTGTGGAGGACAAGAGATGCCGTCGCTGAGCCTGCGGATAAATCTCGATCCGGACGGGCGCATAGGTCCGGGCAAGATCGAATTGCTGGAGCAGATCGCCACTTTCGGCTCGATCTCGGCTGCGGCACGCGGCATGGAGATGTCCTACAAGCACGCCTGGGATCTGGTGGAAGATATGAACCGTGTGTTCGGCAAGCCACTGGTCGCGGCGCAGACCGGCGGCAAAAAGGGCGGCGGCGCACAGCTGACCTCAGTTGGCCTTGCAGTCGTCAGCCGTTTTCGCGCTATCGAGCGCGCTGCGGCGGCAGCGGCGGCCACGCATATGGACGCCTTGCAGGCGGAGATCGATGCTGGGTGAGGGTTGAAGCTTGCGATCCGTCACACCCCCCCTCTGTCCTGCCGGACATCTCCCCCGCAAGGGGGGAGATCAGCTAGCCCGTAGACGGGCGCTAATCTGTTAGGCGATTGGCGAAATCCTCCGTGACGGCCAATCTCCCCACTAGAGGGGGAGATGTCCGGCAGGACAGAGGGGGGCGCGAAGGAACTCGACCTTTGAGCGCGCTATTCCTCGGGCTCTCCTGCTTTACGCAGCAGATAGGTGTCCATGATCCAGCCCTTTCTTTTCCGGGCTTCTTCTCTCGTCCTCTCAATCTCCTCGCCGACATCACCCAGGCGACCGGAAACGATGATCTCGTCCGGTGTGCCGAGATAGGCGCCCCAATGGATGATCAGATCCTTGTCTGCCAGCGTGTTGAAGGCGCATTTGCCGTCGAGCATGACCACGGCGCTGCCGGCATTGTGCGGCATGCCTTGTTCGGCGAGGCGGCGGCCGGTGGTGATCAGCACGGGGTCGCCGATGCGGTTCAGCGCCATCTTGTGGCCGGCGGCTAGCGCCTGGACGGCGGTGATGCCGGGAATGACCTCCAGTTCGAATGCGACATTGCCCCTCAGTCGTACGCGCGCGAGGATGCGCAGCGCGCTGTCATAGAGCGAGGGGTCGCCCCAGATCAGGAAGGCGCCGCAGCCGTCCTCGGCAAGGTCGTCGCGGACCAGGCTCTCATAAATCTGGGCGATGGCCTCGTGCCAGTCATCGACGGTCGAGCGATAGGAAGGCGCCGGCTCGGCGCGCACCGGCACGTCGAACTCGACGCGGCGCGATTTCGGATTGCTGACGAAACGGTCGCAGATATGGCGGCGCAATTCGGCAAGGTCGTTCTTCTTCGCCCCCTTGTCGGGGATAAACAGGACGTCCGCCCGGTTTAGGCCTGATATGGCCTGCACGGTCATATGGTCGGGATTGCCGGCGCCGATGCCGATGACGAGAAGCTTGCGCATGACGCGAACTCCTGCCCGATCGAAACCTGTTAGTCCAGACCGCCGATTGGCGTGTCCAGACACTGTGGCGTCCTGCTGGGAGACGGAAGGCTTTGAAACGCCACATTGAAACGGCTAGGGTCGCGGCATTCTTGGCGAGGGGCTTCGATGTTGCAATATGTTCTGTCCGTAGCGCTGGCGCTTTTAGCCGTGCCCGCGCTGGCCAATGATACGACCGCCGAACTCGGCACAGGTGGCCTGATCCTGTCGCGTAGCGACGCGGTGTCGATGCAAAGCGAGGACCTCTATATCTCGCCGGAAAAGATCACGGTCGACTACGTCTTCCACAACAACACCAACAAGGATGTAAATGCCATCGTCGCTTTTCCGCTGCCGGACATCGAAGGCAATCCGGAGGAAATGCCGGCCATCCCGGAAAACCAGAGCGACAATTTCCTTGGCTTCGAGGTGACGATCGACGGAGCGCCGGCAAAGCCGCAGCTCGAGCAGAAAGTGTTCGCTGTCGGCATCGATATCGGCGCCGATCTGAAGGCGCAGAACGTGCCGTTCAATCCGTTCGGCGATGCGGCCAAGGCGGCCCTGGCGAAGCTGCCGAAAACGGTCGCCGAGGATTGGGAAAACCGCGGCATCATCATCGAGGATACGGGCAGCGACGGTACCGAGGCGAACAAGGTCTATACGCCGTGGTGGCAGTTGCGCTCGACCTATTGGTGGCGCGCGATATTTCCGGCCAACAAGGATGTCCACGTCTCGCACCGCTACAAACCGAGCGTCGGCGGCACGTCGTCGGTGAGTTTCTTCTATGACGGCAAGTTCACCGAGGGCAGCCAATACACGACCTACAAGACCCGCTACTGCATGGACGACAGCTTCGAGAATGCGGTGCGCCAGGCCGCGAAGGCCGACGGTTATCCGCATTTTTACGAGAACCGCATAGCCTATATCCTGACCACCGGCGGCAACTGGGCCAATGGCAGCATCGGCAAGTTCAAGCTGACCGTCGACAAGGGCAATCCGAAAGCGCTGATCTCGTTTTGCGGCGACAATGTCAAGAAGGTCGGGCCGACGACCTTCGAGACGGCGGCGCAGGATCTCTATCCCGAGCACAACATCGACATATTGCTTTTGGAGCCGTCGGATGACGGCGCCGGGGGAGCCAACTGATGGACGTCGCGATCTATGTCGCCATTGCGCAGAACGGCGTCATCGGGCGCGACGGCGGCTTACCGTGGCGGCTGTCCACCGATCTCAAGCGCTTCAAGGCCGATACGATGGGCAAGCCCGTCATCATGGGCCGCAAGACTTATGAAGGCATCGGCCGGCCGCTGCCGGGCCGATTGAACATCGTGGTGACCCGCGACAAGGCCTGGCGCGCCGAGGGCATAGAGGTGGCGCACTCGCTGGAGGCAGCGATCCAGCTGGCCACGGTGCGCGGGCGTTGCATGGCCGGCGTCGACGAAATCTGCATCATCGGCGGCGGCGAGATCTATGCGCAGGCGCTGCCGCTGGCAGACCGGCTGCACGTCACCCATGTGCTGGCGGCGGTCGATGGCGACGCGCATTTTCCCGACATCGATCCGGATTTGTGGCGCCTTGTCAGCGCTCAGGACGTTCCGGCCGGTGAAAAGGACAGCCATGCGACGCGCTATTCGGTTTACGAGCGACGCCGCGGCGTGCATTGAGACGATAAAAGGGTCGCGAACGTCCAAAACGGACATGCTCGGCAGCGGATCGCGTTGAAAGCGCATCGCTGCGTCCCTATAGAAGAACAACTGGATTTTGCGCCGCAACGTCGGCGCTGAGGGAATCCCAAGCGAAAGGACATTCATGCCCTGGAACGACAAGAGCGGCGGCGGCGGCCCATGGGGCGGCGGCGGCAACAATCAGGGACCCTGGGGGCAGGGACCGAAGGGGCCTAGCGGCCCGCCGGGGTCACCTCCCGATCTCGAAGACATCATCCGCCGCGGCCAGGACCGGCTGCGGCGCGCGCTGCCCGGTGGCGGCGGCGCCAGCCCGGCCGTGTTTGCGCTGATCGCAGCGGCTCTGATCGTGCTGTGGGCGTTCAAGGCGGTCTACACCGTGCAGCCGGACGAGGTTGCGGTCGAGCTGCGCTTCGGCAAGCCGAAGGCGGAGCTGTCGCAGCCAGGTCTGCATTTCCATTGGTGGCCCGTCGAAACCGTCGAGACGGCCAACATCGCCGAACAACTCGTCGATATCGGTGGTGGCGGCGCGACGAGCGGCAACTCGTCGGGGCTGATGCTTACCGGCGACCAGAACATCGTCAACGTCCAGTTTTCGGTGGCCTACCAGGTCTCCGATCCCCGGGCCTATCTGTTCGACGTCTCCGACCCAGAAGGCATGCTGCAGCAGGTCGCAGAGAGCGCCATGCGCGAAGCGGTCGGCCGGCGACCGGCCCAGGACATCTTCCGGGACGATCGCCAGGGGATTGCGGCGTCGGTGCGTGAAATCATCCAGACGACGCTTGACGGCTACAAGGCCGGCCTGAACGTCAACGCGGTTTCGATCGAGGACGCGGCGCCGCCTCGTGAAGTGGCCGACGCGTTCGACGAAGTGCAGCGCGCCGAGCAGGACGAAGACAAGTTCGTCGAGCAGGCCAACCAGTATTCCAACCAGAAGCTCGGCCAGGCGCGTGGCGCCGCGGCGCAGATCCGCGAGGACGCGGCAGCCTACAAGAACCGTGTCGTCCAGGAAGCCGAAGGTGAGGCGCAGCGCTTCATCTCGGTCTATGACGAATACGCCAAGGCGCCCGACGTGACGCGCCGGCGGCTTTATCTGGAAACGATGGAGAAGGTGCTGAAGGATTCCAACAAGGTCATCGTCGAACAGGGCAATGGGCAAGGGGTCGTTCCCTATCTGCCGCTGCCGGCACTGCAGCCGAAGGCGCCGGCGCCTGCGACCACGGGAGGAGCCCAGTGATGGCCAATCGTCTTCCCATCGTCGCGGTCATCGCGGCCGTGCTTCTGTTCCTGCTCTACTCCTCGGTCTTCGTGGTCAACGCGCGCCAGCAGGCGCTCGTGCTGCGGTTCGGCGAGATCGTCGACGTCAAGAATGAACCCGGCATCTATTTCAAGGCGCCTTTCGCCTTCTTCGACGCCGACAGCGTGCAGTTGATCGAAAACAGGGTGCTGCGCTTCGATCTCGATAACATCCGCGTCCAGGTTTCGGGCGGCAAGTTCTACGAGGTCGACGCTTTCATCGCGTACCGCATCTCGGATCCGCGGGTGTTCCGCTCAGCCGTGTCCGGTCAGATCACACTGGCCGAAGCACGACTGAGGACGCGTCTCGATGCGGCGCTGCGCCGTGTCTACGGTCTGCGCGACTTCGAGGCGGCGCTTTCGGAAGAGCGGGCCGTGATGATGCGCGAAGTGCGCGATCAGCTTCGGCCCGACGCCACCTCGCTCGGCCTGCAGATCGAGGATGTGCGCATCCGCCGAACCGATCTGACGGCTGAGGTTTCGCAGCAGACCTTCGACCGCATGAAGGCCGAACGTTTGGCCGAGGCCGAACGGCTGAGAGCGCGCGGCAAAGAGGCCGCGCAGCGCATCACCGCCCGCGCCGACCGCGAAGTGGTGGAAATCGTCGCCGAGGCGCGCAAGGAATCGGAAATCCTGCGTGGTGAAGGTGAAGCCCAGCGTAGCGCGACCTTTGCCGACGCCTACAAACGCGATCCGGCGTTCTTCGACTTCTACCGGTCGATGAATGCCTATGGCACGGCGCTGGACAACTCCGGGACGACGATGGTGCTGTCGCCGAACTCGGAGTTCTTCCGCTTCTTCCGCAATCCGGACGGGACGGACGCGAAGCCGGCGGCGCCTGCGGCTCCGGCGACGGCACCTGCCGCGCCGGCGAC